>NZ_JBHYMQ010000041.1:0-70924 GCF_042742985.1 Streptomyces sp. NPDC058864 | reverse complement strand
AGACGGCGGGACAGCCGAACCACCGGCCACAGCTACGGCCGTTGCGCCGCGCCGAACTCCGCCAGCCGTGCCGCCGCGGCGTCCCAGGCCCGGGTGTCCGCGGCCGGCTCGTAGGTGCGCAGCGGCTGGGTGGCCGCGACCAGGGCGCGCATCGCCGCCAGGCCGTCGGGACCGTCGCCGACCGTGCCGTGGGCGCGGGCCTGCACGAGGATGTTGCCCAGCGCCGTGGCCTCGGTGGGGCCCGCGACGACCGGGAGCCCGGTGGCGTCGGCGGTGAACCGGCACAGTAGTTCGTTGCGGGAGCCGCCGCCGACCAGGTGGACGCGGTGGATGTCCCGGCCGGCGAGCTCGGCCGCCTCGCGGAGGGTGCGCCGGTGGGCCAGGGCGAGGCTCTCCAGGATGCAGCGGACGACGGCGCCGTGGGACTCCGGGGGCCGCTGGCCGGTCCGCAGGCAGAAGGCGCGGATCCGGGCGGGCATGTCGCCGGGTGCCAGGAACACGGGGTCGTCCGGGTCGATGAGGGCCGCGAAGGGCTCCGCGGCGGCGGCCGCGGCGAGCAGTTCCTGCAGGGGCAGGCCCTCCTGCCGCTGCTCCCAGGTGCGGCGGCACTCCTCCAGCAGCCACATGCCCATGATGTTGCGGAGGTACCGGATGGTGCCGTCGATGCCGCGCTCGTTGGTGAAGTTGGCGAGCCGCGAGGCCTCCGTGAGCACCGGGGCGTCCAGTTCCAGGCCCGCGAGCGACCAGGTGCCGCAGGAGATGTACGCGAAGTGCGACCCGGTGGCCGGGACCGCGGCCACCGCGGAGGCGGTGTCGTGCGAGGCCACGGTGACGACGGCGGTGTCCGCCGGCAGCCCGGTGTACGCGGCCACGTGGGGCAGCAGCGTGCCGGCGTGGTCGCCCGGGGCACGCAGCGGCGGCAGCAGGCCCGGCTCGACGCCGAGCCGGCCGAGGAGTTCCTCCGCCCAGGACGCCGTGCGCGCGTCGAACAGGCCGGTGGTGGAGGCGTTGGTCTCCTCGGCGCCGATGCTGCCGGTGAGCCAGTGGGTGAGCAGGTCGGGGATCATCAGCAGCGTCCTGGCGGCCGCGAACTGCGCGCCGTCGCGGGCCGCCGCGAGCTGGAAGACCGTGTTGAAGGGCAGGTGCTGCAGCCCCGTGACCCCGTACAGCCGCTGCGCACCGATCTCGTCCCTGACCCGTTCGGCGACGTGCTCGGTCCGGCCGTCGCGGTAGTGGTGGGGGTTCCCGAGCAGGGTGCCGTCCGCGTCGAGCAGTCCGTAGTCGACGGCCCAGCTGTCGATGCCGACCGACGCCACGCCGTCCCCGGCCCGGGCCGCCAGGCGCAGACCGTCCAGGCTCTCCCGGAACAGGGCGAGGACGTCCCAGTGCAGTCCGGTGGGCAGCCGGACGGGGGTGTTGGCGAAGCGGTGCACCTCGTCGAGGACCAGGTGGCCGGGGCCCACCCGGCCGAGGATGACGCGGCCGCTGGTGGCGCCGAGGTCGATGGCGGCGAATGGCACGTGGGCCCCTCGTGTTCTGGTCGTTCGGGTCGGAGCGACGGGTGCGGTCGGAGCGGTGCGGCGCACCGCGGGGGTCGGTGGGTCGTACGCGTGCGGGGGAGCCGGCCGGCTCCCCCGCACGGTGCTGACGGCGTCAGCGCAGGAACGCCGCGGCCACGCCGGCGTCGACCGGGACGTGCAGACCCGTGGTGTGCGTCAGCTCGCCGCCGGTCAGGGCGAAGACCGCGTTCGCGACGTGCTCGGGGAGCACCTCCCGCTTGAGGATGGTGCGCTGGGCGTAGAACTCGCCGAGCTTCTCCTCCGGTACCCCGTACGTCGCGGCGCGCTGGGCGCCCCAGCCGGAGGAGAAGATGCCCGAGCCCCGGACGACCCCGTCGGGGTTGACGCCGTTGACGCGGATGCCGTGCTCGCCGAGCTCGGCCGCCAGCAGCCGGACCTGGTGCGCCTGGTCGGCCTTGGTGGCGGAGTAGGCGATGTTGTTGGGCCCGGCGAAGACCGCGTTCTTGGAGGCGATGTAGACGATGTCGCCGCCGAGCTTCTGCGCGATGAGCACGCGGGCCGCCTCGCGGGAGACGAGGAAGGAGCCGCGGGCCATGATGTCGTGCTGGAGGTCCCAGTCGCGGGCGGTGGTCTCCAGCAGGGGCTTGGAGATGGAGATGCCCGCGTTGTTGACCACCAGGTCCACCCCGCCGAAGGCCAGCAGGGCCTCGTCGAAGGCGGCGCGGATGGCCTCCTCGCTGGTGACGTCCACGGTCACCGCGACCGCCCGGTCGGGGCCGCCCAGTTCCTCGGCGACGGCCCCGGCGTTCTCCGCGTTGAGGTCGGCCACGACCACGCAGGCGCCCTCCGCCACGAGGCGGTGCGCGATGGCCTTGCCGATGCCCGAACCGGCTCCGGTGACCAGGGCGATGCGGGTGGCCAGCGGCTTGGCCTTCGGCATCCGCCGGAGCTTGGCCTCCTCCAGCGCCCAGTACTCGATGCGGAACTTCTCCGCCTCGTCGATGGGGGCGTACGCGGAGACCGCCTCGGCGCCGCGCATCACGTTGATCGCGTTGACGTAGAACTCGCCCGCGACACGCGCGGTCTGCTTGTCCTTGCCGTAGCTGAACATGCCGACGCCCGGGACGAGGACGATCGCCGGGTCCGCGCCGCGGATGGCGGGGGAGTCCTCGTCGGCGTGCCGGTCGTAGTAGGCCTGGTAGTCGGCGCGGTAGGCGGCGTGCAGTTCCTCCAGACGGGCCACGGCCTCCTCGAGCGGCGCCGTCGGGGGCAGGTCGAGGACGAGGGGGCGGACCTTGGTGCGCAGGAAGTGATCCGGGCAGGAGGTGCCGAGCGCGGCCAGCCGGGGGTGCTCGGCGTGCGCGAGGAAGTCCAGGACGGGCGTGGAGTCGGTGAAGTGGCCGACCTGCGCGCGGTCCTGGGAGGCGATCGCCCGCAGGACCGGGGCGAGGGCGGCGGCCCGGGCCCGGCGCTCGGCCTCCGGCAGCGGCTCCCAGCCGGGCAGCGCGGCGCCGAACGGGTCCTGCTTGCCGTGGCGTTCCAGGAACTCCTCGGCGGTGCGGATGATCCACAGGGCGTTGCGCTCGCACTCCTCGGAGGTGTCGCCCCAGGCGGTGATGCCGTGGCCGCCGAGGATCACACCGACGGCCTGCGGATTGGCCTCCTTGATGGCGGCGATGTCCAGGCCGAGCTGGAAGCCGGGACGGCGCCACGGCACCCAGGCGACCTTGTCGCCGAAGCACTCCTGGGTGAGCTTCTCGCCGTCCGCGGCGCAGGCCAGCGCGATGCCCGAGTCGGGGTGCAGGTGGTCGACGTGGGCGGCGTCGACGAGGCCGTGCATCGCCGTGTCGATGGACGGGGCTGCGCCGCCCTTGCCGTGCAGGCAGTAGTCGAACGCCGCGACCATCTCGTCCTCGCGCTCGGGGCCCGGGTAGACGGCGGTCAGGGCACGCAGCCGGTCCAGGCGCAGGACGGCGAGGCCGGCCTCGGTGAGCGTGCCCAGGTCACCGCCCGAGCCCTTGACCCACATCAGGTCCACGGCGCCGCCGGTGACGGGATCGGTGGCGGTGGCCTTGGCGGAGGCGTTGCCCCCGGCGTAGTTGGTGTTGCGCGGGTCGGCGCCCAGTCGGTGGGCGCGCTCCAGCAGCGCGGCGACTTCCGGATGGGTGGCGGGTGCCATGGGGGTGTCCTTCGGGAGGGGAGGAACGAGGAGGTGCGGGAGGACGGCGCCCGGCCGGCGGGGCCTACGCGCCCCAGCCGGCCTGGGTGCCGCCGACGCGGTCGGCGACGATGTGCTCCTGCCAGCCGGATGCGTGGTAGGCGGCGACGGGGTCGGGGGCCAGACCCCGCTCCTCGCGCACCTCCCGCAGCAGCGGGCGCACGTCGGTGTTGTACGCGTCCATCAGCACGGCGTTGGCGGCGAGGACGTCACCGGAGCGCTGCGCCGCGCCCAGGGCGTCGAGGTCCACCAGGAACGCCTTGGCGGTGGCCTCCTGGACGTTCATCACCGAGCGGATGACCGCGGGGATTTTGGCCTCGATGTTGTGGCACTGGTCGAGCATGAAGGCCACGTTCGTCGCGGTCTCGAAGCCGCCGTTCTTGGCGACCTCGTGCAGGATCCGGAAGAGCTGGAACGGGTCGGCGGCGCCGACCATCAGGTCGTCGTCGGCGTAGAAGCGGGAGTTGAAGTCGAACCCGCCGAGCTTCCCCTGGCTCAGCAGGAAGGCGACGATGAACTCGATGTTGGTGCCCGGCGCGTGGTGGCCGGTGTCGACGACGACCTGCGCCTTGGGGCCGAGCTTGAGGCAGTGCGCGTAGGCGGTGCCCCAGTCCGGGACGTCGGTGGTGTAGAACGCCGGCTCGAAGAGCTTGTACTCCAGCAGCATCCGCTGGTCGTCGCCGAGCCGCTCGTAGACCTCGGCCAGGGCCTCGGCGAGCCGCTCCTGGCGGCCCACGATGTCGTCCTGGCCGGGGTAGTTGGTGCCGTCGGAGAACCAGAGCTTGAGGTCGTTCGAGCCGGTGGCGTCCATGATGTCGACGCACTCCAGCAGGTGGTCCGTGGCCTTGCGGCGGACCCGGGGGTCGGGGTGGCACACGCTGCCGAGCTTGTAGTCGTCGTCCTGGAAGACGTTGGAGTTGATCGCGCCCAGCTCCAGGCCGCGGTCCTTGGCGTGGGCGCCGAGCGCGGTGTAGTCCTCCACCCGGTCCCAGGGGATGTGCAGGGCCACCTTCGGGGCGACGCCGGTGAACTCGTGCACCTTGGCCGCGTCGTCGAGCTTCTCGTACGGGTCACGGGGCACCCCGGCCTGGGCGAAGACCTTGAAACGGGTGCCGGAATTGCCGTAACCCCAGGACGGAGTCTCGATCCGCTGGGCTGTGAGTGCGGCCTTGACGGCTGCGAAGTCAGGCATGTCCACCTCGGATGGCTCGGTGAATCGGCTCAGTGAACCGGCTTCCAGTGAATCGATTCATTCGGCTGTGAAGCTATCCACGTCCACGGGGGGCCGTCAAGAGGTCCGGCGGTCCGGTTCCCCGTTATTGAATCGTGTCATCCGCACGGCGAAGCCGCGTTGTTGCTGTTCGTGCGGTGTTGTCGGGGCTGTTACCTGCGGGTTTCGCGTGGGTGCAGGTCAGGAGGGGGAGGCGGCGGCTCTTGACGCCTTCGCGGGGCGGGGCTAGCTTCCCGGCAACTCCGTTGAAACATTTCATAGCAGGAGGGCGCAATGACGCACCCCGAACCGGAGACCACTCCGGTGCTCGCGCTCGAGGGGGTGAGCAAGTCCTTCGGTGCCGTTCGCGCACTGCGCGGTGTGTCGCTCCGGCTGCATGCCGGCGAGGCCCACGCCCTCGCGGGCGAGAACGGCGCCGGCAAGTCGACACTGATCAAGACCCTCGCGGGTGTGCACCGCCCGGACACGGGCACGGTGCTGCTCGACGGCCGGCCCGTGGAGTTCCACGGCCCGGGGGACGCCCGCGACGCGGGGGTCGCCGTCATCTACCAGGAGCCGACCCTCTTCCCCGACCTGTCGGTGGCCGAGAACATCTTCGTCGGCCGTCAGCCCCGCCGTTCGCTCGGCAGGGTCGACCACAAGGCCGTGCGCGAGGCCGCGGCCGAACTCTTCCGCCGACTCGGCGTGGACCTCGACCCGGAACAGCCGGCCCGCGGACTGTCCATCGCCGACCAGCAGTTGGTGGAGATCGCCAAGGCGCTCTCCTTCGACGCCCGCGTCCTGATCATGGACGAGCCGACCGCCGCGCTCACCGGCAGCGAGGTCGCCCGGCTCTTCGGCGTCGTCAAGTCCCTGCGCGAGCAGGGCGCCGCGGTGCTCTTCATCTCCCACCGCCTCGAGGAGATCTTCGCCCTCTGCCAGCGTGTGACCACGCTGCGGGACGGCGCGTGGATCGCCAGCGAGCCCCTCGACGGGCTCACCGAGGACGACCTGGTGCGCCGCATGGTCGGCCGCGACCTGGACGAGCTCTACCCCAAGCAGGACGCCGAGATCGGCGAGGTGGCCCTCAGCGTGCGCCGGCTCACCCGTGAAGGCGTCTTCACCGACGTCTCCTTCGAGGTGCGCCGCGGCGAGATCGTGGGCCTGGCGGGCCTGGTCGGCGCCGGCCGCAGCGAGGTCGCCCGGGCGATCTTCGGAGTGGACCGCCGGGACGCCGGCGAGGTCGTCGTCGACGGCAAGCCTCTGCGCGGCGGCGCGCCCAGCCTGGCCATGGCCGCGGGGATCGCGCTGGTCCCCGAGGACCGCCGGGCCCAGGGTCTGGTGATGGACATGTCCATCGAGCGCAACATCGGGCTCACCGGCTTCGCCGCCACCACCAAGGGCGGTCTGATGAGCCGTCGTGCCGAGCGCAGCCGGGCCCTGGACTGGGCCGTACGGCTCCAGGTGAAGTACGCCCGGCTGGCCGACGTCGTCGGCACCCTCTCCGGCGGCAACCAGCAGAAGGTCGTCCTCGCCAAGTGGCTCGCCACCGCGCCCGAGGTGCTGATCGTCGACGAGCCCACACGCGGCATCGACGTCGGCACCAAGGCCGAGGTGCACCGGCTGCTCTCACGGCTCGCGTCCGAGGGCGTGGCCGTACTGATGATCTCGTCCGACCTGCCGGAGATCCTCGGCATGGCGGACCGCGTCCTGGTGATGCACGAGGGACGACTGACGGCCGAGATCCCCCGGTCGGAGGCGACCGAGGAATCCGTGATGGCGGCGGCGACCGGCCGCGTGAGGAGGGCGGCGTGACCGTGACCGCCGACACCCCGCAGCAGATCGCCGCGGACGAACCGACCGCGTCCCGCCGCTTCCTGGACCGGGTGCTGAAACTGCGGGCGCTCGCCGTGCTCGCCGTCCTCGTGGTCATGCTGGCCGCGACCCAGATCTACAACAGCGAGTTCCTCTCCCAGCAGGGCGTCAAGGACCTCCTGCTGAACGCCACCATCCTCGTGCTGGTCGCCGTCGGCCAGGCCATGGTCGTCATCACCCGCAACGTCGACCTGTCGGTCGGCTCGGTGCTCGGCATCTCGGCCTTCGCGGCCGGCACCTATCTGCACGGCGGCGGCAACCCGCTCGTCGCCGTGCTCATCGCGGTCGCCCTCGGCGTGCTCTTCGGCCTGCTGAACGGCCTGCTGGTGAGCCTGGGTCAGGTCCCCGCGCTCGTGGTGACCCTGGGCACGCTCTACATCATCCGCGGCATCGACTCCATCTGGGTCGGCTCCCGCCAGATCACCGCGGGCGACCTGCCGGCGAGCTTCGTCGACTTCGGCCACGACGGCCTGTCGGTCATCCCCTACCTCGCGCTGCTGACGCTGGTGGTGCTGGTCGCGGCCGGCTACTACCTGCGCAGCTACCGCGGCGGACGCGACCTGTACGCGCTGGGCTCCAGCCCCGAGGCCGCCCGGCTGGCCGGCGTCCCGGTCCGCAAGCGGATCCTCACCGCGTACGTGGTGTGCGGGGCGCTCGCCGGACTCGCCGGCGCGCTCTACCTCGCCCGCTTCGGCAACGTCGACTCCGGCACCGGCAACGGCTACGAACTGACCGTCGTCAGCGCCGTGGTGGTCGGCGGCGTCGCCTTCACCGGCGGCTCCGGCACCGTGTACGGCGCCGCGCTCGGCGCCCTGCTGCTGACCTCGATCAACAGCGTCCTGCCCTCCATCGGCGTCAGCTCGGTGTGGGTGCTGGCCATCGACGGCGTCCTGCTCCTGCTCGCCATCGCCGTCGACCGGATCGTGGCGCTACGGGTGGCCGGCGTCCTCCGCAAGCGGGCCGCACAGATGAGGAGTGCCCACCATGCCTGAGACCACCAAGGCCCCCGCCCCGCTCGCCCGCCTCGGCGGCGCGGTGCGCTGGGACACCGCGGTCGGCGCCCTGCTCGTCGTCCTGCTGATCTGCTCGTTCTCCTTCGTGGACAACTTCGGCAACGCCCTGAACGTGTCCTTCCTGATCGGCAACACCCTGCCGATCGCGCTCATCGCGCTGCCCATGACCATGCTCGTGGTCTCCGGCGAGATCGACCTGTCCGTCGGCTCGACGGCCGGACTGTCCGGCGCCGTGATGGGCGCGCTGTGGAACGGCGGCATGGCGATCGAGACGATCATCCCGCTCTGCCTGCTCCTCGGCGCCCTGTGCGGCCTGGTCAACGGCCTGCTCGTGACCCGGCTGGGCCTGCCCTCGCTCGCCGTCACCATCGGCACGCTGGCCGCCTACCGCGGCATCGCGCAGATCGTGCTCGGCGCCGACTCCGTCACCGACTTCCCGCAGCAGTACCTCGACTTCGGCGCCGGCCGGATCGACGGCACCTTCATCCCGTACGCGGCGATCCCCTTCGTCGTGCTGCTGCTGGTCGCCGTCCTGGTGCTGCACGCGACCCCCGTCGGACGCTCCCTGTTCGCCGTCGGCGCCTCGGAGGAGGCGGCCCGGTTCGCGGGAGTGCGCGTACGGCGGCTGAAGCTGGCGATGTTCGTGACGACGGGCCTGGTCTCCTCCCTCACCGGGATCTTCTGGGCCCTGCACTACGCCAGCGCCCGCTACGACAACGCCACCGGCCTGGAGCTGTCCGTCATCGCGGGCGTCCTGCTCGGCGGCATCGACTTCGACGGCGGCAAGGGCACCCTGGGCGGCGCGATCGCCGGTGTGTTCCTGCTCGGCGCCGGCCAGAACGTCATGAGCCTGCTCAACGTCTCGGCCCAGTCCCAGATCGTCGTCACCGGCGTGCTCCTGGTGATCTCCGTCCTCGCCCCGAGGATCGGCCGCCAGGTATCGCAGGCCAGGGCGCGCAGGAGGTCGGCCGACAAGACCCCGGCCGCCCTCGCCGCCTCATGAGTCCCCACCTCCCCCCGCACACGTCACACGGCACCACCACCCCCCGCACCCCCTCCCGTCCGCACTCCGGCGCCCGCTCCGGCAGCGAAAGGATCACCATGTCCAGAACCCTCACCCGCCGTGCCACCGTCGTCGTCGCCGTGACCGCGGCCGTCGCGCTCGGCGCCACGGCCTGCGGCGGCACGACCAAGAACTCCTCCAAGGACAGCGGCGGCGGCGCCAAGGCGACCGCGTCGGCCGACCCCAACGCGGCGACCAAGAAGGGCCTGACCGTCGCCTTCCTGCCCAAGCAGGTCAACAACCCGTACTTCACCATCGCCGACGGCGGCGGCAAGCAGGCCCTGGACGCGCTGGGCTCCTCCTACAAGGAGGTCGGTACCAGCAGCGGCACCGACACCGCCGGCCAGGTCAGCTACGTCAACACCCTGACCCAGCAGCAGGTCGACGCGATCGCCGTCTCCGCGCAGGACCCGGGCGCGCTGTGCACCTCGCTCAACCAGGCCCGCAAGAACGGCATCAAGGTCGTCACCTACGACTCGGACACCAAGCCCGAGTGCCGCGACCTGTTCGTCTCGCAGGCCAGCTCCGAGGACCTGGGCCGCACCGAGGTACAGCTGCTCGCCGAGCAGATCGGCTACAAGGGCGAGATCGCGATCCTCTCGGCGGCGCAGACCGCCACGAACCAGAACACCTGGATCGACTTCATGAAGGACGAGCTCAAGGACCCCAAGTACAAGGACGTCAAGCTGGTCAAGGTCGCCTACGGCAACGACGACGCCCAGCAGTCCTTCCAGCAGACCCAGGGCCTGCTCCAGCAGTACCCCAACCTGAAGGGCATCATCTCCCCGACCACGGTCGGCATCAAGGCGGCCGCCCAGTACCTGGCCGGCTCCAAGTACAAGGGCAAGGTCAAGCTGACCGGCCTCGGCACGCCCAACGACATGCGCGCCTACGTCAAGAACGGCACCGTCGACGCCTTCGAGCTGTGGGACCCGGCCAAGCTCGGCTCGCTCGCCTCGTACGCCGCGGTCGCCCTGGCCTCCGGCCAGATCTCCGGCACCGAGGGCCAGACCTTCAAGGCCGGTGACATGGGCAGCTACACCATCGGCAAGGACGGTGTGGTGGTGCTCGGCAAGCCGACCGTGTTCACCAAGGACAACATCGACCAGTTCAAGTTCTGAGAGCCCGGGCGTGGCGGAGAAGGGCCGCACGGTGGGGATCAAGGACGTCGCCCGTGAGGCGGGGGTGTCCGTGGGAACGGTCTCCAATGTGATCAACCGGCCGGACGCGGTCCCCGAGGCGACCCGGGTCCGTGTGCAGCGCGCCATCGCCCGGCTGGGGTACGTACGCAGCGAGTCCGCCCGGCAGTTGCGGGCGGGCCGCAGCAGGATCATGGCCCTGCTCGTGCTCGACATGGGCAACCCGTTCTTCGTCGACGTGGCACGCGGCGCGGAACGGGCGGCCCGGGAGGCGGGGCTCGGCGTGATGGTCTGCAACAGCGCCCAGAACCCGCAGGAGGAGGCCGCGTACCTGTCGCTCTTCGCGGAGCAGCGGGTACGGGGGGTGCTGGTGACGCCGGCCGACGCCGACGGCGGCAACCTCGCCGCGTTCCGGCGGCACCGCATCCCCTTCGTCCTCGTCGACCGGGTGGCGGCGGGCACCGCCGAGTGCTCGGTGTCGGTGGACGACGTGGCCGGCGGCCGGATGGCCGTCGGCCACCTGGCGGCGGCCGGGCACCGGAGGATCGCGTACGTCTCCGGCCCCGGGCACCTTCACCAGGTCCGCGACCGGCGCGAGGGTGCGCTCGCCGCCCTGGCGGAGGCCGGGCTGCCGCCGGAGACCCTGCGCGAACTGCCCACCGAACGGCTGGACGTCGCCGCCGGACGCGACGCCGGCCACCGCCTGCTCGGCCTCCCGGAGCGGCCGACCGCCGTGTTCTGCGCCAACGACCTGCTCGCCCTCGGGGTGCTGCAGGCGCTGTACGCGGCGGGGGTGGACGTCCCCGGCGAGATGGCCATCGTCGGCTACGACGACATCGAGTTCGCGGCCGCGGCGGCCGTGCCGCTCACCTCCGTGCGGCAGCCCGCCGTGAACATGGGCGCGCTGGCCGCCGGGATGCTGCTGGAGGAGACCGGGCCGCAGGCCCGGGAACACCGGCACCGCCGGGTCGTGCTCCAGCCGGAACTGGTCGTCCGCGACTCCAGCCTGATCCGTCGCTGACGCCGCCCCGGCCGGGCCCGCCCGCGGTGGTGGGCGGGGCGGCCGGGGCGGCCGGGGCGCCGCGGTCGGCGTCCGACGGAGGCGCGGGTCGACGCGGTCCGGCGGCCGTCCGAGTGCGTTGAACCGGTGGGGCGTCGGCCGCCGCGAAAACCGGTGGACACGCCGCAGGGCGCTGCGCGAGCATCCGCGCCGTGACAGATGAACCCGCCCACCGGCCCCCCGCCCCGACCGGCCCGAGGCCGGTGGGATTCGTCGATCTCACGGGCACGGCCATGACCGCCCTGCTGGACGGAGACCTTGCCCGGGCCAGTGCCGAAGCGGGAGTCGGGCTCACGGACTACTTCCTCACCGACCAGGCCAAGTGGGTCTGGCGGTACCGGGTCGGTCAGCTGGCCTCGGACCCGGCAAGCGCGGGGTGGCTCACCCGGGCCGTGGTGGCCGAGCCCGAAGGCGTCGTCGTGGGGTATGCCGGGTTCCACGGGCCGCCCGATGGGACGGGGATGGTGGAGATCGGCTATTCGGTGGCCCCCGGCCACCGTCGTCAGGGTTACGCCAGGGCGATGTTGACCGCGTTGATGCGTCGCGCCGGCGCCGAACCCGCGGTCAGGACCGCACGGGTGACGATCAGCCCCGGGAACACCGCGTCCCTGGCCACGATTTCCGGTTTCGGCTTCGTGGAGGTCGGCGAGCAGTGGGACGAGGTGGACGGCCTCGAGCTCATCTTTGAGGTCCCGGTCTGAAGGGCCCGCCGCCAGAAGGCGCCCCTCCGTCCCGAAGAGCCGTACGCGCCGGCCCGGCCGGGCACGCGCGGGCCGGGGCGGATCAGGGGGTGGGGCGGCCGGCCGCTGTGCGGCCCATGGTCAGGGCGAGTTTGCGCAGGCGTCGCCAGTCCGTTCGTACGCCCGTCGCGGGTACCCCGGGGCGGCTGCGCGGGACGCGGACGCGCAGCGAGCCCGGACTGATGCGGCAGCGCACGGGGGCGGGCAGGACGAGGGCCTCGCCGTCCACGCCCGCCTCGATCTCTGCGGCGTCGGCGGTGGTCACCACGTCCCGCGCCGTCGCCACGGTGAGCCCGGACGCGACCCGGGGGCCCATCAGCAGCCCCGCGGCCTGGGCGGCGTTGTCGACCTTGACGCCGAGCACGCCCAGCAGGCCGGTGTCCAGACGGTCGCGGCGGCCGAGCCCGGCAGGGTCGTCGGTCCGGTACGGGTTGTTGCTCACCAGCACGGCCTGCGGTTCGTCGATGACGGTGTCCCCGGCCGTCGCGGTCAGCCGGGGACCGGCTCGGTGGGTGAGCAGGTCGGGCAGGAGCTCCAGGATGGTGCCGACCTTGTCGTCCCGGTACGCGGGACTCTGCACGACGGCCGCGTAGGCCCCGAACGACACGTTGTTGACGAAGGGCCGGTCGCCCACGTAACCGAGGTCGACCCGGAGCTCCACGCCGTCCCTGAGCGCGTCCAGGCAGGCGGCGGGGTCGGCACGGTCCAGCCCCAGGTCCATGGCGAAGTGGTTGCGGGTGCCCGCGCAGATCACCAGGAACGGCAGTCCCCGCTCGGCGGCCACCCCCGCCACCAGGGCCTGCGTGCCGTCCCCGCCGGCCACCCCGAGCAGGTCGGCGCCCTCGTCGGCCGCCTGCCGGGCCAGCTCCGCGACGTCCTGCGGGTGGTCGGGGTCGAGCAGGACGACCCGGGCGCCGAGCGCCTCCGCCTTCTCCTTCAGCCCGAACTCGCCGACCTTGCCGCCGCCGGAGCGCGGGTTCATGATCAGGAAGGGCCGCCGCGGCCGGGCCGCGATCCGCTCGCGCAGCCGCGCCTCGTGGGCCCGGGTGGCGCGCACCGCGCTGCGCCCGGTGGCGACGGCCAGCGCCCACAGGCCGAGCGAGGTGACCACGACCCAGAGCAGATTGGCCCGGTCGTAGTACGCGAGGACGGCCAGCGGGGTCACCACCGTCAGCAGCACGGCCAGCGCCCGCACCACGCCGCGGCGGGTCAGCACCCACCACGCCCCCGCCGCCGTCACCGCGGTGCCGCCCAGCGCGGCGGCCACCAGAGCGATGCTGCGCAGCCCGGCGACCACCAGCGGCAGCGCCACGGCGGCGCCCGCCGCGGTCAGGGCCAGGCGGGCCAGCCAGCGCTGCGCGACGTGCCTGCGGGAGAGCTGCTCCATGCCTCGACAGTGCCACCGTGCGGCCCCCGCCCGCCATCCCGGCCGTTCCCCCGGGTGGCGATCCGGCCCCCGTTCCCCGGTGCTGCGGTCCCCGACATCCGGCGGCGGACCTTACGCACCGTCACCCACCCCTCCCGAAGGAGTCCGGGCCAGTGACCGATGGTGACGCCGCCGTTTGGCCTTTCACCCGCCGCGACGGCTTCTGGGCGCCGACGCGTACACCGCCGGCGGACGAGAACCTGCTGTGGGCAGTGGAGACACTGGCGATCTCGTTCGGCAGACGGGCTTACAGCGTCCGGGAGTTCCTCGACGAAGTGGAGAAGGTGGTGTCCGGGGACTCCCCGGGGCCGTCGGTGAACACCACGACGGCGTTCGTACGCAAACGCCCCGACGGCGCGTTCGAGCTCTGCGACAAGTACGGCCAGTTCGTGAACACCGTGCTGACCGCCCCTGAGCTGACCGCGATCCTCGCCACCCTGGCGGCGACGATCGAGGCCGGCTGACCGGCTGCCCGGAGCCCGCGCCGGGGCGTTAGGTCGTGCAGCGCAGCACGCCCGCCGCCTGCTTGGCGGTGAGTACGCGCCGCACGCTGTTCGCGACCAGCGTCCGCACCTTCGGTTCGTGGCGCATCGCGTACCGGATGCCCTCGGCCATCGTGGGGATGCCCTTGGGGGAGACGGTGAGGGTGAGGTCGCCGCCGGCGCGGAGGAAGGAGAGCGCCCGCTGGCCGAGGGCGGTGGACTGGGCGGATGCCGCCTTGCCCAGGTCGTCGGAGATGATGACGCCCTTGAAGCCCAGGTCGCGGCGGAGGGTCTGATCGACGATCACCGACGAGAACACGGCCTTGTGCTTGGGGTCGATGCGCTTGTACGTGGCCAGCGACACCATCACCAGCCCCGCGCCCGCGGAGACGCCGGCGCGGAAGGGTGCGATGTTGCTGCCCGTGCGGGTCAGCGTCGTGTCCGTCACCGAGGCGGTCGTGTCCGTGTTGCCCTTGACGCTGCCGAGACCGGGGAAGTGCTTGGGCGTGGTCAGCACCCCGGCCGTCTTCGAGCCCTGGACGTACGCCGTGACGTGCGGGGACACCACGCTCGACGTCGAGCCGAACTGGCGGCCGTAGCGGCCGATGGGGGCGTTCGCGGTGCCGATCGAGGTGGGGACGATGTCGGCGACGGGGGCCAGGTTGACGTTGACGCCCGCCTTCTTCAGCTCCTTCGCCCAGCCCTCGGCGCGCGAGCGCAGCGTGGCCGTGGACCAGGTGCCCTGCGTCTTCCCGCTGGGGATCGTGGAGAAGCCGGTGCCCTTGAGGACCTGCACCTGGCCGCCCTCCTGGTCGGTGGAGACCAGCAGGCCGATCCGCTGCCCCGCCACCGTCTGCCCCAGCGACTTCTGCAGCCCGTCCACCAGGGTCCGGGTCTTCGTCACCCCGGCCGTGCTGCGGCCCGCGAGGAACACTGACCCGACGGCGTACGACCGCATCGCGTCCAGGTCCGCCTTCGGTGGCGTGGGCAGCTGGGCCGCGCCCATGAAGAGCTGGCCGACGCGCTGCGTGTCGTTCATCGCGGCGAGGACCCGGTCCACGCAGGACGCCTTCGGGGTGGTCGTGGCCGCGGGGCGCCCGGTGGCGACCATGGACTCCGGGGCGGAGGGCGCGCCCTCGCAGGCGGCGAGGGCCATCGTCGTGGCCAGCAGGGCGAGGGACACGCGTCGGGGGGTGAGGACGTACGAGGTCACCCTTGCAGCGAATATCCTGAATGTCCTCTCTGTCAATCGGAGCAGGACGCCGGGGGAGGGGTCATGACGAGCCGTTATGTCGCCGTGGTGGGGCCCGCCGAGGCCACCGGACGGGAGCGCCGGGTCGCCCGCAGGGTCGGTGAACTCCTCGCCCGGCGCGGCGCCGTCGTCGTCTGCGGCGGGCTCGGCGGGGTGATGGGCGCCGCCTCCGAGGGAGCCCGCGCGCACGGCGGCACCACCGTCGGACTCCTCCCGGGCCGGGACCGCCGGGCGGGTGACCCCTCCCTCTCCGTGGCGATCGCCACCGGCCTTGGCGAGCTCCGGAACGGCCTGGTCGTCGCCGCCTCCGACGCCGTGGTGGCGGTCGGCGGCAGCTGGGGCACCCTGAGCGAGGTGGCGCTCGCCCTGCGGACCGGCAAGCCGGTCGTCGCGGTCGGCGGCTGGGACGTGCGCGGCCCCGGGCCCGGGGACTCGTTCCGGCACGCCGCCTCCGCGGAGGAGGCCGTCGAGGCGCTGGAGGCCGCGCTCGCGGAGTCCGCCTCCGGCGGCGGCTGAGCGAGGCGCCCGGCCGCCGGGGAGGACACGCGCGGGTCAGATCGCGATGGCCTTCAGCTCGGTGTAGTGGGCCAGCCCCGCAGCGCCGAACTCACGGCCGATCCCGCTCGCCTTGAACCCGCCGAACGGGGCCGCCATGTCGGGTGCGGCGCCGTTGACGTGGAAGGTGCCGGTGCGGACCCGCCGGGCGATCTCCAGGCCGTGCTCCCTGTCCGCCGTCCACACCCCGCCGCCCAGACCGTACGGGGAGTCGTTGGCGATGCGGACGGCCTCGTCCTCGTCGTCGAAGGGGATGACGACCAGCACCGGCCCGAAGATCTCCTCGCGGGCGATCCGCATCGCGTTGTCGACGTCGGCGAAGACCGTGGGACGCACGTAGTGCCCGCCCTCCAGGCCCTCCGGAACGCCGGGACCGCCCGTCACCAGCCGTGCGCCCTCCCGTACGCCGAGCTCGATGTAGGAGCGGACCCGCTCGGCCTGGTCGGCGCGGACCATCGGGCCGAGGAAGGTGCCCGGGTCCGCCGGGTCGCCCACCGTGAGGCCGTCGGCGAGCGCCGCCACCGCCGCGACGACCTCCTCGTAGCGTCCGCGCGGGGCCAGGATGCGGGTCTGCGCGACGCACGCCTCGGCGTTGTTGCCGAAGGAGCTGTACCTCAGGCCCGCCACAACCTTGTCCAGGTCGGCGTCCTCCAGGACGATTGCCGCGGACTTGCCGCCCAGCTCCAGGGTGACGCGCTTGAAGGTCTCCGCCGCGGCGCCCGCGATGGCCCGGCCCGCGGCGGTGGAGCCGGTGAAGGCGACCTTGTCGACGCCCGGGTGGCTGACCAGGTGGGCGCCGGCCTCGCGGCCGCCGGGCAGGATGCTGACCACCCCGTCGGGGAAGCCCGCCTCGGCGAAGAGCTCCCCGAGCAGCAGACCGTCCAGCGCGGTCTCGGGGGACGGCTTGAGCACCACCGTGCACCCGGCCAGCAGTGCCGGGACCAGCTTGGCCAGTGCCGACTGGTGCGGGGCGTTCCACGGGATCACCGCCGCCACCACGCCCACCGGCTCGCGGCGCACCACGGTCTGCCCGCCACCGGCGGCCGGACGGCACTCCTCCCAGGCGAGCTCGCCCGCGGCGCGCAGATAGCCCTGGGTCTGCACGGACACGGCCGGCTGCAGCATCGAGGTGAACCAGTGGGGGGAGCCGTTCTCGGCGGTGATCAGCGCGGCGATCTCGGCGGCCCGGGCCAGGTGCAGCTCGTCGAAGCGGGCCACGGCCCGCATCCGCTCCTCGGGGCTCATGCGGGGCCACGGGCCCTCGTCGAAGGCGGCGCGGGCGGCAGCCACGGCCCGGTCGACGTCGGCCGGGCCTGCCTGGGCGGAGCGGCCCACCAGCGAGCCGTCGTGGGGGGAGCGGACCTCGATCAGGTCCGTTGCGGTGGGGGCGGTCCAGTGGCCGCCGATGAAGAGCCGGTCATACGTGATCATCAGGATTCCTCGGGTCGTTCACGGAGGGGGTCGGCGCCGGCACGGCGGGTACCGGCCGGCGTTCGCTCCACGCTCCGCCCGGCCCCACGGGGGCGGCCAGGGACGACGTGTCCCTGGGACTGGCCGTACCAGGCACGCGCAGCGCCCGGTGCCGAGAATGGGGACATGCCTTCCGCCGACCGCCCGCACCGCGCCGACAACGCGCTCGGCGACTTCCTGCGCGCCCAGCGGGGCGCGGTCGACGTCGGACGGCTCGGCCTGCCGGACGACGGACGGCACCGCCGCGTCCCGGGGCTGCGCCGCGAGGAACTCGCCGAGCGCGCCCACGTCAGCGTCGACTACGTGGTCCGCCTGGAGCAGGGCCGCACTCGCCGGGTCTCCCAGGCCGTGCTGGAGTCACTCGCCGACGCCCTCGAACTGGCCCCGGACGAGCGGGCCTACCTATTCGCCATCGCCGACGTCACCCAGCCGAAGGCGTCCCGCCCGGCCCCGGCGCAAAGGGTGCTTCCGCAGATCCGGCAACTGCTGGACGGCATGCGCGACGTCCCGGCGATGGTCCTTGGCCGCCGGCAGGACGTCCTGGCGTGGAACGCCCCCGCCGCGGCGCTCCTGACCGACTTCGCCGCCCTGCCGCCCGAGCACCGCAACGTCATCCGGCTGACCTTCCTCGACCCCGCCTACCGGGCGCTGTACGGCGAGGAGTGGGCGGGCATCGCCCGCGAGTGCGTGGCCTCCCTCCGGATGGAGGCGGGCCGCTACCCCGAGGACCCGGCGCTCGCCGCCCTCGTGGGCGAACTCAGCGTCAAGGACGCCGACTTCCGCGCCTGGTGGGGAAGTCACCGGGTACGCGGGGCCCGGCCCCGCAGCAAGACCTACCAGCACCCCTTGGTCGGGCCCCTCACGCTGGACGTCCAGCAGCTCACCGTCGAGGGCCAGACCGGCCAGTCCCTGATCACCTACACCGCCCGCCCCGGCACCCCTTCGGCGGACGCCCTGCGCTTCCTCCTGCAGTGGTCGGCGTCCGGCGCGCCCGAGGGTGATGCCGCGGGGCGGCGTGCCGCGGGCGAGGCGGAGCGGCGGGACGGCTGACGGCTGTCCGCGTGCGGCGGCCCGCGGTTCGATCGGCGGCCGCCGCCCACCGGGCCGACCTCGCAGGTCCCGGTCCAGGGCGTGCAGTGGGCCGCTGAACGCCCGCGCCGCGCAGAATGCGTGCCGCGGTGCCCCGCCTGCGGCACGGTGTCGCCGCCGACGTCTGCCCCCGACCGCTCCCGCCCGACCGGCGACGCACCGGCCCGCCGGATCGTCGAGGCCTGTCCGAATCCGTACCTCGGGCCCGTGACCGCGGCATGACGCGGGGCCGGCCGGGCCCGCCGGTTGGGGGTGGTTCGTACCGGCAGAGGCGGGTTCAGCGCGTCCTGGTGGGGGTCGTCGCCGGTTGCCCGAAGCGCCGTGGCGCCGTTGGGACATGTCGCAGCTGTGACAGCCGATAACCGGTGACACCTCCCCGGCATCGGCAGATTCTGGCGGACAGCGCGTGACCCGGAGCTGTACGAAAGGTGTTTGGGTGATGGCAAGGTTCCGCCTCACAGCGGCGATATCGACAGTGCTGGTGGTGACACTCGGGGGCACCACGGCCGCCTCCGCGGGGACCGCACCGGACGGGCCGGCGCGATCCGCCGACCGTACCGGGACGTCCTCCGCCACCGTACGGCTGGTGACCGGCGACCGGGTGACGGTGACGTCGCTGCCCGGTGGGCGGCACACCGCCTCGGTCCAGCCGGGACCCGGCCGCGAGAACGTCCCCTTCCGCACGCTGGAAGCCGACGGCAAGTCCCTGACCGTCATACCGTTCGACGCCGAGGCGCTGGTGTCGGCGGGCACCCTGGACCGCCGGCTGTTCGACGTGACGGCGCTGATCGCCGCCGGCTTCGACGAGGCGCACACCTCCACGCTGCCGCTGATCGTCTCCTCGCGGCCCGAGCCGGTCCGGGACGGGGCACGCGTCACCGCGCAGGCGGCGAAGACCGCCGAGGCGACCGCCGACCGGCTGGTGGCGCTGCGCGCGGACAAGACGGCCTCGCGCACCCTGGAGAGCATCGGCGCCCGCTCCTTCCGGGTCGACGGCGACGAACTCGGCGCCTTCTGGAAGACGCTGAACCCCGGTGGGACCTCGGACGCCGCCCGGACGGCGGTGACCCCGCGGGTCTCGCTGGACGGCAAGGTCAAGGCGGTGCTGGACCGCAGCACCGCGCAGATCAACGCGCCCGCCGCGTGGAAGGCCGGGTACGAGGGCCAGGGCGTGAAGGTCGCGGTGCTGGACACCGGTGTCGACGCGAACCACCCCGATCTCGCAGGGCGGATCGCCGAGGCCAGGAACTTCTCCGACAGCGCGAACACCGACGACCACTTCGGCCACGGCACGCACGTCGCCTCGACCGTCGGCGGCACCGGCGCGGCGTCGGCGGGGACCCGGCGCGGTGTGGCGCCGAAGGCCGAGCTGCTGGTCGGCAAGGTGCTCGGCGACGACGGCTCGGGCTCGGAGTCGCAGGTCATCGACGGCATGGAGTGGGCGGCGGGCGAGCACGCCAAGGTCGTCAACATGAGCCTCGGTGCGGACATGCAGACCGATGGCACCGACCCGATGAGCCAGGCCGTCAACACCCTGACCGCGTCGACGGACACGCTGTTCGTCATCGCCGCGGGCAACGCCGGTCCGGGGCCGTCCACCGTCGGATCGCCGGGCGCGGCGGACGCGGCGCTGACCGTCGGCGCCGTCGACCGGGACGACTCCCTCGCCTCCTTCTCCAGCCGCGGACCGCGCTTCGGCGACGGCGCCGTCAAGCCCGACGTGACCGCCCCGGGCGTGGGCATCGTGGCCGCCCGTGCCGCGGGCACCACCATGGGCGACCCGGTCGACGCGAACTACGTCGCCGCCTCGGGCACGTCGATGGCGACTCCGCACGTCGCGGGCGCCGCGGCGCTGCTGGCGCAGCAGCACCCGGGCTGGGGCGCACAGCAGATCAAGGACGCGCTGATCAGCACTTCGCGCACCGTGCCCGGCACCAAGGTGACCGAGCAGGGCGGCGGCCGGATCGACCTGGCCACCGCCACCGGCCCGATCACCGCGACCGGCACGGTCGCGCTGCCCCCGGTCGAGAACGGCGGAACGGCGGGACGGCAGCAGGCGGCCACCGTGCGCTACACCAACACCGGTGACAAGAAGGTCGATCTGAAGCTGGCCGTCAAGCTGTCCACCGGAACCGGGCGCGCACTGCCCGACGGAGTCGTCACCCTCGGCTCGGGCACCGTGAGCCTCGCGCCCGGTGCCACCGCCGACGTTCCGCTCAGCACCGACGCGGCCCACGCCGCGCGCGGGAAGTACTACGGCTACGTCACCGCCTCGGCGGCCGACGGCACCGTCGTCGCCCACACCACTGTCGGCCTCAACGTGCACGCCCCCAAGCACAAGTTGACCGTGGTCGCCCGCGACCGCGACGGCAAGGTCATCGAGGGCGCGGCGCCGACGATCTGGGGCGCCGACGGGTTCGTGCAGTACAGCGGCGTCGAGCCCGCCGTCGCCGAGGTCGAGGAGGGCACCTACCAGCTCAGCTTCGGGACGCTGGACAGGGCCGCCGACGGCCAGGAGCTCCGCGAGGTGGTCAACCCGGAGGTGAAGGTCACCAAGGACACCACGGTGACGCTCGACGCCTCCAAGGTCACCGAGGTGAAGATCCGCACGCCCCGGCCCGCCGAGCAGCGCGGCATCCTCAGCTACCAGACGTACCGGAAGATCGACGGCAACGGCCTGATCCAGGGCGTGATGTTCTTCGACATCGCCAAGCGGCTCTACGTCAGCCCCACCGCGCGTGTCACCGACGGCGACTTCGAGTACGCCTCGCGCTGGCAGCTGGTCGCCCCGCAACTGCGGGCGAAGGTCTCCGGCGGCTCGTCGGCCTTCACCCCGTACTACGTGCCCGCCTCCCCGGCCTTCGACGACAAGGGCGCCAAGCTGACCGCCGTCGACGCCGGCACCGGCACCGCGGCCGAGCTGAAGAAGGCCGGCGTGCGCGGCAAGCTGGCCGTGGTCCGCTGGGACTTCTCCGACGACCGGGAGCTCGCCAGGGCGGCCGAGGAGGCCGGGGCCAAGGCGCTGATGCTGGTCGTGGAGGAGGGCTTCTACCCCTGGACCCGGTGGAGCCCGACCGGTGACCGGATGGCCGTGCCCACCATGCGCGCCGGCACGGCGGAGGGCACCGCGCTCCTCAAGAGCATCAAGAAGCGCACCACCACGGTGGAGTTCTCCGGCACCGTGCGCAGCCCGTACCTGTACGACGTGATGCAGGTGTCCAAGGGCTTCGTCCCGAAGGACCTGGTGCACACCGTCTCCGAGCGCGAGAGCGCCGTGGTGCGCAGCACCTACACCCGTACCGGCGCCGCGCAGTGGGCGAGTGAGCAGCGCTTCGGGTGGCGTCCGTACCAGGACACCGCCTGGAACCAGTACAGCCGTGAGGTGCCGACGGGCCAGGAGCGTGTGGAGTACGTGACCGGCGGGGACACCCTGTGGCAGCACACCGTGCACCACAACGTCGTCTTCGGCGTGGACACCCCGCTCGGGGCGGGCATGCAGAACGCGCCGCGCACCTACCGGCCCGGCCAGAAGGCCACGGAGCGCTGGTTCGGGGCCGTTGTCCGTCCGTCGATTCCGCGTGGCGCGGCCTGGCCGTCGGTGCGCAACGGCAACACCCTGTCCCTCTACGTTCCGGAGTTCAACGACTCCGGCACCGGCCACTATTCGTTCTACGAGCTCAACGGCTTCGGTGGCGGCATCGGAACCGGCGCGGCCCGCGCCGGCGACGGAGCGCCGGTGGACGACACCGCCACCGCGGTGCTCTACCGCGACGGCAAGCAGATCGCCGAGTCCGACCAGGGCGCCTGGGGCAACTTCGAGGTGCCGGCGGGCGACGCCCAGTACCGGCTGGACCTGACCACCGCCCGCACCTCGGACGACTGGCGGTTCGGCACCGGCACCCGCAGCTCGTGGACGTTCCGCTCGGGCACCGCGGCGCAGCCGACCACGCTGCCCCTGCTGCAGGTCGACTACTCCGTGCCGGTCGACACCCGCAACGCCGTGGGCTCCGCCCGCCGGTACCAGCTGGGTCTGAACGTGCGGATGCAGGACGGCATGGCCGCGCCGCGCGGGGTGACCGTGCGGGTGGAGACGTCCTACGACGACGGGCGGACCTGGACCCGGGCCGCCACGGCCCGCAAGGGTGGCGGCTTCACCGCCACCGTGGAGCGTCCGTCGCGGGTGCGCGGCGACGCCTACGTGACGCTGCGCGTGACCGCGACCGACGCGGCGGGCAACAGCGTCCGGCAGACGGTGGACCGTGCGTATCTGCACAGCGGCGCAGGGGCCTCCGGAGGACGGTGACGGTGGGGCGTCACCGTTGACACAGCGGCGGGTGCAGGGGAGTGTGGGCCCCGGCACCCGCCGCGCCATTGGCACGAAACATTTCCCGGGTATAGTCCGGCCCTTAACGATATGTGCGGCTTGTGCGCCTATGGTGCGCAGGTCGTGCGGACCCGTCCGGACCCGGAGGAACGCGGCATGCTCGAGGCGGCTGGCCTGACCGCGGTCGAGGAGACCGTCTACCGGCTTCTGGTCACCACCGCCACCGCCTCGGCGGACGAGGTCGCCGCCCAGACGGGCCTCCCACGCGGCCAGACGGAGGGCGTCCTCGCCTCCCTCGCCACCAAGGGACTGGCCAGCCCCACCGACAGCCTCCCGCGCCAGTACGCGGCCACCCCGCCCGACGTGGCCCTGCTGCCGCGGCTGCAACGCCAGGCCGACTCCCTCGACAAGGCCCGCACCGCGGTCACCGACCTGCTGGACAGCTACCGCAGCACCGTGCGCCGCCAGGACGCCGGCCAGCTCATCGAGGTCATCACCGGCGCCGCGGCGCTGCGCCAGCACCTGCGCCAGATACAGGAGAACGCGCGCCATGAGATGCTCTGGTTCTGCAAGGCGCAGTACGTCGCCATGCCCTCGGGGAGCAACCGCGCCGAGTACGAGGCCCTGGCCCGCGGCGTGCGCTACCGCGTCCTGTACGAGCGGGCGTTCTTCGACGACGACGGGGCCATCGCCAACGTCGTCGAGGGCGTCCAGGCCGGCGAGATGGCCCGCTCCGTGCCCCACCTGCCGCTGCGCCTCGCGGTCGCCGACCGCACCATAGCCATCTGCCCCCTGGTCCCCGGCGGCCCGCACGGCAGCCCGAACGAGCCGACCGCGGCGCTGCTGCGCGACAGCAGCCTCCTGGAGGCGCTGACCGCGCTGTTCGAACGCTACTGGGAGGACGCGGTGCCCCTGCACGTCAGCGCGTCCGGTGCGATGAGCGGCGCCGACGGCGCCGACGAATCCGACCCGCTGAGCGAGACCGACCGCCGGCTGCTGTCGCTGCTCGTCGCGGGTGTCGCCGACAAGGCCATCGCCAGCCAGATGGGCCTGAGCCGCCGCACCGTCCAGCGCCACATCCAGCACATGATGACCCTCGCCGGCGCCGCCACCCGCATGCAGCTCGCATGGCAGGCGGCCCGCCGCGGCTGGCTCTGAACGGGGTGCCGGAGGGTCCGCGGGCGTAGGGTGAGAGGTGGCGCGAGTGCCCAAGGCCCCGGAGCGTTGGTGCCATGTCCCGACGTCATACCGCTCCCTCCAGCAGCGCCGAGGAGCTGTTGAACACACTCGGACAGCTCACCGGCCGCATCCTCGAGCGGATCAAGATGCAGCAGGCGCGGGTGGAGCTGGCCGCCGCCCTGCAGCGGCACACCCTCGGCGCCGCGCTCCCGGCCGTTCCGGGGCTGCGCGTGGCGGGACGGTACGCGCCCGCCCGCGACGGGCTCGACATCGGCGGTGACTGGTACGACGTGTTCCCGATGGTGGACGGCAGCGTCGGCTGCGCGATCGGCGACGTGCAGGGGCACGACGTCGAGGCCGCCGCGTACATGGGCCAGGTGCGAACCTGCCTGCGCGCCGTCGCCGTCGCCACCACGGAGCCCGCGGAGGTGCTGGCCCGCACCAACGACCTGCTGATCTCCATGGGCTCCGGGCTCTTCGTGACGTGCACCTTCCTCCGCTTCGACCCGGCGACCTGCGAACTCGTCGACGCCCGGGCCGGGCACGTCCCGGCGGTGTGGGCCACCGACGACGGCCGCAGCGAGGTCGTGCTCGACGAGGGCGGCCTGCCGCTGGGCATCCTCGACGGCGAGAAGTACCCGTCGACCCGCCGTGTCCTGGCCGGCACCGGTGCCTTCGTGCTGGTCACCGACGGGGTGGTGGAGGGCCCCGGCCATCCCATCGACGAGGGGCTGGCCCGCGTGGCGGCGCTGGCCGCCGCCGGCCGCACGGACGACCCCGACGTACTGGCCGCCCGGGTGATCGCCGTGGCCGACCTCACCGGCCACAGCGACGACGCCGCGGTGCTCGTCCTCGGGCACGGCGGCCCCCGCGGGACGGCGCCGCGATGACCGCCGGCGGGTACGCGGACAGGCTCGGGCCGCGGCGGGCCACGGTCCTGTGGGTGCTGGTCATGGCCGCCGCCTACTACGGCGGGGCCCGCATCGGACTGGAGCAGCAACTGGTGCGCGGTCAGGTCACCCCGATGTGGCCGCCGACCGGGGTCGCGCTGGTCGGGCTGCTGCTCGGCGGCATCCGGCTGTGGCCGGGGATCGCGATCGGCGCGTTCGCCGTCAACATCATGATCGGTCCGTCGCTCCTGCCCGTGCTGGGGATCGTGGCGGGCAACACCCTCGCGCCGGTGTGCGCCTGCCTGCTGCTGCGCAGGGTGGGGTTCCGCGTCGAACTCGACCGGCTGCAGGACGCGCTCGCCCTGGTGTTCCTCGGCGCGCTCGGCGGGATGCTGATCAGCGCGACGATCGGCAGCGGCGTGCTGGTGGCCTCCGGGGCCGTGCCGGCCGGCGACTTCTGGTCCACCTGGTCGGTCTGGTGGACCGGCGACGCGATGGGGGTGCTGGTGATCGCGCCGCTGCTGCTCGTGCTCCGCACCGTCCGGCTGCCGCGCGGAGTCCCGCCGTACCGCTGGGCGGAGGCGGCGGCCCTCCTCGCGGGCACCGCGCTCGTCACGGTGGTGGCCACGCACAGCACTCCCGGGCTGCTCTTCCTCGTCTCCCCGCTGCTGATCTGGGCCGCGTTCCGCTTCCAGCTGGCGGGTGCCGCGCCCTGTGCCCTGATCACCTCGCTCATCGCGATCGACGCCGCGGCGGCGGGGGCGGGGCCGTTCGCCGGGCACGACCTCTTCGCCAAGATGGTGACCCTCCAGGCGTTCAACGGGTCCGCCTCGCTGACCGCCCTGCTGCTGGCGGCGACCGTCACCGAACGCGAGCACACCCGCCGCGAGATCGAGCAGGTCTGCCGCAGGCTCGGCGAGGCCCTGGCGCGGCTGGCGCCCGACGAGAAGATCGAGCACTGGGCGGCCGTGCCGCCGGGGGAACGCGGCCACGAATAGCGGTGCCGTTCCGCGCGTCCTCCCCGCGGGGTGGCGCTACTTTGAGAAGGGGTCCCACGAGGGCCGCCACGGCGGACGGAGGTGCCGGTGGGGACTGACGGCGGCAAGGACGCCGAGGGCCTGCCGCGGCTGCAGCTCGACGAGTTGCTGGACGAGCTGCAATCGCGCATCGACGCGGTGCGGGGGACGCGCGATCGTGTGCACAGCCTGCTGGAGGCGGTGCTGTCGGTCGGACGCGAGCTGGACCTGCCGCAGGTGCTGCAGCGGATCGTGGAGGCGGCGGTCGTGCTGGTGGACGCGGAGTACGGGGCACTGGGCGTGATCGGCGACGACGCCCGGCTGGCCCAATTCCTGCCGGTGGGCGTCAGGGACGAGCAGACCGAGGCGATCGGGCCGCTGCCCTCGGGCCACGGCATCCTGGGCGAGCTGATCCGGCACCCGGCGCCGCTGCGGCTGCAGGAGATCGCGCAGCACCCGGCCTCCCACGGCTTCCCGCCGAACCACCCCCCGATGCACTCCTTCCTGGGGGTGCCGATCCGGGTCCGCGACGAGGTGTTCGGCAACCTCTACCTGACGGAGAAACGGGGCGGCAAGGAGTTCGACGGCGAGGACGAGACGGTGTTGTCCACCCTGGCGGTGGCGGCCGGGGTGGCGATCGACAACGCCCGGCTGTACGAGGAGGCCAGGTCGCGGCAGCGGTGGCTGGCGGCGAACGCGGAGATCACCAGAAGCCTGCTGTCGGGCATCGAGGAGAACGCGGTGCTGGAGCTCATCGTGGAGCACGCGCGGCGGATCCTCGGCGCGGACCTGGGGGTGCTGGCCCTGCCCGCCGGGAGCGGCGGGATCACCATGGCGATCGCCACCGGCATCGACGCCGACGCCCACCGGGGGCTGACGCTGCCGTGCGAGGGATCCTTCACCGGCGCGGCCATGGCCGCGAACGAGCCGCTGACCAGCGTCGACATCCAGCGCGATCCACGGGTGGTGGCGGGCCCGCCGCGGTTCGGGGGCCTGGGGCCCGCGGTGGCGGTGCCGATGGCGACCCCGCAGGGGGTGCGCGGAGCGCTGCTGCTGGCCCGGGCCGAGGGGGAGGCGCCCTTCACGGAGGTGGAGACGGCGCCGCTGCTGGGCTTCGCGGGCTCGGCCGCCCTGGCGATGGAGCTGGCCGAACGCCGTCGGGCGGCCGAGCAGCTGGTCCTCCTGGAGGACCACGACCGGATCGCCCGCGACCTGCACGACCTGGCGATCCAGCGGCTGTTCGCGACCGGGATGACGCTGCAGAGCGCGGTCCGCTTCGTGGACCATCCGCAGGCCAGCGAGCGACTGCTGCGGGCCGTGGACGACCTGGACGAGACGATCAAGATCATCCGCTCGACGATCTTCGGGCTGCGCAGCCACGACACCGGCCCGGCCCGCCAGGGGCTGCGGGTGCGGACGGCGCGGGCGGTGGAGGAGGCGGTGCCCGCCCTGGGCTTCACCCCGTCCCTGCGCATGGAGGGACTGATCGACACCGACGTCCCCACCGCGGTCGCCGATCACGTGGTGGCGGTGCTCGGCGAGGCCCTGTCGAACGTGGCGCGCCACGCGAGGGCCCGCACCGCGGACGTGTCCCTGGTCGTGGGCTCGGGCACGCTCACCCTCACCGTCAGCGACGACGGAGTGGGCGTCCCCGAGAAGGGGCGCCGCAGCGGACTGGCCAACCTCGCGCAGCGCGCCGACAAGCTCGGCGGCACCATGACCCTCGAAACGCCCGACCAGGGCGGCACCCGCCTGGTCTGGCGGGTGCCGTCGGACGGCGGACGTCCGCGCTGATCGGCGGTCAGCCCCGCTCCGCGGCCCCCCGGAGCGGCGCCCGCGGCGCTTCGTCGCCGCACGCCGCGGAGCCGAACCGGATGAGCATCTGCACCAGGTCCGGACCGCAGTCCGTGGTGCGCATCGCCGCCCGCAGGTCCGGCCACTCCATCGCCTCGTGCAGCAGCGTCGCGTGGACGGTGTGGGACGTCGCCAGGAGCACCACGCGCTCCATCGCCTGTCCCGCCCGCAGCCAGTCCGCACACGAGTCGTGCGGTGTGCACAGCACGGCGATCAGGGGCCGCCGCTCGAGATCGGGAAACGCCGCCGACCCGGCGCCGGAGTCCTCGTGGACCCGGCCCCCGGAACCGACGGAACGGCCCCCGCCCGTCACGCCGCGCTGCTCGGCCTCCGCGGTCAGCCGCAGCAGCCGCAGCGCCTCCTCGGTGCGCGGCAGGGTCAGCGACGCGCCCTCCGCGTGCGCGGCGTCGATCAGCTCCAGCACGACCGCCCCGGTCGGGCAGTGCGCGAAGTAGGGCGTGCGGCAGCTGTGCCGGCGCCAGATCGCGTCGTACAGGTCCCGGTACGGGCTGTCGCCGACGTGGCGCGGGCCGAGCGGGCGCACGGCGGCGAGCACATCGGGGTCGCCGGGTACGGGCAGCAGCTGCACGGCCGGTTCCCACCCGAAGTGGGCCAGGGCGACCCGCAGGTTGAACACCGCGGCACCGACGGACACGTGCAGGGCGCGGGCCGCCGCCTCCGACTCCGGCACCCCCGGCTCGGGGACCGCCCGCACCTGGAACGTGCCGGTGTCCGGATCGAGTCGGTACCGCCATGGCTGGCTGCCGCGGAACGAGGGCGCCGCGACGGCGGCGGAGATCAGCTTCTCCAGGGTCGCCCCATTGAGTGTGGTGGGATTCATGGCGCGCTCCCTCCGGCCGGCGCGTGCTCCCACCCTGCACGCCGCGTCCCCCCACGGGGAGGGCCGACCGGCCCTGTCCCCTGGGCCGCCGGGGCATCCTCGCGGGACCGATGCGCGGCGGGTGGGCCGCTGCCGGCCGCCGCCGGCTGTTTTGTGCGGTGGGTGCGGTGGCCCGGACGCGTCGTTCGCCGTCGCGGGCGGGCCCGCGCCGGTGCGTGCCGGTGCCGTGGGACGGACGGCCTCGGGCGCTGCCCGGGAGCAGCGTGCGTGCTGAACGGCGGCGCCCGCGGTTGCCGCGCACGGGTGTGCGCGGTGGCCCTGGGAATGCCGACGCCCTGAGGCAGCAGCGTGGTGCCTGCCGGACTGCGGCCGCCCGGGGGCACTTCAGGGGGCGGACCCCGGTGTGCCGCCGGAGGCACGGTGCTCCGTGGCGAGCACCGCCGCCTGGATGCGGCGTTCCACGCCGAGCTTGCCCAGCATCCGGGAGATGTGGTTCTTGACCGTCTTCTCCGACAGGAACAGCCGTTGCCCGATCTGCCGGTTCGTCAGCCCCTCGCCGATCAGCTCCAGGATCTCCCGCTCGCGCGGGGTCAGCCCGGCCAGCGCCTCGTCCTGCGGCTCCGGCGGCTGCTCCTGCTCGCGCAGGCTGTTCATCAGGCGGGCGGTGGTCGCCGGGTCGAGCATCGACTGGCCGGAGGCCACCGTGCGGACCGCGGAGACCAGGTCGGACCCCTTGATCTGCTTCAGCACGTACCCGGCAGCGCCGGCCATGATCGCGTCCAGCAGCGCGTCGTCGTCGTCGAAGGAGGTCAGCATCAGGCAGGCCAGCCCCGGCATGCGCGAGCGCAGTTCCCGGCAGACGCCGATGCCGTCGCCGTCCGGGAGGCGCACGTCGAGGATCGCCACGTCAGGCCGCAGCGCCGGGGCCCGGGCGAGGGCGTGATCGACCGTGCCGGCCTCCCCGGCGACCTCGATGTCCGGCTCGGCGTCGAGCAGATCGTGCAACCCGCGCCGCACCACTTCGTGGTCGTCGACCAGGAACACCCTGATCGGTGCCCGCTCGGTGAACTCCCGTGCCTCGCTCATCCCGGCCCCCAGGGCATCCGTTCCCGATTTCCCGGTCCCGCGGCCGCGCGCCGCCCGCGGTCCATCGGACACGCCCTCGCGCGCCGCCGCCACCGGTGCCGCCCGATCCCCGACCGGGCCACGCGTCCGTCAGTGCACCGTGCTGCCACTGCCCTGCGGACCGTACAGGTCGAGGAGGCGGGTGCGGGCCCCCTGCAGGCGGTGGGCGACTATCTGCGCGACCCGCCGGGCGACCGCGCGCCCGAACACCGCGTCGGCCTCGCACAGCGCCCGCACCACCGTCGCGTCGAACTCGTCGGCCCGCACAGGGCTCTGCGCCCGCGCGCCCAGGTGCCAGGAGTACGGCGGGAAGAGCCACGAGCAGCCGAGCAGGTCGCCCGGGCCCAGGGTCTCGACCACGGCGGGCTGCCGGCCGGGCACGTGCAGGTCGAGCGTGACCGAGCCGGTACGGATGATCCAGAAACGGTCGGCCCGGTGCCCCTCCTCGAAGATCCGGCCCCGGGCCGGGAAGGACACGTCGCGCGCGAGTTCCAGCAGCCGCCCGCGGGTCTCCGGTGGCAGCGCGTCGAGCAGGCCCGTCGTGGTGGTGGTCATCGCCGTCCTCCCTCTCGTCCGGTACGCCCTCACCTCCAGGGTGCTCCGACACCCCGGGCGGGAGGAGGGGCCGACCGGCCCCAAGGCGGGGTCGTCGGGGAGGATGACCCCATGCCGTCCGCCGTCTCCACTCCCGCCCCGCCGCCCGGGAGGTCCGCCGTCAAGCGCGGTTGGCGCGGACTGCTGCCGGGCCTGGCCACCCTCCTCGGCTACCGCAGGGCGTGGCTGCGCGGCGACCTGCTCGCCGGCGTCACGGTGGCGGCGTACCTCGTGCCGCAGGTCATGGCCTACGCCGAACTGGCGGGGCTGCCGCCGGTGGCCGGGCTGTGGGCCACCCTGGCGCCGCTCGCGCTCTACGCCCTGCTCGGGTCGTCCCGGCAGCTGTCGGTCGGCCCCGAGTCCACCACCGCACTGATGACCGCCACCGCGATCGCGCCCCTCGCCGCGGGCGACCCAGGCCGTTACACCGTGCTCGCCGCGGCGCTCGCCGTCGTGGTCGGCCTGCTGGCCGTGGTGGCGTGGGCCGTGAGGGCGGGCTTCGTCGCCGACCTGCTGTCCCGGCCCGTGCTCGTCGGCTACCTCGCCGGGGTCGCGTGCATCATGATCATCGATCAGCTGCCCAAGCTGACCGGGGTGCCCGTCGAGGGCGAGGAGTTCTTCCCCCAACTGGTCTCCTTCGTGACGCACCTGCCCCAGGCGCACGCGGGGACGGTGGCCTTCGCCGCGTCCGCGCTGCTCTTCCTCCTCCTCGTCCAGCGGTACGCCCCCCGGGCCCCCGGGCCTCTGCTCGCCGTGGTGGCCGGCACGGTCGTCGTCGGCGTCTTCGGGCTGGAGGGGCACGGCATCGCGGTCATCGGCGAGGTCCCCTCCGGGCTGCCCCGGCCGGCCCTGCCCACCCCCGGCGACCTGGGCCGGCTGCTGCTGCCCGCGGTCGGCGTGCTGCTCGTGGGCTACACCGACTTCGTGCTGACCGCGAGGGCCTTCGCCGGCCGGGACGCCGCCCGTCTCGACAGCAACCAGGAGCTGCTCGCCCTGGGCGCCGCCAACCTCGGGTCGGGCGTGCTGCACGGTTTCCCCGTCAGCAGCAGCGCCAGCCGTACCGCCCTCGGTGCCTCCGCGGGCAGCCGCACCCAGCTGTACTCCCTGGTGACGCTGGTGGCGGTGGTCTGCGTCCTGCTGTTCCTCAACCCGCTGCTGTCCGCGATGCCCTCCACCGTCCTCGGCGCCATCGTGGTCTTCGCCGCCTGCCGGCTGGTCGACCTCGCCGGGTTCCGCCGCCTGGCGTCGTTCCGGCGCCGTGAACTGCTGCTGGCCCTCGCGTGCCTGGCGGGCGTGCTCGCCCTGGACATCCTGTACGGCGTCATGGTGGCCGTCGCCCTGTCGGTGGCCGAGATGCTGATCCGGGTGGCCCGCCCGCACGACGCCGTCGAGGGACTGGTGCCCGGCCTCGCCGGCATGCACGACGTCGACGACTACCCCCAGGCCCGCACGATCCCCGGCCTGCTCGTCTACCGCTACGACTCGCCGCTGTTCTTCGCCAACGCCGAGGACTTCCGGCGCCGGGCCCTCGCCTCCGTCGACCGCCAGCACGACCCGGTGCGGTGGTTCGTCCTCAACGCCGAGGCCAATGTCGAGGTCGACATCACCGCGCTCGACGCCCTGGACGAACTGCGCCGCGAACTCGCCGACCGCGGCATCGTCCTCGCGCTCGCCCGCGTCAAACAGGACCTGCTGGACGACCTGGACGCCTACGGGCTCACCGATTCGGTGGGCCGGGAGCGCATCTTCCCCACCCTGCCCACGGCGGTCGAGGCCTACCGCGCCTGGGCGCAGGACGGCACCGACGGGGGCAGGAACGGGACCGACGGGAGCGGGGACGGGGCGCACAACTGACGTACGGCAGACGGTGGCCGGGCGGCGGCTACCAGGCGTACTGCGACGCGGGCGGCTCGCAGAGCTCGAAGAGGAGCTCGCCCGCCTCGTCGTCCGCCGAACGGGCCAGCCGGACGCGGGCGCCGCTGCGCACCTGCGTCGGCGAGGCGCCGACGATCCGGCCGCGTACCGAGAACCCGTCGGAGAGGTCGACCAGGGACGTGTCCCGCATCGAGCGGACGATCACCCCGGTGCCGTCGCTGCGCACCTCGTCGAGTTCCGTGGAGGCGCAGGTGGGGCAGAGGAGGCGCTGGAAGGAGGTGTTGCCGCACCAACGGCACCGCTGGACCAGCAGCCCGCCGTCAACCGATTCGTCGTGCGCGTCGAGAGTCCGGTCATCCATGGCGCACACCATATGGCACTGAGTGCACTTTGGGAAGGCACTGAGTGCCGTACGTGAGGCCTTACGCGGGAGAACCCTCCTCCGCGAGGCCCGCCTCGATCTCCCGGACGACCCGCCACATGGGCGTCCGCCGCCTGGTGATCACGATCACCACGTCGTCCTCCGCCTCCGGGGCGCCCTGCCGTGCGGTGCCCTCCCCGTTCCAGGCGGCGCGCACGAACTCCAGCGCGTGGTCCACGGCCGCGCCGGCGTCGCCCTCCGCCCCGGAACGCAGCCAGGTGCGCAGGCCGTTGTTGTGCGCGGCGACCACGGCGGCCGCGATCACGTCGGCCCGGAGCTTGCCGTCGGAGCGGTCCGCGTAACGTGCCCCGAGGTAGTCGGCGAGCGCCCGCTCGTAGCGCCAGACGACCGAGAGTTCGTACGCCCGCAGACCGGGCACCTGCTTGGTGAGGCGGTAGCGCTGCACGGAGAAGGTGGGGTTCTCGGCGTACATGCCGAGCACCAGGCGCGCCGCGTCGCAGACCCGCGTCACGGGGTCGTCCGCGTCGGCGCTGGCCTCCAGGAAGCGGGTCATGTCGGCGAGCGCGCGCTCGTGGTCGGGGAAGACCACGTCTTCCTTGGAGGGGAAGTAGCGGAAGAACGACCGGCGCCCGACGCCGGCGAGGGAGACGATGTCGTCGATCGTCGTCGCCTCGTAGCCGCGTTCCAGGAAGAGCTGGAAGGCCGCGGCGACGAGGGCGTCCCGCATCGGGGGCTTCGTGGTCATGGAGGCGAACCTAACACCGGGGGACCGTCGATCGATGGCACTGAGTGTGCATAATTGAGGGTACTCGATGCCATGGAAGTCTGACGCGGACTGGAGTAACGGACGTGAGTGACAATTTCGACCTCTTCCGGACGTCGGAGGAGCACGACATGCTCCGGGACGCGGTGCGCTCCCTGGCCGAGGCGAAGATCGCCCCGTTCGCGGCCGAGGTCGACGAGCAGGGCCGGTTCCCGCAGGAGGCGCGGGACGCGCTGGAGGCCAACGACCTGCACGCGGTGCACGTGCCGGAGGCGTTCGGGGGCGCCGGTGCGGACGCGCTGTCGACGGTGATCGTGATCGAAGAGGTGGCGCGGGTGTGCGCCTCGTCCTCGCTGATCCCGGCGGTGAACAAGCTCGGCTCGCTGCCGGTGCAGCTGTCGGGCTCGCAGGAGCTGAAGGCGAAGTACCTGGGCGCGCTGGCGCGGGGCGAGGGGATGTTCTCGTACTGCCTGTCCGAGCCGGAGGCCGGCTCGGACGCGGCGGGGATGAAGACACGCGCGGTGCGCGACGGGGACTTCTGGGTGCTCAACGGCGTCAAGCGGTGGATCACCAACGCGGGCGTGAGCGAGTTCTACACCGTCATGGCCGTCACCGACCCGGACAAGCGCTCCAAGGGCATATCGGCCTTCGTGGTGGAGAAGGGCGACGAGGGCGTGTCCTTCGGCGCCCCGGAGAGGAAGCTGGGCATCAAGGGGTCGCCCACCCGTGAGGTGTACTTCGACAACGTGCGCATCCCCGCCGACCGGATGATCGGCGCCGAGGGCACGGGCTTCGCCACCGCGATGCGCACCCTGGACCACACGCGCGTGACGATCGCGGCGCAGGCGATCGGCATCGCGCAGGGCGCGCTGGACTACGCCAAGGGGTACGTGAAGGAACGCAAGCAGTTCGGCAAGGCGATCGCCGAGTTCCAGGGCATCCAGTTCATGCTGGCGGACATGGCGATGAAGCTGGAGGCGGCGCGGCAGCTGACCTATGCGGCGGCGGCGAAGTCGGAGCGCTCGGACGCGGACCTGACCTTCTTCGGCGCGGCGGCCAAGTGCTACGCCTCGGACGCGGCGATGGAGATCACCACGGACGCGGTGCAGCTGCTGGGCGGATACGGGTACACGCGCGACTACCCGGTGGAGCGGATGATGCGCGACGCGAAGATCACCCAGATCTACGAGGGCACCAACCAGGTCCAGCGCATCGTCATGGCCCGCAACCTGCCGTAACCGGCATCAGCAAACCGAGAGTGTGGAGGGACATCAAGTGAGCTTGAGGATCGTTGTCGCGGTGAAGTACGTGCCGGATGCCACGGGGGATCGTCATTTTGCGGGGGATCTGACGACGGATCGGGATGCGGTGGATGGTCTGCTGTCCGAGTTGGATGAGTATGCGGTGGAGCAGGCGCTGCAGATCGCGGAGGCGTCGGGTGACGCCGAGGTGACGGTGGTGACGGTGGGTCCGGAGGATGCGAAGGACGCGTTGCGCAAGGCGTTGTCGATGGGTGCGGACAAGGCGGTGCATGTCGAGGACGGGGGTCTGCACGGCAGTGATGTGATGGGGACGTCGCTGGTGCTGGCGAAGGCGGTCGAGCATGCGGGGTTCGATCTGGTGGTGACGGGGATGGCGTCCACCGACGGGACGGCGGGTGTGGTGCCGGCGTTGCTGGCGGAGCGGTTGGGTGTGCCGCAGGTGACGTTGCTGTCGGAGGTGGGGGTCGAGGGCGGCGTGGTGTCGGGTCGCCGTGATGGTGACACCGCGAGCGAGCTGCTGGAGGCGTCGTTGCCGGCGGTGGTGTCGGTGACGGACCAGTCGGGTGAGGCGCGGTATCCGTCGTTCAAGGGGATCATGGCGGCGAAGAAGAAGCCGGTGGAGTCCCTGGACCTGTCCGACCTGGGTGTCGATGCGGGGCAGGTGGGTCTGGCGGGGGCGTGGTCGACGGTGGATGAGGCGTCGGCGCGTCCGCCGCGGTCGGCGGGTGTGATCGTGAAGGACGAGGGCGAGGGCGGCAAGCAGCTCGCGGAGTTCCTCGCGAGCCAGAAGTTCATCTGAAGCCTCTTCGTTCGTTCCTCGAAGTCACAGGAGTACGTGTTCCCATGGGTGAAGTCCTGGTTTATGTCGATCATGTGGATGGTGCGGTTCGCAAGCCGACGCTGGAGCTGCTGACGATCGCGCGTCGGTTGGGTGAGCCGGTGGCGGTGGCGCTGGGTGCGGGCGCGGAGGCGACCGCGGGTGTGCTGGGTGAGCATGGTGCGGCCCGGGTGCTGGTCAATGACGCGGCGGAGTTCGGGCAGTATCTGGTGGTGCCGAAGGTGGACGCGCTGCAGGCGGCTGCCGGGGTGGTTGGTCCGGTGGCGGTGCTGGTGCCGTCTTCGGGTGAGGGCAAGGAGATCGCGGCGCGGCTGGCGTTGCGGTTGGGGTCGGGCATCATCACGGACGCGGTGGATGTCGAGGCGGGTCCTGAGGGTCCGGTGGCGACGCAGTCGGCGTTCGCGGCGTCGTTCACGACGAGGTCGCGGGTGACGACGGGCACGCCGGTGATCACGGTGAAGCCGAATGCGGCGCCGGTGGAGGCTGTTTCTGCCGCGGGTGCGGTGGAGGCGCTGGATGTGGCTTTCGGTGCGTTGGCCTCCGGCACGAAGGTGGTGTCGCGTACGGCGCGGGAGGCGACGGGGCGTCCGGAGCTGACGGAGGCGGCGATCGTGGTGTCCGGTGGGCGGGGTGTGGGTGGTGCGGAGAGTTTCTCGGTGATCGAGGAGCTGGCCGATTCGCTGGGTGCGGCGGTGGGTGCCTCCCGCGCCGCGGTGGATGCGGGTTGGTATCCGCACACCAATCAGGTGGGTCAGACGGGTAAGTCGGTGTCGCCGCAGTTGTATGTGGCGGCGGGTATCTCGGGTGCGATTCAGCACCGGGCGGGTATGCAGACCTCGAAGACGATCGTGGCGGTCAACAAGGACCCGGAGGCGCCGATCTTCGAGTTGGTCGACTACGGCGTGGTCGGTGATCTGTTCCAGGTCGTGCCGCAGCTGACCGAGGAGGTCGTGGCCCGCAAGGGCTGACCCCCCGGCCCCCGTCCGGCAGCACACGCACCGGAGCCCCGTGACGCCCCCACCGGCACCACGGGGCTCCCGGCGTGTCCGTCAGCCGCCGAGGTAGCCCCGCAGCAGCCGCTTGCACTCGGCGATGAGCACCGGATCGCCCTCGGGGTCCCGGCGGAAGGCGAGTCTGAGGACGGCGTCGGCGGACTCGAGGGCGACGTGCAACCGTACGCGGGCGGTGGCCTGGTCGCCGTCACCGTCGCCGAGCAGTCCGCCGACGAGGAACCAGAGCCGGTCGGCGACGGCCGCGTTGTTCTCCAGCACCGCGTCGAGAAGGTGGATGCTGCGGGGGTCCTCGCGGCCGATCGCCCCGAAGTCGACCACGCCGAAGCCCGGTACGGCGCGGCGCATCGCGACGTACTCCTCGATCGCCAGGTCCACCATCGCCCCGATCCGCTGCGGGCGTTCGGCCTCCACCCGGCGGGTGAGCCGGTCGGCGAAGTGCCCCAGGTTCCGTTCGGCCAGGGCGCCCAGCACCCCGTCGACGCCGGGGAAGAACTGGTACAGCGTCCCGATCGGGACCTCCGCGCGCCGGGCCACCTCCTTGGTGGTGAGCGCCGTGTGGCCGACCTCGTCCAGCAGTCGCGCGCAGGCGTCCAGGATCCGGTCGAAACGTTCCCGGCTGCGCTGCTGCACGGGGCGTCGGCGGAGCGGACCGGACGGGTCGGGGGGTGCCTGCATGGTTCCACTCTGCCGGATCGGGTGTAGGTTGGCGAAACTCAACATGAGCATTCCTCATGTCTCTCGCGCCCGGCAGAGGAGAGGATCCCGATGTCCCCGCTTCCCGCCTCCTTCAACTGGGGTGCCTCCACCGCCGCGTACCAGATCGAGGGCGCCGTCGCCGAGGACGGCAAGGGGGCGTCCGTCTGGGACACCTTCAGCGCCCGGCCCGGCGCCATCCGCGACGGCCACACCGGTGAAGTCGCCTGCGACCACTACCACCGCCACGCCGAGGACGTGGCGCTGATGAAGGACCTCGGGCTCGACTCCTACCGCTTCTCGATCTCCTGGCCGCGCGTCCTGCCGGAGGGCCGGGGGCGCGTCGAACCGCGCGGACTCGGCTTCTACGACCGCCTGGTGGACGAGCTCCTCGCGGCCGGCGTCACCCCCACGCCGACCCTCTTCCACTGGGACCTCCCGCAGGCGCTGGAGGACGAGGGCGGCTGGCTGAACCGCGACACCGCCAGCCACTTCGCCGAGTACGCGGCCGTCGTCGCCGGACGCCTCGGCGACCGGGTCACCCGCTGGATCACCCTTAACGAGCCCTTCGTCCACATGGTCTTCGGTTACGCCTTCGGCACCCACGCCCCCGGCCGCGCCCTGATGCTGGAGGCGCTGCCCGTCGCCCATCACCAGTTGCTCGGGCACGGGCTCGCCACCGCCGCGCTGCGGGCGCACGCCGCCGTCCCCGCGCAGGTGCTGATCGCCAACAACTGCACCCCCGTGCGGACCCGCGAGGACGCGACCGACGCCGACCACGCCGCCGCCGCGGCCTACGACGCGCTGCACAACGGGCTGTTCACCGACCCGCTGCTGCTCGGCGGCTACCCCGACCTGTCCGCGTTCGGGCTCGCCGACCCGTCGTGGGGCGGCGTCGTCCAGGAGGGCGACCTCGACGTGGTCGCGGCACCGCTCGACGGCCTGGGCGTCAACTACTACAACCCCACGTGGACCGCCGCCCCTTCGGCGGAGACCGGCCTGCCCTTCGACATCCTGGAACCGGACGTCGCCGTCCCGGGCCGCGACTACCCGCGCACCGCCTTCGGCTGGCCGGTGGTGCCGGACGGCCTCACCGAACTGCTCACCGGTCTCGCCGCGCGCTACGGGGCCGCGCTCCCGCCCGTCTGGATCACCGAGAACGGCTGCTCCCAGGCCGACCGCGTGGCGGACGACGGCGAGATCCGCGACGAGGGCCGCATCGACTACCTGCGCACCCACATCGAGGCCGTCGAGACCGCGCACGCCCGCGGGGTCGACGTCCGCGGCTACTACACCTGGTCGCTGCTGGACAACTTCGAATGGGCCGAGGGCTACCACCAGCGGTTCGGACTGGTCCACGTCGACTACGCGACCCGGCGGCGGACGCCGAAGGCCTCCTACCACTGGTACCGGGAGCGCATCGCGCAGGCGCGCCGCACCGCGCACTGATCCGCCCGTATCCCTTGGCGCCCCGCGAGCCCGGCACTACACTCGCGCGAACATGAGATGACCTCATGTTCTAGGGTGCTGCAGGGGGAACCGCATGCGCCGTACCGGTGAGGACGCCGCCCACACCCCGGACACCACGTCGGCCGAGCCGTCCGTACGGGTCCGGCCGGCTTGGACCGCCCTGCTCAGCCTGGCCACGCTGGCCGTCTTCATGGCCTTCATGACCCCGATCCAGATCCTGCTGCCGCTGCAGCTGGAGCACATCGACCCGGACGGGAAGCACACGGCGCTGTCCTGGGTGACCGGTGCCGGCGCCCTGGTCGCGATGGTCGCCAACCCCGTGGCCGGCGCCCTGTCCGACCGGACGGCCTCACGCTTCGGGCGCCGCCGGCCGTGGATCGCCGGCGGCGCGCTGGCCGGGGCGGCCGGACTCCTGGTGACGGCCGGTCAGCACACCGTCCTCGGCGTGGCCCTCGGCTGGTGCCTCGCCCAGGCCGGGCTCAACGCCATGCTCGCGGGCGTCACCACGCCGATCGCCGACCGGGTGCCGGTCGGCCAGCGCGCCGAGGTCTCCGGATGGACCGGCATCACCCAGTCCCTCGGCCTCGTCATCGGTGCCGTCGTCACCACCACCGTGGTCACCGGGATCGCCTCCGGCTACGCGGCGGTCGCCCTGCTGACCGTCGTCCTCGCGCTGCCCTTCGTGCTCCGCTTCGGCGAACCCGCGCTGCCCCGCGAGCTGCGCCCGCCCCTCGACGCGCGGCGCCTGGTCGCCGGCCTGTGGGTGAGCCCGCGCCGCCATCCCGACTTCGGCTGGGCCTGGCTGACCCGCTTCCTGATCAACCTGGGCAACGCCATGGGCACGCTCTACCTGCTCTACTACCTCACCGACTCGGTCGGCCTCGAGGACCCCGACACCGGCGTACTGGTCCTCACCCTGATCTACACCCTCTGCGCGGCGCTCACCGCCGTCCCGGTGGGCGTGCTCTCCGACCGGGCCGGCCGGCGCAAGGGCTTCGTACGGCTCTGCGCCGTGGTCATGGCGCTCGGCGCGGTGCTGCTGGCCTGCGTCCACACCTGGCCCGCCGCGATGGCCGCCGCCGCGGTGCTGGGCGCCGGCTTCGGCATCTACCTGGCCGTGGACCAGGCCCTGGTGACCCAGGTCCTCCCGGCCGCCGAGCACCGCGCCAAGGACCTGGGCGTCATCAACATCGCCAACTCCGGCCCCCAGGTGCTCGCCCCCGCCCTCGCCGCCCCCGTCATCGCCCACCTCGGCGGCTACACCGGCCTGTACCTTGCGACCGCGCTCGTCACCCTGCTCGGCGGACTGCTGATCGCCAAGGTGCGCGGGGTCCGCTAGCGCCGCGCGGAGCCGGAGCCGAAGCGGACGATCTCCCGGGCCGCGCCGCGGGGCAGGTCGGCGACCGCCGCCTCCGGCAGGTCCGCGACGACGGCGGCCAACCGCGCGGCGAGACCGGGCAGGGCGTCCCAGGCGGCGTCGGGGACCGCGACAGCCGTGAGCAGCAGGTCCCCCTCGTAGAACCAGGCGTCCAGCAGCGGTTCCGCGACGAGGAGCCGCACCGTGAGCGGCAGGACGTACGGCAGGCCCACCCGCTGGGCGAGCAGCGTCTGCAGATCCGCGGGGCGGAGCTCGCCCAGCGGGACGCGCCGCAACGCGTGCACCTTGCGGACGGGACGCGTCGCGTCCGCGGGCGGGGCATCCCAGCGAGGCGGGTCCAGCTCGTCGAGCGTGCGGTCGAGGTGCAACAGACGTTCCACGGCGGCCATTCTCCCGCCGGACCGCGCCCTGCCGGATCGGGCCGCGCGGTGCCGGATCGGGCCGGCCCCGCACGGGTCGATAGAGGCCTTCGATCAAGCGATAGGAATGCGGTCTTGGACGCTACCCGGGCGGCGACGCGACGATCGAGGGCGTGATCCCCGTCGTCACGGAAGAGCCGCCGTGGGCCGGATACGGGGATGATCCGAGGAGTCCCCATGCTGATTCCGCGTGCCCCGGGGGCCTGCGCCCCGTCATGTCCCGAGACCGGTCGCCCTCATGGCGACTGACGCGCCCGGGGCGGCCAAGACCGCCGACGCCGAGCCCGGTGAGGCGGAGCCGGCGCCGAAGCGCCGCGGCAAACGCCACCTGCCGCGGCTGCCCCCGCGCACGATCGCCTCCGCGGCCGTCACGACCTCGGTCGGACTGGCCGTACTGGTGGCCCTGGGCACGCTCACCCACCAGACGGTGCTCGTACCGCCGCTCGCGGCGACGATGGCGATCGTCACCGCGACCCCCGAATCCCCGCTCGCCCAGCCCCGCCACGTCATCGGCGGCCACATGGTCTCCTGCCTCGTCTGCTTCGGCGTGCTCGCCCTCGGCTGGCACGGCCCCTGGGCCGCCGTCGTGGGCTGCGGCGTCGCCTGCGGACTCGTGCTGCTGCTCAGGACGCCCCATCCGCCGGCCATGGCCACCGCGGTCATGATCATGCTCACCACTCCGTCCGCGATCCACTTCGTCCCCCTGCTGGCCGCCGGCGCGTTGCTCCTCGTCGTGGTGCAGATGGTCTCCGCCCGGCTGAGGCGCGAGGTCTATCCCACGTCGTGGTGGTGAGGGCTGCTCAACCCGCCGCCGGGATGTTGTGGTTGAACCGGAACACGTTGTCCGGGTCGTACCGTGCCTTCACCGCGCGCAGCCGACGGTAGGTCTCCGGCGAGTACGCCGCCGGGGTCCGTTCCTCGACCGCGTCCGCGTGGGAGAGGAACGTGGGGTGCCGGCGGTCGCCCGGCCGGGGCGTCAGACGCGCGGTGAGTTCCGTGCCCGAGGCGGCACTTCGCTCCGCCTCGCCGGCAGCCACGAAGGTCAGCGTCAGTACCGCGAAGGCGGCGTCCCGGTTGCCGACGGCGTTGGGGGCCGCGGGCGGCGCGGCCAGTGCGCCGCCGAGGTGGCGTACGTCGACGATGTCGATCCGCGTCCGGGCGTCGGGGCCGGCGGTGTCGAGGACGGCCTCGACGGCCCGCGGGGTCAGCCCGTCGAGCAGGGCGAAGTGCTCGACGGCGGCCCAGGGTTCGCCGCCTTCCGGGATGATGCCCAGGCAGTCCGCGTAGGGCATCTCCGTCACCGTGTCCGCGAGCAGCGGTGCGGCGTTCCGCATCGGCGCGACGAGCCGGTCGCCCAGTTCGGGCGGTGCGACGCAGGAGACGCGGACGTTCACCGTCAGGGTGCCGCGCATGAACGCCGGGAGAAAGGGCGCGTCCGGCATCCGCATCAGCGCGAGCGAGGACGTGACCTCGTCGGGCGCGGCCGCCGTGAAGTCCCGGTAGGCCCGCAGGACTTGTCCCGCGTGCTCCCCGGCGTAGTAGAGGTTGCCCGCGTAGAGCCGGCTCACCGGGAACAGGGTGAACGCCATGGCGGTGACGACGCCGAAGTTGCTCTTGCCGCCCAGCAGGGCCCAGTAGAGGTCCGGCTCCTCTTGCGGCGCGGCGCGCCGCAGCTCTCCGTCGGCGGTGACCACGTCCATGGTCTGCACGTGATCGGCGGCCCAGCCCTGGGCCCGGGCCATGCTGATGCTCAGTCCGCCGCCCAGGGTGTAGCCGACCACGCGGACCGACGGTGACGAGCCCACCAGGGGCGCGAGACCGTCCCCGGCCGCCGCCTCCACCACCGGCCCCCACAGGGCCCCCGCCCCCACGTGCGCCGTCCGGGCGCCGGCGTCCACGCGCACCCCGTCCAGCCGCCGCGTGGTGATCAGCACCCCCTCGTCCACCGGCAGCGCCGGACCGTGCCCGGTGGCCAGCACCCCCACCGGCAGCCCGCGCTCCCCGGCGAACCGCACGGCCGCCTGCACGTCGCCCTCGGTCGCCGCGCCCACGACCACCTGTGGATGGTGCGCCACCGCGAGGTTCGCCCCCGAACACTCCCCGGCGTACCCCTCGTCCCCGGGCGTCAGTACAGGGCCAGAGACGGCGGACGCCAGCTTCCTGACGTCCTGTTCGAATGGAAGATCGGTCATCGTTGCCTCCAGTGCGACTTTTCGCCACAACTGGAACGATTGCATGCAAACGGTAAAGAGGAGCCGCGTGGACTCCCAATTACCGCTGAGTAAAGACCACGGAATGGACTCCGTGGTCTCGGATCACGAGAAAGCCGGAGGCGGTCGCGGCATCCGGCCTGCCGGATGCCGCAACCGCGCACGTCAGGCCGACGCGGTGACCCGTTCGCCAAGGTGCCGGGCGAAGAAGCGGACCGCGCTGTCGGCCTCGAAGCGGGGCAGCTCCTTGTGCCTGCCCGAGTTCACGTGCAACGACTTCTCCTTCGAGGCGAAGGCGTCGAACAGCGCGAGGCCCTCCTCGCGGGAGATGTGCTCGTCGTCCCACTGCAGATCGAATTCGATCGGGACGGTGATCCGCCGTGCCTTCTCGGCCAGGACGTCGGGCCAGTGCTGGCCGAAGACCGCAGCCGTGATCCGGGGTTCGGTCGCCACGAACGGCACGCCGATCGCGGTCCCCATGTTGATCCCCCAGTAGCCGACCGGCCCGTCGGTGCCGATCTCCGGAAGCTCCTGGAGGGCGTCCAGGAGCGCCCGGTACTCGGGCACGGCGAGCGCCGCCAAGTGGTCGTTGTAGCGGACGACGACCGGCCCTTCCGGTTCGCCGGCCGCCCTCGCCCGGAACAGTTCGGCGATCTCCGCCTCGTCATGAGCCGTACGCGGCCGGTCGCCGTGACCGGGCGCATCGAGGACGGCCACGTGGAAGCCGCAGCCGGTCACCAGACGCCGGGCCCGGCCGGACATCGCCGGGTGCTTCTTGTGGTTGCCGCCGCCGTGCCCCATCAGGACCAGAGGCGCGAGGTCCGTACCGGAAGCCGGTGACCAGAGGACGCCGGGGACCCCGTCCACGGTGAAGTCGCGCTCGATCACGCCGTTCGACGACGACTCGGCGGTGAACTGAAGAGAGTTCATGGGTGTTGCCCTTCGGGAGTGCCTTGTTGTCGAGGCGCTCCCGGCGACACCTATGTCAGTCGCCAGACCGTGACGGCAGGGGGAGCACCCACAGAGATACCGCGTTCATGGGTCTCACCTCCTCGAGCGACGTCACGTGGGACCGAAGCTAACAGATCGATCAGCGGCCCGCCCGGGTCTTTACCGGCCCTTGGCCAGGCCGGCACCGGGGCGAACCCGCGTACGGAGTCCTGGGCCGCCGGACGACGAATGACCGGTCGCAGCCCATCCGCCGGACCGGGCGCCTCGCCTCCCCGCACCGTTTCGTCCGAAGAGCCGATCAGGCAGCTCTCGGATCGAGGTGAAGAGAGACGATAGGAGAGTGGAGCTGCGTCGAGCCGACGGCGGGGTGATCGCGGTCGAGGTGCTGGGGGAGCCGGACGCGCCCGCTGTGCTGCTCTGCCACGGGCTGGCCGACTCCCGGCTGGCCGTGTACGGCTTCGCGGCCGCGGCCGACGCGCTCGGACTGCGCTTCATCGCCCCGGACCGTCCCGGCATCGGCGGCACCGACGCCCGTCGCCTGACGCGGGTCGTCGACTGGACTGCCGAGGCCACCCTCGTCCTGGACGCATTGGACGTCGACTCGGTGGCCGTGCTCGGCGTCTCGGGCGGCGGAGCGTTCGCGGCCGCCTGCGCCTCCGAGCTGCCCGACCGTGTAAGCAGCCTGCTTCTCGTCGCGCCCCTCGGTCCGCCCGCTTGGCCCACCCGCGGCATGGCGGCCGGGCAGCGCGCGTCCCTGCGGATCGCCCGGCACGCTCCGGCCTTCGGTGGCTGGTTCATGGGCCGCCTGGCCACGCCGGCGCGCCGGGCACCAGGGCTGTTCCTCCGTCTGGCGACCAGCGAGATGCCTGCCTGCGACCGGCGCGCCCTCGCCCGGCCGGACGAACGCACGGCCTTCCTGGCCAACTACGTGGAGGCGTTCCACCGCGGCAGCCGGGGAGTCGCGCAGGATCTGCGGGTGCTGACCCGACCCTGGGGTTTCGACCTCGAATCGATCCGAGTGCCCACGTCGATCCACCACGGGGACGCCGACACCACCGTCCCGCTCCAGCACGCCCGCCGCTTCGCCGCCGCGATACCCGGGGCCCGCCTTCACGTCCACCCCGGCCAAGGCCACTTCTCGATTCTGACCGCACCCGAGCGGATGCTGGCGACGCTCGCCGCGTAGCCGTCCCTCGTCCCCGTCACGCGCAGAGCGGCTTCCCCGCGCGGGCTGCGCGGGGCGGCACGCGCACGCCGCCTCGCCATTACCCCCGGCGTAATCGACCCCGTCCCGCGGGCCCGGCAGGGTGGGATCACCGGGCGGACGGGGTGGCGCACTCCACCCCGTCCGTCCGGGTAGAACCGCCAGGACGAGGAGGACCGTGATGTCGCAGAACCGGTACGAGGCCGCCGTCGCCCGCTACTTCGAGGCGTGGAACAGCAGCGTGGACGCGGAGGCGAGGGCGAAGGCGGTGGCCGCCGCGTGGGTGGAGGACGGTACGTACACCGACCCGCTCGCCCAGGTGGGCGGGCACGAGGGGATCGGGGCGCTGATCGCGGGAGTGGGGGAGCGGTTCCCCGGTTTCGCGTTCACGCAGGTGGGGGAGGTGGAGGGGCACCACGACGTGGCGCGCTTCGCCTGGGAGCTGGGGGCGGCCGGCGCGGAGCCCGGGACGGCGCCGATCGCCGGCTCCGACGTGATCACGCTCGCGGAGGACGGCCGGATCCGTTCCGTCAGCGGGTTCCTGGACCGGCTCCCCGCGGCGTGAGGGACCGCAGGGCGGCGGCGGTCTCCGGGTCGGCGGGCAGGAAGGTCTCGATCGCCAGCTCGGAGACCGTCACGTCCATCGGGGTGTTGAACGTGGTGGCCGTGGAGATGAAGGACAGCACCCGGCCGCCGTGTTCGATCCGCATCGGCAGCGCGAAGGGGAAGACCTCGGCCTCCTCGGAGGCGGCGGGGGCCGAGGCAGGGGGCTCCTCGGCGTGGCCAGGCGGGGCGGGGTACGACGTCAGCTCCTCGTACAGGGCGCGCAGCGGCCCGTGGCCGCTCATCGTGATCTGACGCTCGATCCGTTCCAGCAGGTGCCCGCGCCACTGCGCGAAGTTGCGGATGCGCGGGGCCATGCCCTCGGGGTGGAGCGTGACGCGCATGGCGTTGAGCGGCGGCCGCAGCAGGTGCGGGGCGACGCCCTCGAGCAGGGCGCCCACACCCTGGTTGGCGGCGACGACGTCGTACATGCCGTCGAGCACCAGCGCGGGGTACGGCTCGTAGGCCGCCAGGAGCCGGTCGAGGCTCTCGCGCAGCGGGTGCATCGCGGGGTCGCCCAACGGGGTCTCCGGGTACGCGGGCGCGTAACCGGCCGCGACGAGCAGGGCGTTGCGCTCCCGGACGGGTACGTCGAGGTGCTCGGCGAGCCGCAGGACCATGGCCTGGCTGGGGCGGGAGCGCCCGGTCTCGACGAAGCTGATGTGCCGGGCCGAGCTGTCCGCGCGCAGGGCGAGTTCCAGCTGGCTGATCCGGCGCCGCTCGCGCCAGCCGCGCAGCAACGTCCCCACACCCGCCGTGGTCGTCGTCATGCCCCGACCGTAACGCAGGTGCGGGGCCCCGCGCCGCGGCCGGCTGGCCGAACTGCTCAACGAGCCCCCGCTGTAGGGGAGTCCTTGACGAGGGCCAGCAACCGGTAGACCGGGTCGGGGCGGGCGGTGTCCTGCTCGGGCAGCGCGGCCAGGCGTCCGGCGAGAGCTTCCGTGTCGCCGTCGCGCAGGGCGAGCGCGGAGGCGAACTCGCCCGCGGCGATCCGGGCGGCGAGATCACGCGGGGTGCGGCCCTGGCCGTGGCCGGCGAAACGGGCCGCACCCGCGGGGCGCAGGCCGTGTGCCGCGGCCTGCCGCACCACCCGTTCCTCCGCGTCGTACGCCTCCCGCGTGCGGAACGGCGCGAGGAGCGCGTCGACGTCGCAGCCGACGTCGTGCCCGGCGTCCTTGTCGACCGTGGTGACGAGCACCCCGCCGGGCCGCAGCACCCGAGCGCACTCGGCGATCACCGCGGGCGCGTCCGGCAGCAGATGGAGCACCCACACGGCCGTCACCGCGTCCAGCGAGGCGGTCGCGAACGGCAGCCGGCGTACGTCGCCCTGGACGATGCCCGGCCCCACCCGCCCGGCGGAGAGCCGGGCCATGGCCAGGGCGGCGTCGACGCCGAGCACGCGCAGCCCGGGGCGCCCGGTGTAACGGGCCGTCACCAGGCCGGTGCCGCAGCCGATGTCGAGCACGGTCCGGGCCGGCCGCGGTATCAGCCCGAGCACGGCGGCTGCCGCGGCCTCGGCCCGTGGGACGCCGCCGCGGGTGGCGTCGTAGATCGCGGCCTGCTCCTCGTAGTCCAGCACGCCCGTAGGTTAGCCGCCCGCCATCTACCCGGCGGTAACCAACTGCCCCTAGTCTCACGCTGTTTCCGCGACCGAGCTCCACCCGACTCCAGGAGAGCCCGTGAGACACGGCAGAGCCGCCGCCTGCGCCTTCGTCCTGCTCCTCGCCCCGTCCGCCGGCGCCGCCGGCACCGGAACCGCGGCCGCCGCCCCGACGGCCACCGCCACCGCCACCGCACCTCAGCTCCGGCTGGTCACGAGCAACGTGATGATGCTGCCGCGCACCCTCTACCCCAACTGGGGCCAGCTGGAGCGCGCCGACCTCGTCGCCGCCTCCGGCTACGTGCAGGGCGCCGACGTCCTGGTCTTCCAGGAGGCCTTCGACAACGGGGCCTCCGACCGGCTGCAGGCGAACCTGAGGAGCCGCTACCCGTACCAGACCCCGGTGCTGGGCCGGTCCAGGAGCGGCTGGGACCGCACCGAGGGCGCGTACAGCTCGCTCACGCCCGAGGACGGCGGAGTGACGATCCTCAGCAAGTGGCCGATCCTGGAGAAGGTCCAGCACGTGTACGGCGACGCGTGCGGTGCGGACTGGTTCTCCAACAAGGGCTTCGTGTACGCCGTCCTCGACGTGAACGGCACCCGGGTCCACGTTGTCGGCACCCACACCCAGGCCGACGACTCCGCCTGCGGCAGCGGCGAGGCGGCGAGCGTCCGCGCCGCGCAGAACCAGGAGATCGACGCCTTCCTCGACGCCCGGGCGGTCCCCGCCGCCGAGCCCGTGTTCGTCGCGGGCGACCTCAACACCGCCGCCGGCGGAGCCGAGCACGCCCGCATGCTCGCCGACCTGGACGTCACGGCACCCGACGCCGACCCGGGTCCGGCCGCCAGCTTCGACCCCGCCACCAACTCCGTCGCGTACGACCGCTACCCCGACGACCCCGCGCAGCGCCTGGACTACGCGCTGCTGCGCAACGGCCACGCGCGTCCGGCCCGCTGGAACAACCGCGTGGTCGACGAGCACTCCCCGCGGTGGTCGGTCACCAGCTGGGGCACCACCTACACCTTCGACGACTACTCGGACCACTACCCGGTGGTCGCCGGCGACGTCTGAGCACGTGTGAGGCGGCGGCCCGCCCGGCCGCCGCCTCTCGGCGTGCGCGCGTCGGCCGACGCGGTCAGTTGAAGGAGGACGGGTCCGGGCCGAGGCGCCCGCCGTTGTCGAGGGCGTCGATCGCGGCCAGGTCCTCCCCGTCGAGCTCGAAGCCGAAGACCTCGATGTTCTCCCGGATCCGCGAGGGGGTCACGGACTTGGGGATCACGACGTTGCCGAGCTGGAGGTGCCAGCGCAGGACGACCTGGGCCGGGGTCCTGCCGTGCTTGGCGGCCACGGCAGCGAGCGCCGGCTCGTCGAGGAGGCCGCGGCCCTGACCGAGCGGTGACCAGGCCTCGGTGGCGATGCCCTGCTCCGCGTGGAAGGCCCGCAGCTCGCCCTGCGGGAGGTGGGGGTGCAGCTCGACCTGGTTGAGGACGGGTACGACGCCGCCCTCGTCGAGCAGGTGCTGCAGCTGGGCGACCGGGAAGTTGGACACGCCGATGGCCTTGGCGCGGCCGTCGGCGTGGATCTTCTCCAGGGCGCGCCAGGTCTCCGGGTACAGGCCGCGGGCCGGGGCGGGCCAGTGGATCAGGTAGAGGTCAACGTAGTCGAGGCCGAGCTTGCCGAGGGAGGCGTCGAAGGCGCGCAGGGCGTTGTCGTGGCCCTGATCGGTGTTCCACAGCTTGGTGGTGACGAACAGTTCCTCGCGCGGGACGCCGGAGGCGGCGATGGCGCGGCCGGTGCCCTGTTCGTTCCGGTAGAGCGCGGCGGTGTCGATGCTGCGGTAGCCGGCCTCCAGGGCCGTGGCGACCGCGGTGGCGGCTTCGTCGTCCGGGACCCGCCAGACGCCGAAACCGAGCTGCGGCATGGTCACGCCGTTGTTCAGGGTGATGTCGGGAACCTTGCTCACGAGCAGGACGTCCTCACTTCGTCGGAGCCGGACTCAGGGTCTGCCCGTACTTCAACGATCTCCGCGGCGGCGCCATTCCCCGGCGCCGTCCCGTGCGCGGCGGGCCGCTCTGTCCAGCCCACGGCACGCCCTACGAGTGGTAGAGGGCCTCGATCTCGCGGGTGTACGCCTTCTCTATCGCCCTTCTCTTCAGCTTGAGCGACGGCGTCAGCAGCCCGCCCTCCTCCGAGAACTGCCCGGCCAGGATGCGGAAGGTGCGGATCGACTCGGCCTGCGAGACGAGCGTGTTGGCGGCGACGACCGCCCGCCGGATCTCCGTCTCCAGGTCGGGGTCGCGGATCAGCCTGGCGATCGGCAGCTGCGGCTTGGACCGCATGCTCAGCCAGTGCCCGACGCCCTCGGGGTCGAGGGTGATCAGCGCGCCGATGAAGGGCCGGTCGTTGCCGACCACGACGCACTGCGAGACCAGCGGGTGGGAACGCACCCGGTCCTCCAGCACCACCGGCGAGACGGACTTGCCGCCGCTGGTCACCAGGATCTCCTTCTTCCGCCCGGTGATGGTGAGGTAGCCGTCCTCGTCGAGCGCGCCGAGGTCGCCGGTGGCGAGCCAGCCGTCGTGCAGCACCTCCGCGGTGGCCTTGGGGTTGTTGAGGTACTCGCTGAAGACCTGACCGCCGTACACCCAGATCTCGCCGTCGTCGGCGATGTGCACGGTAGTGCCCGGGATGGGCACGCCCACCGTGCCGAAACGTGTCTGCTCGGGCGGGTTGGCAACCGCGGCGGCCGTGCTCTCGGTGAGCCCGTACCCCTCGAATATCCGTACGCCCGCGCCGTCGAAGAACAGCCCCAGCTGCCGGTCCATCGCCGAGCCGCCGGAGAAGGCGTGCCGGACCTTGCCGCCGAGGGCGGCGCGCACCTTGCCGTAGACCAGCTTCTCGTACAGCTGGTGCTGCATCCGCAGGGAGGTGCTGGGGCCGGGGCCGGTGCCGAAGGCCCGGGCCTCCATCGCCTCGGCGTGCCGCACCGCCACCTCCACGGCCTTCTCGAAGGGCCCGAGCCTGCCCCCCGCCTCGGCCTTGCGGCGGGCGCCCTGGAAGACCTTCTCGAAGACGTACGGCACGGCGAGCACGAAGGTCGGTTTGAAGGAGGCCATCGCCGGCAGCAGTTCCGCCGCGGCCAGGTTGGGCTGGTGGCCCAGCCGGACCTTCGCGCGGACCGCCGCGACCTCCACCATGCGGCCGAAGACGTGGGCGAGCGGCAGGAAGAGCAGGGTGGAGGCCTCGTCGCCGCGCTTGCTGTGGAAGACCGGCTCGTACCTGGCGACGACATTGTCGCTCTCGGCCATGAAGTTGCCGTGGGTGATCACGCATCCCTTGGGGCGGCCGGTGGTGCCCGAGGTGTAGATGATCGTCGCGATGGCGTCCGGGGTGACCGCCTTGCGGTACCGGTGCACCAGGTCGTCGTCGACGGCGAGGCCGTGCCGGGCCAGTTCGGACAGCACGTCGGAGTCCAGCTGCCACAGCCGCGTCAGGTGAGGGAGTTCGTCGACGACCGCGCCGATCGTCATCGCGTGGTCCTCGTGCTCGACCACGCAGGCGACCGCCTTGGAGTCGTGCAGCATCCAGCGGACCTGGTCGGAGGACGAGGTGGGGTAGATGGGGACGGGCTGGGCGCCGATCGCCCACAGTGCGAAGTCCAGCACCGTCCACTCGTAGCGCGTCCGGGACATCAGGCCGACCCGGTCGCCGAAGCGGATCCCCTGGGCGATCAGGCCCTTCGCCACCGCGAGGACCTCGTCCCGGAACCGTGCGGCCGTGACGTGCTCCCAGTCGGTGCTGCCGTCAGTTCCGTCAGTGCCGTCTGCGCCGTCCGCTCGGGTGCGGCGGCTCAGCACGATCCGGTCCGGCTCTTCGTCGGCATTGACGAACACCGCGTCCGCCAGACCTCCGACCTGGGGTGCCGTCACCAGTGGGGGAATGGTGAACTCGCGCAACGTCGCTCCTCGACCACTTGGGCGGTCACAGAACGTACCCGATACCACGTGCGGTGGGGAGGGGTGTGACTTTCGGCTGTGAAGACCCGGGTGGGCTCCCTCACACCCGCGTGACGAGCCGATTCGCGGTTACCGCAAGGAACATGGCGCCGGGGGGCGGCTGCCGGGCGGACCGGGGTCCGCCCGGACTCTGCACCAAATCCCCTCGCGGGGATCACGGCCGCTCTACAGCCCCTACCGGCTCGGGGGCGGCCGCCGGTGCCGCCCTGCCCGGCCGTTCGCGTACCAGGGCGAGCACGACCGCGCCCGCCAGCAGCCCGGCGACACCCGCCGCCAGGGCCGCCGCGTCCAGACCCGAGGCGAAGGCGGCGTGCAGCGCGTGGTCCGCCGCCGCGCGACGGCCGGAGGGGACCTGGGCCAGCAGTTCCCGCGCGCCGCCGCCCGCGAGCGCCCGGGCCGTCTCGTGCGGGGCGGGGGCCCCGGCGTCCCGCAGCGAGTGCTCCATCCGCGTGGAGAGCAGGGTGCCGAACACGGCGACGCCCAGGGCGTACCCGAGCTGGCGGAAGGTGTTGACCGCGCCGCCCGCCATGCCCGCCCGCCGCGGCGGCACGGAGGCGAGGGCCGCCCCCGCGATCGCCGGGTTGACCAGCCCGACGCCGAGGCCCGCCACCACCAGGCCGGCGGTCAGCGCGCCCCAGCCGGAACCGGCGTCCAGTACCGCCTGCGCCAGCGCACCGGCGCCGATGAGCACCATCCCGCCGCCGATCACCAGCCGGTACGGAGCGCCGTGCAGGAAACGGCCGCCCACAGCCGAGGCCACGAAGGCCGCCAGCGCCAGGGGTATCAGCACCAGGCCGCCGCGGACCGGGCTCAGTCCGAGCAGTGTCTGCAGCCACAGCGAGGTGTACGGCAGGAAGCCGAAGGCCGTCCCGCTCAGCGCCAGCGCGCCGACCATGATCGCGGTGAAGGAGGGGTTGCGGAACAGCGCGAGGTCCAGCATCGGCTGCTCCGCGCGCCGTTCCACCACGACGAACACCACCAGCGCCGCCACCGCGGCGCCGAACGTCCACGCCGTACGGGCCGAGGCCCAGCCGGCCTCGTCCGCGCGGATCACGGCGAAGGTGAGCAGCCCGGCGAACGCGGTGAAGGACGCCGTGCCCGGCCAGTCGATCCGGGCCCCGCCGTGGCCGCGCGACTCCTTCACCACCCGCAGCGTGAGGGCGATCGCCGCGACGCTCACCGGCAGGTTGACGTAGAAGATCCAGCGCCAGTCCAGCGCCTGCGTCAGCAGCCCGCCCAGCACCGGCCCGAGCGCCGCCGCGGCGCCGCTGACCGCGCCCCACACGCCCAGCGCCACCGACCGGTCGCGGCCCTCGTAGGCCGCGCCGAGCAGGGAGAGCGTCGTGGCGAACATCGCCGTCGCGCCGACCCCTTGCACCGCGCGCATCGCCACCAGCACACCCGCGCCGGGCGCGAGTCCGCAGGCGAGGGAGGCCGCCGCGAACAGGGCCGTGCCCGCGACGTACATCCTGCGCCGCCCGATCACGTCGGCCGCCGAGCCGGCTCCCAGCAGCAGCGCGGCCAGCGCCAGCGCGTAGATGTCGATCATCCACTGGAGATCGGACAGCGACGCGTCCAGGGCGTCCGCGATGTCGGGCAGTGCGACGACGACGATCGTCACGTCGATGAGCAGCATGAAGGTGCCCAGGCAGACCGCCACCAGCGGTCCCCACTTGTGCATGGTCCTTCTCCGTTCCGTTCTTCCGTTCCGTGGTGGGTCCTCCGTACCATCGCGAGAGGACCTGGGTTTCCTCCAGTCATTGGCTGAATGACGATGGAATCCGACACCGAGGAGGAGCAAGCGATGGATTCCCACACGCTCGATGAGTTCGACATGCGGCTGCTGCACGCCCTGCAGCTCGACGGGCGCGCCCCCTTCAGCCGGATCGCCGACGTCCTCGGCGTCTCCGACCAGACCGTGGCCCGCCGCTACCGCCGGCTCCGCGGCGACTTCGGGATGCGCGTGCTCGGGCTGCCGGAGCAGGAACTGCTCGGACGCACCCGCTGGGCGCTGCGGCTGCGCAGCACCCCCGAGGCCGCCGAGTCCCTGGCCAAGGCCCTGGCCAGGCGGGACGACACCGCCTGGATCTCCCTGATGTCCGGCGGCACGGAGGTGATGTGCGTGACCCGCCCGCGCAGCCACGACGAGCACGACGCGCTGCTCCTCGGGCGCCTGCCGCGCACCCCGAGCATCGTCGAGATCGGCGCCCACAGCATCCTGCACACCTTCTACGGCGGCGCCTTGGGCTGGTTCGCCAAACGCGGCGCCCTCAGCGCCGAGGAGATCGGCGCGCTGCGGCCGCCACCGCCCGTGCCGCCGTCCGGCACGGTCGTCCTTGACGCCACCGACGAGGCCCTGCTGGCCGTCCTGGCAAGGGACGGCCGCGCCTCCTACCCCGAACTGCACCGCGCCACCGGCCTGTCGGAGTCGGCGGCCAAGCGGCGGCTGGAGCAACTGCGCGGCTCGGGTGTGCTCTACACCGACGTGCAGCTCGACACGGCGTGGGTCGGCCACGACACCCGCGCCATCTTCTGGATCACGGCCGCCCCCTCCGCCCTCTCCTCCGTCGGGCGGGCACTGGCCGCGCACCCCGAGACCGCCTACGTCGCCGCGACCACCGGATCGTCCAACCTCGTCGCCGTGGTCATCTGCAGCAGCACGCCGCAGCTCTACCGCTACCTCAGCGAGTGCGTCGGTGCCCTGGACGGGGTCCGGCACGTGGAGACCGTGCCGTCGCTGCGCCTGGTCAAGCAGATCACGACCGAAGGGATCCGCTGAGGATCGCCGCCGCGAGGGCGTCCGCGGCCTCCTGCGCCGCCGGCCGCCGCCGTCCGTGCAGCAGCACGAAGTCGACACCGCCGAGCTCCGGCAGTCCCGCGCGCGCCGGGACCCGCACCAGACCGGGCGGGATCAGCCCCTCGGCGTGCGCCATCACCCCGAGTCCCGCGCGGGCGGCGGCGACCAGCCCGCTCAGCGAGCCGCTGGTGCACGCGATGCGCCACGCACGGCCGTTCCGCTCCATGACCTCCAGGGCCCGCGCCCGGGTGATCGCGGGGGCCGGGTAGAGGATCAGCGGCACGGGCCGCTGGGCCTCGGGGCGGTAGCGCTCCCCGGCGATCCACACCAGCCGGTCGCTCCAGACCAGTTGGCCGTGGGTGTCCCCGGTCGCGCGCTTGCCCAGCATCACGTCCAGCCGGCCGGCCGCCAGCTGCCGGTGCAAGGTGGCCGACAGCTCCACCGTCAGTTCCAGGTCGACCTCGGGATGGTCGCGCCGGAAGCCCTCCAGGATCTCGGGCAGCCGGGTCAGGACGAAGTCCTCCGAGGCGCCCAGGCGCAGCCGGCCGCGCAGCCGGGTGCCCGCGAACCAGCCCGCGGCGCGCTCGTTCGCCTCCAGGATCGTCCGGGCGAAGCCCAGCATGGCCTCGCCGTCCTCGGTCAGCTCGACACTGTGCGTGTCGCGCGCGAAGAACCGCCGGCCGGCGGCCTCCTCCAGCTTGCGCACATGCTGGCTCACCGTCGACTGGCGCAGGCCCAGCCGGCGACCGGCCTGCGTGAAGCTCAGCGTCTGGGCCACGGCGACGAAGGTCCGCAGCTGCACCGGATCGAACACACGGCCAGCCTACCGCCCCCATCGCGATACGTGATGACAGTGAGTGCGGTCAAAGTCATTTACGATCGCCCGGTCAGCGGGCACTCTGGAGAGGGCCCCGTCCAGCACCGTTGAGGAACCACCATGCGCCGCCTGCGTTACCCGTCCTGGCTCCCTGTGGACCCGTACATCGCGGCGCTGCTCGGCACCGTGCTCCTCGCGGCGCTGCTGCCCGCCCGGGGTACCGGCGCCCACCTCGCGGGCGGGGCGTCCACCGGAGCGGTGGGGCTGCTCTTCTTCCTCTACGGCGTGCGCCTGTCCACCCGCGAGGCGATGGACGGGCTGCGCCACTGGCGCCTGCACGGCACCGTCCTGGCAGCCACCTTCGTTCTCTTCCCGCTGCTGGGCCTGGCCTCGGGCGGACTCGTGCCGTACCTGCTGACGCCCGAGCTGCACACCGGGCTGCTCTTCCTGTGCCTGGTCCCCTCGACCATCCAGTCCTCGATCGCCTTCACCTCCGTCGCCCGCGGCAACGTGGCCGCCGCCATCTGCGCCGGCTCCTTCTCCAGCCTCGCCGGGCTCGTCCTCACCCCGCTGCTGGCCGCGCTGCTGCTCGGGGGGAGCGGCGCGGGCTTCTCGGCGGACGCGGTGCTCGGCATCGTGCTGCAGCTGCTGGCGCCCTTCGTGGCCGGTCAGCTGCTGCGCCGCTGGGTCGGCGGCTTCGTCACCCGCCACAAGAAGGTGCTCGGCCTGGTCGACCGGGGCTCGATCCTGCTGGTCGTCTACACGGCGTTCAGCGAGGGCGTGGTGCGCGGCATCTGGCACCAGGTCACACCGCTGCGCCTGCTCGGACTGCTGCTCGCCGAGGCGCTTCTGCTGGCCGCGATGCTCGGCCTCACCTCGTACGGCGCGCGCAGGCTCGGCTTCCCCCGCGCGGACCGGGTGACCATCGTCTTCGCCGGGTCGAAGAAGAGCCTGGCGGCCGGACTGCCCATGGCCTCGGTGCTGTTCGGTGCCCAGGCCGGGCTGATGGTGCTGCCGCTGATGCTCTTCCACCAGATGCAGCTGATGGTGTGCGCGGTCCTCGCCAAGCGGTGGGCCCGGCAGGCGGAGTCGGCCGCGCCCGCCGCCGCCCCGGCCGCCGCGCGGCCCCGGGAGGTCGTGGCCGCCCGCAGGTGAGCGCGGGGCCCGGCCGCACGGCGGCGGAGGGCCCGCTCAGCGCAGGGCGTCGACCCCCAGGACCGCCAGTGCCATCGCCAGGAACAGCGTGTACGCGAACAGGGCACGCCCCCGGTCACCGGAGCGCAGTTGGCACGGCAGCACCCAGGCGAAGATCCCGGCCTCCAGCGCTGCGCCCGCGACGCCGACGGGAGGGTGCCGCAGTCCGACGATCACGCCGGCGGCACCCAGCGTGTGCAGCGTGCCGAGCAGGGTGACCACCCACAGGCGCCGTCCCTCCAGGACGCCGAGCCGGGTCAGCTCGTCCAGCCGTTCCAGGCCGGGCCGCGCACGCATCAGCTGGGCGACCGCGGAGGGGACGACTTCCAGCAGGAGGAGGACGGTCGGCGTGACGGCGAGTGCGAACACCCGGACGGTCTGCCGTACGTTCGAAGGCGCTCAGTCCGTGCGGCAGACGACGAACCCCGGGTAGGCGTGGCGTCCCGGCCGGTCGCCGATCTCCTCGACCGCCCGCCGGACCTCGCGGAGCTGGTCCACGCTCATCTCCAGCGGCGGCTCGTCGGGCTGGTGGGTGGTGCGGACCGGGTAGTCCACACCCGGCTCGCGGGTCATCTCGATGTGGCAGCCCAGCACATGGGTGACCGGGCGCTCCGCGGCGAAGGCGACCAGCCGGTCGAGGGTGCGCCGGAAGGCGGCCCAGTCCGCCACGTACAGCCGGCCCGGGTAGACCGTGTCGCCGGTCAGCAGGAAGCCCGTCGCCGGGTCGTAGTAGGTGACGGCCGAGGCGTGGTGGCCGGGCGTGGCGAGGCATTCCAGGACCCGGCCCCCGAGGTCCAGGCGGGCCACGCGGTCGGGGTCCTCGCTGAAGCCGAGGAAGTCCCAGGCGCTGTCGCGGTCCGCCGGCACCACGACGGTGTCCGGCCGGCCGGCGAACTGTGCGTCCCCCGCGACGTGGTCGCCGTGCGCGTGGGTGTGCAGCACCAGCAGTTCGTAGCCCGGCCGCTGGAGGGCGGGCGGCCGCAGCTCGAACAACTCGTCCACGACCTCCCGCAGCGGGAAGAACTCCTCCTCCGGCGTGGCCCCGGTGTCCAGGAGTACCGCGCGGTCGTCCCCGAAGAGAAGGAAGAGGAACGGCGCCTCGTAGTGGACCGCCTTGTTCTGCCGCAGGATGAAGGTGCGTTCGTCGTACTCGAAGACCTGGATGTCCGGATCGGTGTTGTGCTTCGCCGAGGGCGACCCGTGGATCCAGCGCACGTCGAGCGGCTCCGGCGCCGAGGGTGCGGATGCGTTCATGGCGTGTTCTCCCGCGGGCAGTCGTGGCGCCGGCCGGACCGGCCTGCCGGTGTGCCCCGCCGGGCGGCGCGGGCACCGTTTTGTGCGTCCCACCGGTCGGGAGGGACACTGTCCACGTGACCTCGGAGGCAGCGGTGGCGACGTCCATCCACCATATCGGCGTCCCCGGCCGGGGCCGCGGCGCCGGCCGGGGCACCTCGCGGCACGCACCCCGGCGGCAGCCGGGGCACCGCGCGCGTCACCGCGCTTTCGTCAGTGATCCCGACGGCAACGACATCGCGGCCGTCCACAAGGAGGTGGCCCCCTGATGGCTCCGCGCCTCGTGCTCGTCCGGCACGGCCAGACCGAGTGGTCCAAGAGCGGCCAGCACACCGGCAGGACCGACATCCCGCTCACCGACGAGGGCCGGGAGGCCGCCCGCCTGCTGGGCAAGCGGCTGTCCCGCGCGCCCTGGCACGACTTCCCGGGAGCCCGGGTCCGCACCAGCCCCCTCCAGCGCGCCCGCGAGACCTGCGAGCTCGCCGGTTTCGGTGACCGGGCGCAGACCTGGGACGCACTGCGCGAGTGGGACTACGGCGAGTACGAGGGCCGTACGTCCCCGGAGATCAGGGAGGAGCGCCCGGGCTGGGTGATCTGGCGCGACGGTGTCGTTGGCGGCGAGACCTCCTGGCAGGTCGCCAACCGCGCGGACGAGGTGGTGGCCTGGGTCAAGGAGGAGGACAGTGACGCGGTTGTCTTCGCCCACGGCCACTTCCTGCGCACCCTGGCCGCCCGCTGGCTCCGGCTGGACCCGATGCGCGGCATGGTGCTGAGCCTGGCCCCGGCCTCGCTGTCGGTGCTCGGCTGGGAGTACGGCGACCCTGCGATCACCCTCTGGAACGACACCGCCCACCTGCAGTGACGCGCTGACCCGCGGGGGCGTCCGGCCGGATCAGCGCGCCCAGGGCGGGCTGATGCGCGACCCGTCGGCGAGCACCGCCTCCAGGCCGGCACCGGTGGTCACCCAGACGGAGGCGGGGCCGTCGCCCGGGTTCTCCAGGGCCAGGCGCGAGCCGGCGGGCGCCATGGCGACGTCGCCGGGGGCCAGGTCGTGGGTCTCGCCGTCGATGGTCAGGCGCGGACTGCCGGACAGCACCAGGAAGACCTCCTCACGGCTGATCGTGTGCGCGGGACCGGCGGTCCCGGCCGGCACCTCTCCGCGCCACGCGCACAGTTCGGTGCTGCCGGTGGCGGTGCGGGCGTACGAGACGAAGCGGACACCATGCAGCTCGTGGACTGCGGCGTCGGCGGAACGGACGACGGGCATGCGGGCTCCTGTCCCCATATAGGCAAGCAAATTGAGCAAGTTGCTTGCCCATATGGTCAAGTCGCTTGCGCACTGTGTCAAGGTGGCCGGATGAAGGACGAAGAGGCCCTGGCCATGGCCCTGGGCGTCAACCTGCTCGCCGCCGCCGGCGCCCTCACCGCCGCCATCCACGACGGCGTCCTCGCACGAGGCTTCGACGACCTCCGGCCCGCCCACGGCTTCGCCTTCGCCCGGATGTCGGCGGGCGGCGCGACCGTCACCGAACTCGCCGCGCACCTCGGGGTGACCCGCCAGGCGGCTGGGCAGCTCGTCGACGAACTCGAGGCCAAGGGCTACGCGGAACGCCGCCCGCACCCGGACGACGCCCGGGCCCGGCTGGTCGTCCTCACCGAGCGCGGACGTGCCTGCACCCGCGCCGCCGAGCGGGCCGCAGCCGAGGCCGTACGCCCCTGGGCCGCCGAGCTCGGCGAGGACCGGCTGCGCGCCCTCGCCGCGGACCTCGGCCGGCTCGCCCCGGGCGGACCGGTCCGGCCGGCGTGGTAGCCGGCACCCCGGCGACGGACGTCACCGGCGACTTCGAGACCCACTTCACGGTGCCCGCACCGCGGCCCGGCGACGAGGAGCGGATACGCCGCTGGGCGGAGCGCAACGGCCTCAAGTACACCCGCATCGTGCTCGACCGCGGCGCCACCCCCGACCAGCCGATGCTGACCGTGCGCGGCCGCGGCGCCCTGCCCGCGCAGCGCTCCGCCGCCGCGCGGTGGACCGGTCTGCTGCGCGCCGAGGGGATCGGCGTGGCACGCGTGAAGATCGAGGCCGCACCCTGGAACACCGGCGTCCCCCGCACCGCCCGGGAGGCCCGCGCCCTGCCGCCCGGCTGCTACTTCGAGCACCACGTCAAGCTCCTCGTCACCGACCGCGCCCGCCTGGACGAGGTCCGGGCGATCGCCGGACGCCATGCCGCGCACGTCTCCCGCAACGCCCGCCGCGACCACGGCGACCGCGGCCACGAACGCTTCGTCACCCAGCGCTGCCGCGACGTCGGGCGCCCCGAGGCGCGGCAGCGGCTCGACGGGCTCCTCGCGGACCTCGCCGGGGCGGGCTTCACGGTGGTGGAGGTCGAGGAGGAGTTCGTCGTGCACGACGACCGGCCCGCCCTCGACGACGGCTGGATCGACGAGGAGCGGTGAGCGGCGCCGGGCAGCGCGATCCGGCGGCCGTCGCCCGGCGCGCCGTCCTCGACCACCTGCTGGGTCTCGTCGCGCGGTCCCCGCTGGCCGACTGCCTCGTGCTGCGCGGCAGCATGGTGATGCCCGCCTGGGTCGGCGCCGCCGCCCGCGAACCGGGCGACCTCGACTGGATCGTCGCGCCTTCCCTGGTGGTGCCGATCGAGCAGTTCCACCCGTACCCGTACGTCGACGAGCGGGCCACCGTGCAGCAGTGGCCGGAGGCCGCCGACGGCGCCGCCCGCCCCGAGATCTGGACGGACGAGGAGTTCGGCACCGGCGGGCAGCGCGCCCACGTCCCGCCCGAGGGCCTGCACTGGGTCGTCGACCCGGAACCCGAAGACACCGAGGACTTCGACGGCCCGCCCGGCGAACTGCTGGAACTGGTCCGGGCCCACCCCGACGCCGCCCCTGGGGTACGCCTCGACGCGGAGGGTGCCCGGGACGACGGCAGTTGGACCTACGCGGAGTACGACACGCCCGGCGTTCGCCTCGTCGTCCCCTGGTGCGCGGACGGACTGCCCCCGGGCGAAGTGAGCCTGGACTTCGCCCGCGACGAACGGCTCCCCGAGGCGCCCGTCCTGACCGCGGTGCCGCGCGGCGACGGCGGACCCCCCGCCGTGCTGCTCACCGCGAGCCGTGAACTCTCCCTCGCCTGGAAGCTGCTGTGGCTCCAGGCCGACGCCGCCGCCGAGGGCCGCGCCCAGGGCAAGGACCTCTACGACGCGGTCCTTCTCGCCGAGGCCCCCGGCACCGCCCTCTCCGCGCGCCTGCTGCGCCGGGTGACGGCCCGCGAACCCGGCCACCCCGCGTCCGCGTCCCGTCTCGCCGAGGTCGCCCCGCACTGCGTCGACTGGGACGCCTTCCGCGCCGCGCACCCCGGCATCACGGGCACGGCGGCGGAGTGGCTGGCCCGCCTGTCGCGCGCGCTGGGCGAGGTTCTGACGGACGGGCACTGACGCGTGATCCGCGGTCGGGCTCGGGCGGTGGGCGGCGCCCAGGGCCGGGTCACCGGACGGCCCGAGGGGCCCCTCCCGCTTCGCCCGGTGGCGGCACGCGGAGGCGGTTAGCATGCCAGGAGAACGTGATCGCGGTTAAGGAGGCGGGTCCACCATGGCGGACGACGTCACGATCCCGGGTATCGACCCCACGGCCGGGCCGAGCGGCGACGGCTGCGCCGACTGCGGTGCCGGCCAGGGGCCGGGCTGGTGGCTCCACCTGCGCCGCTGCGCGCAGTGCGGGCACATCGGCTGCTGCGACTCCTCGCCCTCCCAGCACGCCACGCGGCACGCGCAGGAGGAGGGCCACCCGTTCATCACCAGCTACGAGCCCGGTGAGGACTGGTACTGGAACGTCGAGACCGAGGAGTACTACGACGGTCCGGCACTGCGGCCGCCGAACTCCCGCCCCGAGGGCCAGCCCTCCCCGGGCCCCGCGGGCAAGGTCCCCGAGGACTGGCAGGCGCAGCTGCACTGACGGCGCGCCCCGGGGCCACGCCCCCAGCGTGTCGTCGCTACGCGGCGCCCTGCGGCAGCCGCACCCGCGCCAGTTGCCGGGACTGCGCCACCAGACGGCCCGCCGAGTCCCAGACCTCGGCGTCCTCCTCCATGTAGCCGTCCGCGAAGTTGCGGGTGGAGTGCTTCAGCCGCAGCCACCCCGGCTCGGGCCTGGCCCGCACGTGCGCGGTCAGTTCCAGCGTCGGCGCCCAGCCCGGTATCCCCAGGTCGAAGCTGACCGGCGGCAGGGTGTCCACGGCGAGCAGCAGCATCAGCGGGTCGGGCTCGCGGCCGTCGGGCATCCGCAGCCAGCCCTGCACCAGGCCGCGGCCCGAGGGGGCGCCGACCGCCCAGCCGACGGTGTCCGGGTCCAGGCGCAGCTCGATGCGCTCCAGCATCGGGGACGACTTCAGGAACTCCGGCGGCGCCGCGTCCGCGCCGACGCACTTTTCCGGCGGTGGCATCCGCGGGGGAGTGGCGGAGGTGCGTATGTCGCCCGCGTGGTCGTGGCCGTCCAGGTCGCCGTAGGTCGCTATCGCCCGCAGCCGCTCCTCGCCGTCCTGCACGAGGGACACCATGCCGGTGGAGACGCTGCGGCCGCGGCGCAGCGTCTCCGTGCGGGCGGTCACCGGGCCGGGGAGCGAGGTCGACAGGTAGTAGGCACTGATCGAGAACGGATCCCGGTGCCCTTGTCCGTCGCCGCCCAGTTCCTCGGCGAGGGCCCGGCCGGCGAGGGCGAGCAGCAGTCCGCCGTTGACGCCCATGCCGATCCGCCAGCCCTCGTGGAGCTCGGCGTCGTAGACCGAGGGCTCGCCCGGTCGCGCCGTGACGGCCGTCTCGCGGTCGAATCCGTACTTCTCGTGCATCGTCAGTGTTCCTTGAGGTCGAACGAGGTGAAGAGCGCGTCGAGCGCTTCGTCGATGGACGCGGCGCCGGTGCCCAGGGCCAGCGAGCCCCACAGCCACAGCTGCGCCACACCGTGCAGGCCGGACCACACGGCGCCGGTGAGCGCCCGGGTGTCCGCCCCGGGCCGCCAGCCCTCGGCCTGCGCGGCGCGCACGAGCACCAGGAGGTGGTCGTCGAAGGCCGACATCCCGGCCCGGCCGAGTTCCCTGTCCCGGGGGTCCAGCAGGTCGTGCCGGAACATCAGGGTGAACATCGCCGGCCGGCCCAGGGCGTAGGCCACGTAGCCGCGGGAACCGGCCCGCAGCCGGGCGGCCGCCGAGGCGCCCTCGGGACACTCCCGCACGGCCGCGCCGGCGCGCGCGTTGAGTTCCCGGAAGCCTACGGTGGCCACGGCGGACAGCAGCGCCGCCCGGTGCGGGAAGTGCTTCAGCGGCGCCCCGTGGGACACCTCGGCGCGCCGTGCGATGGCCCGCAGGGTCAGCCCCTCGACCCCCTCGTCGTCCAGGACGGCGAGGGCGGCGTCGAGCAGGCGCGCGCGGGGAGCGGTGGTCATGGTGGACAGTGTCCACAACCGAGGTGGACAGTGTCTACCTCGGTTACGGCGGGACCGGCCGGCGCAGGGGGCGCAACCTCGCCGGCCGGTCCCGCACGCGTGTACGCGTGCTGGGACGGGTCAGACCCGCCCGGCCGCAGGCGCGGGCAGGGCGATCCGCTCTTCGCCCGCGTACACGTTCATGGAGGTGCCCCGCAGGAAACCGACGAGGGTGAGTCCGGACTCGGCGGCGAGGTCGACGGCGAGCGAGGACGGTGCCGAGACGGCGGCGAGCACCGGGATGCCGGCCATCACGGCCTTCTGGGCGAGTTCGAAGGAGGCCCGCCCGGAGACCATCAGGATCTTCCCGGCGAGCGGCAGCAGGTCCTGCTGGAGGGCGCGGCCCACGATCTTGTCCACGGCGTTGTGGCGGCCGACGTCCTCGCGCAGGTCGAGCAGTTCGCCCTCGGCGGTGAAGAGCGCGGCCGCGTGCAGACCGCCGGTCCGGTCGAAGACCCGCTGCGCGGCGCGCAGCCGGTCGGGGAGCGCGGACAGCAGTGCGGGCTCGAGCCGCAGCGGCGAGGGGTCGCTGACGGGCCAGCGCGCCGTGGTGCGCACGGCGTCGAGGCTGGCCTTGCCGCACAGGCCGCAGGAGGACGTCGTGTAGACGTTGCGCTCCAGCGTGATGTCCGGGACGGGGACGCCGGGGGCCAGGCGTACGTCGACGACGTTGTAGGTGTTGGACCCGTCGACGGTCGCGCCCGCGCAGTACACGATGTTCGCCAGCTCGTGCGCGCCGCCGAGCACGCCCTCGCTGACCAGGAAGCCCGCCGCGAGCGCGAAGTCGTCGCCGGGGGTGCGCATCGTGATCGCGAGCGGCTTGCCGTTCAGCCGGATCTCCAGTGGTTCCTCGGCGACCAGGGTGTCCGCCCGGTGGTCGACCGCTCCGTCCCTGATCCTCAGTACCCGACGCCGTTCGGTGACCCGTCCCATGTCGATCAGTCCCGGTTCTGTACGTGCTGGAAGCCGCATCGGCCCTTGTTACAGAGGTTGCCACGGGTGACCGCGCCGTAGTCCGGCGAGGCCACCTCGACGAGTCCGTCGGCCCGGGCTTCGTCCCCGGACGAATACTGTGTACAGTATTCGTCTCCTTGGGGTCAAGGGGTCGTAAAAGCGGTCCCGGCCGGCGCCCGGTCGCGGAGGGTCCGGCGGTAGTCCGGCCTGATCCGGCGCGCGGAACCCCGGGCGTTCACGCCTGGGCAAGGGCAGGAACTCGACCGGGGCCTGCCGCCGTCCTGCCGCGGCTCGTCGGCGTCGCGGGGCGGGAGCACGGTCGCGGGCCCTTGCGCCGGGGTGAGGACGATCTCCGCCGTCCGCCCGTGCCGCGCGGTGGCACGGAGCGCCTCGATAGCGGGCGGGATGCGCCGCCGCTCCGCACCCTCGTCCGGCAGCACCTCTCCTGCCCGCGGCCGGGCGGTCATGCCGCCTCCTCGCAGGACCAACTCCGTTGTGCCCGCGACGGATGCCTCGCTCGTCACGGCATCACGGCATCGCGGCAGGGGAGCTGGCGGGAGCCGCGGAATAGGATCGGCGCCGGACGGACGAGGGGCGGGCGAGGAGGTGTGCGGTGGCCGGGAAGCCGTTCTCGGTGGGCCGGGGGGCGTGGTGGCGGATCGGCGTCCCGTCGGCCGCGGCGGTCCTGCTGGTCGCACAACTGGCCTGGGGACACGGCCGGCGGGAAGAGGCGGTTGCGGTGCCCCGGCCGGGGGAGTGCGGCAAGGGCGCGGCACGGCAGGTCGGCGAGCCCGGTGTGTCACGGGACATGGTCATCGGGAGCTACGGCGCGGACAACCTTCCCCGGATGAAGGGAGAGCCGACCTTCAAGGTGCGCCTCACCGTCTCCCCCGGACCGGACCGGCACGCGCTGACGCTGCGGACCCCGCTGACGGGCGCGGTCACGGTCCAGGTGCACGCCGGCCGCGGCGGCGGCCTCCTCGCCGGTGCCCGCGGCCTCACCGCCCGGATCGACGAGGGGATGTACGACGCCGGCCAGGCCCCGCCCGCGACCGGCACCGTCCGCGTGACGGAGGACGACTTCCTCCGCCTCGTCGTCGAACTCCCGGACGCCGCCATCTGTCCGGGGGTGACCATGGGCGACCTCGTCTCCCGGGACCCCGGGAGCAACGACGCCGCCGACCTGACCGTGGTCACCGTCGTTCTCGTCGACCGGGCCTCCGGTCTGCGCATGGAGGCGCAGAGCGGAGTGGTTTGACGCACTGCGCCCGGGCTGGGTACAAACGTGCGACTCCACCGTCCCGTTCGCCGCATGGGGGGCCTCGCGCTCGTGAGCACCACGGACACCGACCAGGGCACCGAGCCGCCGGTCACCACCTGCTACCGGCATCCCAAGCGCGAGACGTACGTGCGCTGCACCCGCTGCGACCGCTCCATATGCCCGGACTGCATGCGCGAGGCGGCGGTCGGCCACCACTGCCCGGACTGCGTGAAGGAGGGCGGCAGGAGCATCCGCGAGGCGCGCACCGTCTTCGGCGGCCGGGTGGCGACCTCGGGCGTGCCCGTGGTGACGCAGGTCCTGATCGCCCTCAACATCGCCGCCTACCTCGGCGAACTGGTCCTCTCCGACCTCGTCGCGCGCTTCGGCGCCCTGGGGCAGGGGCTGCTGGGCCCCGACGGCGTGACGTACGTCTACGACGGCGGGGTGCCCTTCGGCTTCGAGGCCGTCGGCATCGCCCACGGCGAGTGGTACCGGCTCATCACCTCGGCCTTCCTCCACCAGCCGCCGGACCAGGGCACCTTCGGGATCCTGCACATCCTGTTCAACATGTACGCGCTGTGGACCCTCGGCCCGGCCGTCGAGGCCCAGTTGGGGCGGATCCGCTTCGCCTCGCTCTACCTGCTCTCCGCCCTCGGCGGCTCCGTACTGGTCTACCTGATCGCCCCGCACGAAGGCGCCGTCGGCGCCTCCGGCGCGATCTTCGGCCTGGGCGCCGCCTACTTCGTCCTCGGCAAGCGCCTGCGCAACGACCCGATCGGCGGGCGGCAGCTCCTGATCGGCCTGCTGGTCTGGATGGTCGTCTCCGCCGCCGTCACCTCCTGGCAGGGCCACCTCGGCGGCCTGCTCACCGGCGGCGCGCTCGGCCTCGTCCTGGCCCACGCGCCCCGCAGGCACCGCGGCGTGTGGCAGACGGCGGGGATGGTCGCGATGCTGCTGGTGCTGGTCACCCTGGTCGTCCTGAAGACCTCCCAGCTCGCCGGCGCCGCGTAGCGGGAGCGTCGCGGCGCCGGAAGTGTGAAGAGCGTCACGATCGGGCCCGGTGACCGCGCCGGGGTCCTGCGCGCGTAGACTGTAGACGAAAGCCAATCATCCCCGGGAAAGGTTGGGGCGTCGATGCTGTCCAGCGGGCTGTCGCAGGGATCCGTACCCAAGCTCCAGCGTCCGGGACCCCTGCGCGAACAGGTGTACGAGGCGCTGCTCGAGCTGATCATCACCCGCTCGCTCACCCCCGGCCAGCACCTGGTGGAGACCGAACTCGCCGGCCACCTCGGGGTGTCCCGCCAGCCCGTGCGCGAGGCCCTGCAGCGGCTCAACACCGAGGGGTGGGTGGACCTGCGCCCTGCCCAGGGGGCCTTCGTCCACGAGCCCACCGACGAGGAGGCCGACCAACTCCTGGTCGTCCGCGCCCTGCTGGAGACGGAGGCGGCCCGCCTCGCCGCGGCCAACGCCACCTCCAAGGGCCTGGAGCGGCTCGAGGAGCTGTGCGAGGCGGGCGAGGCGGCCGTCACCGCCGACGACGTCGACGCGGTCGTCGCGGCCAACGCCGCCCTCCACGCCTGCGTTATGGAGCTGGCCGGGAACGCGGTGCTCGCCGAACTCGCCCGGCAGGTCGAGCGGCGCGTGCGCTGGTACTACACCCCGGTCGCCCGGCAGCGCGGCATGCAGTCCTGGGTCGAGCACCGCGAGCTGATCGCGGCCATCGCCGGACGCGACGGCGAGCGGGCCCAGCAGGTCATGCGCGTGCACACCGAGCACACCAGGACCTCGTACCACCAGCGGTCGCACGAGGACTGACCGCGCCCCCGGTCCGCCCTGCCGGGCCCCGGCGGCTCAGAACAGCGGCTTGCCGTCGAACCGGCCGAGATCCTCCCGGTACAGCTCCACGTTGACCCCGTTGGGATCGCGGATGTAGAGGCTGTCCTCCACGCCCCGGTCCGGCCCGAGGTACTCCGTCCCGGTCTCGTCCAGCCGGCGCTTGGCCTCGGCGAACTGCTCGGCGGTCACCGACAGGGCCAGGTGCTGCAGCCCGCCGATCGTCTCGTGGTGCTCGGGGTGCTCGTGGCCGGGGAAGTCGAAGAACCCCAGCAGGTTGCCGTGGCCGATGTCGAAGAAGAAGTGGCTGGAGCCCGCGTAGTCCCGGTTCTCCACCAGCTCCACCAGCGGGAAGCCCAGGAACTCCTGGTAGAAGCGGATGGTCTCCTCGACGTCCCGGCAGATGAACGCGACGTGGTGCACCCCCGCCGCCCTCGTCGCCGGTCGCGCTGCGGGCTCGTGCAGGTACCTCCCGCGCAGTTCCTCCCGCCGGGCCCGTACGGCCTCCAGCTGCTCGCCCTTGGGCTCACCCATGATTGATCCCGCCTCCTCGTACCCGCGCTTAATGCGGTGCGCCGGAAGATATACCCGATTAGCCTCCGGGCATGGTGTCCATCGACCGGCTCGCGGCATTCGCCCTGGTATCGCTGGTGCTCGTGGTGATCCCGGGCCCCAGCGTCCTCTTCGTCATCGGCCGCGCGCTCGCCCACGGGCGTCGCGTCGCGCTGACCTCCGTCGCCGGCAACACGCTCGGCTCGTACGTCCTGGTGGTCGCCGTCGCCCTCGGCGTCGGCCCGGTCGTGGAGCGCTCGGCGCTGCTGTTCGCGGCCCTCAAGCTGGCCGGTGCCGCGTACCTGGTGTACCTGGGCGTCAAGGCGCTGCGGCACCGCAGGGACCTCACCATGGCGTCAGGGGGCGCGGGGGCGGCGCGCGGCGCGCTGCGCACGCTCGGCGAGGGCTTCGTGGTCGGCGTCTCGAACCCCAAGACGATGGTGTTCTACGCGGCGGTGCTGCCGCAGTTCGTCGACCGCCCGGCCGGACACGTCACCGTGCAGATGCTGCTGCTCGGTCTGGTCTTCAACGCGATCGCCCTCGTTTCGGACAGCACCATGGGCCTCGTGGCCGCGGCGGCCCGTTCGTGGTTCGCCCGCTCCCCGCGCCGCCTTTCGCTGGTCGGCGGTGCGGGCGGCCTCGCCATGATCGGCCTCGGCGTGACCGTAGCCGCGACGGGACGTGCCGACTGATCCGCGTCCCCCTGGTTAGGCTGGGCGGATGGACGACGGACACGCGGACGACACGGCCGCCCTGGAGCGGCTGCGCCACCTGCGCGGCAGCATCGACAACCTGGACGCGGCCCTGGTGCACCTCCTCGCGGAGCGCTTCAAGGCCACGCAGCAGGTGGGCGAGCTGAAGGCGGCGCACAACATGCCGCCCGCCGATCCGGGGCGCGAGGCGGAACAGATCGAGCGGCTGCGCCTGATGGCCGAGGAAGCGCACCTCGACCCGGCCTTCGCGGAGAAGTTCCTGAAATTCATCGTCGAAGAGGTGATCCGCCACCACAAGGCGATCGCCGCCGACCGCTCGGGCTGAACGCCGCGTGGGCCCCAGCCGTGGCGTTCCACGGCTGGGGCCCACGTCATTCCGGCGCGTTCCCCTAGAACACGGGGGTGGTCCGGGGACGCCGCGGCGGGCGGGAGGGACACCCGGTCGTCGGGCACGAGGTGCCGTGCCGGAGCCCCGGGTGCTCTCCGGCGGTCACGTCAGATCGCCTCCCTGCTGATGGGCTGGGGGTTGGGCTCGATGTCCTTCTTCCTCGGACGCCCCGGGGGGGTGAGGAAGAGCGCGACGAAGCCGGCGAATAGCGAGATCGAACCCGCGAGGGTGAACGCCCCGCTGTGGCCCCAGTGGCTGACGACGAAGGCACCCATGCCGGAGCCGAGCAGACCCGAGACCAGCTTGGAGCTGTAGACCAGGCCGTAGTTGGACGCGTTGTTGTTCTCGCCGAAGTAGTCGGCCGTCATCGCCGCGAACATCGGGAAGATCGCGCCGCCGCCGAACCCGGAGATGGACGAGAAGATCAGGAACAGCGGAAGGTTCTTGATCTCCGCGGACCACAGGATGCCGTACTGCGCGAGGCCGAGGACGAGGCAGACGAAGATCAGGCACTGCTTGCGGCCGTAACGGTCGGACAGCCAGCCGATGACGCCGCGGCCCGTGCCGTTGACGATCGCCTTCAGGGACATGGCCGTGGCCACGATCCCGCCGGCGAAGCCCGCCTCCTCACCGATGTCGACCTGGAAGGCGATGCCGAAGATGTTCACGCCCGAGGTGCACAGCAGGCAGAACCACATCAGCGCCACCCGGCCGGTCCGCCACGCCTCGGCGGGGGTGTACTGCCGTACGGCGGGCGGGTTCTTCTCCATGGCGCGCCGTGCCCGCGGGTCGTCCGGCACCTTCAGCGGGTCGACGTCGGCGGGCCACCAGTTCTTCGGCGGGTCCTTGAAGAAGTAGCCGGCCACCGCGACGGTCGCCGCGAGGAAGACGCCGACCGAGACCAGCACCCAGCGGAAGTTGGTCAGGTTCATGTAGCCGGTGAAGAGGAAGACGAACGGCACCGAGCCGTAGGCGAAACCGCCGTTGACGAAGCCGGTCTTGCCTCCCTTCCGCTCCGGGTACCACTTGCCGACCATGTTGACGCAGGTCGCGTAGACCATGCCGGCGCCCATGCCGCTGAACATGCCGAAGCCGATGTACGCGACGACGACGTGCGGTGCGTACGCCAGCGACAGGTAGCCCAGGAAGGTACCCAGGGCGCCGCACATCATGGCGTAGCGCGCCGGCAGCTTCCCGGACTCGCGGAGCTTGCCCGCCGGGAAGGCCACCGCGGCCTGGAAGAAGACCCAGACCCCGAGCATCCAGAAGATGTGCAGGCTGCTCCACGAGTGTGCGGTGTGGAGCGTGTCCTCGGCGGACGCGAACGCGTACTCCGCCGAGCTGATGCCCATCATGCCTACCCACGGCAGGATGACCATCCACTTGCGCTTCCGGCCCATGATGTCCATGTCGGTCTCGCCGACGCGGAACACCCGGCCGTTGTGGTCGGTCACCTCTCGGTAGGTGACGGGTGCTTGGGACGTCGATGTCGTTGACGCCATTGTCATGATTCCCCTGCCTCGAAAGAGTCTGGCCAGCGCCCCCTGGACCTGGGGCCGGCACGGGTCGGTCTCCGTGGAGACCGACCCGTGCCGGCCCCCGTGCTCTTTTCGTGCTGCGCGGCGGGCCCGGTCCGCGTGGTTCACGCGGCCCGGCCCCGTCACGGGTGGTGCGTCGGTCAGGGCAGCCCCGCTGCCCCGGCCCACCGGTGGTCGGTGCCCCGCACCGCCACCGGTTGCTCTGTGATGTGCGACCGTACGACCTCGCGCCCCTTGGTGTCCGCCATCGCTCAGATCACCCCTTCGGTCCGCAACCCGGCCAACTCGTCTTCGTGGATGCCGAGTTCGGTGGTGTAGATGTCGTGGTTGTGTTCGCCGAGGAGGGGTGAGCGGTGGATGGTGGTGGGTGAGTCGGAGAGTTTGAGGGGGTTGCCGACGGTGGTGTAGGTGCCGCGTTCGGGGTGGGGGATCTCGACGACGATTTCGTTGGCCTTGAGGCTGTCGTCCTCGATGATCTCTTTGGTGGAGAGGATGGGCCCGCATGGGATGTTGTGGGTGTTGAGTTCTTCGAGGACCTGCCATTTGGGCAGGGTGGTGGTCCATTCCTCGATGAGCTGGAACATCTTGGCGAGTTTGGGGAGCCGGGCTTCCGGGGTGGCCCATTCGGGGTCGTCGGCGAGTTCGGGGTGGCCGATGAGTTCGGCGAGGGGTTGCCAGCCGACGGGTTGGACGATGACGTAGACGTAGTCGTTGGGGCCGCCGGGTGCGCATTTGACGGCCCAGCCGGGTTGTCCGCCGCCGGAGGCGTTGCCGGAGCGGGGGACTTCGTCGGTGAAGTCCTCGTTGGGGTATTCGGCGAGTGGGCCGTGGGTCAGGCGTTGCTGGTCGCGGAGTTTGACGCGGCACAGGTTGAGGACGGCGTGCTGCATGGCGACCTGGACGCGTTGTCCGCGTCCGGTGTGGGTGCGCTGGTAGAGGGCGGCCAGGATGCCGGCGACGGCGTGGACGCCGGTGCCGGAGTCGCCGATCTGTGCGCCGGTGGCCATCGGGGGGCCGCCCTCGAAGCCGGTGGTGGCCATGGATCCGCCCATCGCCTGCGCGACGACCTCGTAAGCCTTGAAGGCGGTGTAGGGGCCGTCGCCGAATCCCTTGATCGAGGCGTACACGATCCGCGGGTTGATCTCCTGGATCCGCTCCCAGGTGAAGCCCATCCGGTCGATCGCGCCGGGGCCGAAGTTCTCGACCATCACGTCGCTGCGGGCGATCAGTTCGGTCAGGATCTCCCGCCCGCGCGGGGTCTTGGTGTTCAGCGTGATGCTCCGCTTGTTCGCGTTGAGCATCGTGAAGTACAGACTGTCCACCCCCGGCAGGTCCCTCAGCTGACGCCGGGTGATGTCACCCGTGGGCGCCTCCAGCTTCACCACGTCCGCACCCAGCCACGCCAGCAACTGCGTCGCCGACGGACCCGACTGGACATGCGTCATGTCCAGAACACGAACACCCTCCAAAGCCTTCGTCACAAC
>NZ_JBHYMQ010000040.1:2882-74585 GCF_042742985.1 Streptomyces sp. NPDC058864 | reverse complement strand
CCCGCCTCATGGGCAGGGAGCGGAGGCTACACAGCCGGTACACCCCGGCGCACACCCCCGACATGATCGGCTACACCACAAGAAGGGACGCCATCGAGTGGAGTCGTAGGCCTTGTCCGCGTAGAGCTTGGAGGGCTTGCGCCGACGCGGTCCGCGGCGGGAGCGGATCGGCGGTATGCCGCGGATCAGGGGAATCAGTGCCTGGCTGTCGTGTGTGTTCGCTCCCGAGATCCCGATGGCGATGGGCAGACCGGAGCCTTCGGTGATCAAGTGGATCTTCGACCCGTTCTTGCCCCGGTCGACAGGATTCGGGCCTGTCAGGTCCCCCCTTTCAGGGCCCGCATGTTCACCGAGTCGATCGCGCACCGGCTCCAGTCCAGCTCACCGCGTGAGCCGAGCTCGTCGAGGACCAGGCGGTGCAGCTTCGCCCACACTCGGGCCTTGGTCCACTCCGTGAACCGGCGATGAGCGGTCGCGCCCGATGGCCCGAACGACGGTGTGGGCAACTGCTGCCACGTGCACCCCGACGTCGCCACGAACACGATGGCCGCCAGCACTTCCCGATCCCCGTGCCGTCGCCGGCCACCGCCTTGCGGCCTGGTCGGTGCAGGCGGCACCACCCGCTGAAACAAGGCCCACAACTCATCCGGCACCAGCCGCTCAACGATCCCCACGCCCGCACACTACCGAACCAGCCAATTGAGATGACTTCTAATCAAGGAGCACCATGCCGCCGACCACGTGGTAGGGGCCGTGCGACTGCCACGCTAGGACGGACGTTCAGACGGTCGGCGATGCCGGTGATGGCCACCTTGTCCGGGACTCAGGTTCCAGATGGCCAAGGCCAACCGGACCGCCGATCTCGGCGGGGACTAGCCGACTCGGCCATCTACGGGATCCTGACTAGCGATCTTGTCTGAAAGGTAAGGCGCCTCCGGAGCAACCAGGCAGGCGGCTGCGCTCCTCTCGCCCACGTCGTAGCCGCCGGCGGCAAATCGCAACTTTCGCGACGATGCGCCGCTGCCTCCTACGGCCCATCGCCATGGTTCTCCCTCGACGCTAGGACGTCTAGCTCCGAGCAGAGGCCAGGTGCGACGTCCGCTCAACGGTGCGTGGGCTGGCGGCAGACGGGATGGGACCGGGGTGTAACATCAACCGCCTGTCACGACGGGGACGATCACTGCTGCGATAGCTGAGAGCAGACCCCCCACAGCCAGGACAGCATTGAACTTCTCTTTCGGCGTTGGGAAGACCGCGCGGCTCACGTCTCCGACCTTGCTTCGGAGCACAATCATCTTGAGCTTCTGCCAGCGATGTTGGCGATTCCGGCACCCCATCAGGATGCCGTAGGCGTTGTTGCGACAGTAGGTCCGCCCATCTCGGTTGACCGCTCCACACCAGACCGGTACCTGGAAGGAGGCGTAGGCCGAGACCCCTACCGACAGAGCCACAATGACTGACAGCGCCCATTGCTGGCTCCATGCAACGATCACTGCTGCAACTGATACGTAGCCCCAGTACAGACGCACCACTTTCCCCATGGCCACGCAGAGTAGCGACATGTGCGCAGGCCGAACAGAGGCAAACTGGACTGCACTTTCGAGTCCCAGTCGCGAGTAGGCCCGCCCAACACGACGAGCCTCGGCCATGTGACCTGGTCAAGGGCCTCTCTTGCTCGCGGTGGGTGCGAGATCATTCCACTCAGGGCGGCTCGCGCCACGAGGGTTCTCAAGAGCACTGCGGCCGAAGTCACGTAAGGTTGGCCGGTGCTGATGGAGCAGCCGCCGACAGACGTGGTCGAGCGGATCGCATGCAGGAAGGCCTTCGAGCCCCACAGGCTCACCAATGACGGGCTGCGGAGCGGGAACCGGGCCGAAGAAGCTCGTGAAGCACCTGTGAAAATGCTGTTCATTCGATATGGTGATCGCCTTGGGGGCGGGCGCATGACATCGGCTGGCCTCCCGCTTGTCTGCGTAGATGAACAAGGGGGCGGCAGGTGCCGTACACCGCAGAGATCAGCCGGACCAACCCGGGCTGCTTCATCTTCCTCGTCGACCAGTCCGCCTCGATGAGCGACCCCATGGGCAGTGGTGAGGTCTCTCAGCAACGGGCCCAGGTGGTGTCCGACGCGATCAACCGGCTGCTGACCGAGTTGTCTGTCAAGTGCGCCAAAGAAGAGGGCGTACGGGATTACTTCCACGTGGCGGTGATCGGGTACGGGCACAATCACGTCGGCTCCGCGTTCCAAGGGGCGTTGGCCGGGCGCGACGTCGTTCCGCTGAGCGAGGTCGCCAACAATCCGGCCCGGGTCGAGAGCCGTACCAAGAAGGTGCCCGACGGCGCCGGCGGACTGGTCGAGACATCGGTCCAGTTCCCCGTGTGGATGGACCCGGTCACCAACGGCGGTACACCTATGACGCGCGCCCTCGGCTACGCGGATACCCTGGTGGCGAATTGGGTCGAGGCGCACCCGAGCGGCTTCCCGCCCATCGTGCTGAACCTCACCGATGGTGAGTCCACCGACGGCGACCCCACGAGCGCCGCCATCGCACTGGCCTCACACGCCACGGCCGACGGAGCGGTACTCCTGTTCAACCTGCACGTCTCCGGCAGCAACGGTGCAGCCGTCACCTTCCCGGACAGCGAAGAGGGGCTGCCGGACACGTACTCGCGGCTGCTGTTCCAGATGTCGAGCGTCCTGCCCAGCCACATGCGCTCCTACGCGGCCTCACAGGGCCACCGGGTCAGCGAGTCGACGCGGGGCTTCGTGTACAACGCCGACATCACCTCCATTGTGGAGTTCCTCGACATCGGCACCCGCGCCACAGAGCTGCGCTGACCATGGGGGACGTCCCGGTGCTGCCGGAATTCCGGCAACTGCGGGTGCCCAAGGCCGGCAACAGGATCGAGGAGTGCGAGGACGCCGGACTGGTGTGGTGGCCTGGTGATCCCCGGCCGGACCATCACGGGCGCACGGTCGTGCCGGTTTACGCGGCGGTCTCTGACGGAGCATCGGAGAGCTTGCTCGCCGGTGCGTGGGCCGGGCGACTGGTGGAGGACGTCGTGGAGTCCATGTCCCTGGGGCACGAGTGGTGGGAGGACGTGGACGGGTTCGTCGGCGACTTCATGCGGCGGTCCGCGGAACGCTGGGACGCATATCTGGAGCGGTACCAGGCCGAGCGCGCTGCCCGTGGGCGGCCCATTACTTGGTATGAGCAACCCGGCCTAGACAAGGGTGCGTTCGCGACCGTCGTGGGTGCGGAGGTACGGGCCATTCTCCTCGGCGACGAGAGCATCGAATGGTCGTGGCACGCTTTCGCCTTGGGCGACAGCTGCCTATTCCACTTACGAGAGGGTTCGGTGCTGCGGGCGTTCCCCATTGAGAACGTCGATGGTTTCGGTATCACGCCGCAGCTCCTGGGCAGCCGCAACCACGATAGTGCGCTGGTCGCGGAGCGGCTGTCGATCGCACACGGCACGTTGATGCCGGGGGACGAAATCCTGCTGGCCAGCGACGCGTTGGCGGCCTGGCTGCTCTCCCCGCGCCACGAGTCGTCCGCGCCGGGGACACAGCTTGCCATACTCGCGGAGCTCGGAGAGGAATCCTTCGGCGAGTGGGTGAACGACCAACGCGCGCGGGGGCTCATGCGCAACGACGACGTAACTCTAATCACACTTAGGGTGAGAGCGGAGACGTGATGGCGATGTCCCGTGGCGGTCGTTCCGCCACCGGAACTGGAGGGGTCAGGAAGTTCCCCACAGGCGCGAACTACGCGGAGGCCCTGCAGCATCCCGAGCTCTGCTTCCGGGACTCCGACCTCAAGCACGGCACCGTCCAACAGACTCCCGTCCTCGGCCCCAAGGCGATCTCTGGCAACTTCGCCAGCGTCTTCTCCATCACCGCCAAAAACGGACAACGTTACGCGCTGAAGTGCTTTACCCGGGATACCTCCACCATCGGCACGCGGTACGCCGCAATCAGCACCGCCCTCCGGGCCCTCGCCACCGGCACGCTCAGCCAGCCGTGGCCGGTGAGCTTTGAGTTCCTTGAGCAGGGCGTCCTGGCGGTGGGCGACTGGTATCCGGTGGTCAAGATGGCCTGGGTGGAGGGCACCGACCTCGTCTCGTGGATCGAACGCCACCGCCAGGACACGACTGCCGTCCAAACCGTCGCCGACCGCTTTCTGGCGGTGGTGGGCGACCTGGACGATCACGGGATCGCCCACGGTGACCTGCAGCATGGGAACATCCTGGTTGCCACCGACGGCACGCTCCGACTCGTCGACTATGACGGCATGTACGTGCCCGCGCTCAAGGGCCAGGTGGCAGCGGAGAACGGCCAACGCAACTACCAATCACCCACCCGGACGGCCGCTGACTTCGGGCCCGCCATGGACCGCTTCTCAGCCTGGCTCATCTACTTCTCCCTAGTCGCGGTCGCCGCGGACCCCGGCCTGTGGAGCCAGCTCCACGAGAGCCAGGGCGAATACCTGATCCTCTCCGAGTCCGACTTCAAGGACCCTGCGACATCCCTGGCCTGGCCCTTGCTGCTCGGACACCCCGAGGAACGCGTCCGTATCCTGGCCGCCCGAATCCAAGGCTTCCTCACTCAACCTTGCTCGACGCTTCCCCGCCTGACGGCCGACGCCGTGACCCTGCCTGCACAGCGGTCGGCGACAAGCCAGAGCTGGAAGGTACGCAAAGCCGCCCCAGTCACTGTCACATCAGCAACTCCGCAGGCGTCGCCCGGTGGCGCGATCCCAGCTTGGCTGGCGGGCCACATCGCAACTGCCGGCAGCACGACACCCTCTCCACCCCCGTCCTCCGGCTTCTCCAGGCGCCGCCCCGGCGACCTTGCCGTGGCCGCCACCGCCCTGCTCGGCTCGGCCACCCCTGGAGTGCTGGCGGTCGGCGCTTTCCAGCCGCAGGGTTATCTCCCGGTGACCCAGGGGGCCGCCCTGGTCATCTCCGCCGCGATCATCGGCCTAGGACGACGCCTCAGACCCGAGTATCGGGTCGCGCGGCAGCGAGTGCGCGGCCTGCGTCGACGCGCCCGCGAGCTGAAGAATCCGGCGAGCGCCCACAGGCGCCTGGAGCAGGAGATCCGCAAGCTGGACGACGCCACTGCCAAAGAAAACGCGAGCGCCGACCAGCGCATCCAGGCCCTGCAGACCGATCTCCGGGACGGGCTGGCCCGCATCACCATGGAGCTGAACCGCCGCACTACTCAGGTCCAGATGCGGATCGCGGGGCTGCCCGCGAAGGAACAGAGCCTGATCGATAAGGCGCTGGAGCCCACGGTGAGGGCGCATATCGACACTAAACTGCGCAGCACATCGATCCACGACGCGCGCAACCTCCAGAATATGGGCGCTAAGACGATCACGGCCCTGGTCGACTCTGGCATTCGCACCGCGGCCGACTTCACCGGGGTGGCCTTCAGTCAGAACCAGTCGTACGGAAGCCGCATCGCATACCTCGTCCGCCCTAGCGGCCAGCGGGTCCGTGTCTCCGGCATTGGGGAAGCCAGGGCAACCGCCCTAAACGACTGGCGCACGTCCTTGGAACAACGAGCCCGGGCTTCGGCACCCACCGTGCTGCCCCAGCAGCAGCTAACCCAGATCCGCGCCGAGATCGCCACGCAGCGGGCACAGTGGAAGGCGGAGGTCAAGCAGGTGGAGGGCAAGGCCCAGCAGGATCGGGACGCCCTGCAGAGGCGGACGTCCGACGAACGGCAGCAACTCACCGCGGAGCGTCAGCAGCGCAGCGTGGAGTCCCAGCGCAAGCGGGCTGAGCTGCTGCAACGCCAGAAGCAGCTGACCGGTGCCGAGGCGGAACGGGTCCGGGTCACTGACGAGCTCGCCACCACCCGGGCAGAGACCCGGCGTACGCTCGGCATCGGGAGATACGTCAAGTTCGTGGTGACGGGGCACTGAACCCCCGCATCAGCATCTGCCCACTTGCCAAGACTGCGTACGGCGGCTGACATCAGTGGGAGCTGCGTGGACCATTCGTGGACCGTGGCCGGCTGTCAGCCCCTAGGCGACAGGTTGACCTGCTGAAACGCGTGAGACATACGGGGCCTCCGGAGCCGTGTGCGCGGGTTCGGATCCTGCTCGAGGTTCGGGCTTGCGCGAAGGCGTGCCTACCTGGTGGGCCATGTATTCGGCCGATCCTGCCTCCCCCGTTGCTCGGTTCAGCCGTGACTGAGTGATGGGCCCCACGGCGGCCAAAGCGGCGGCTTCCTCAACCTGGAGGCGAGCAGGTGATCAGGCGTGGGCCTTGAGGGCGGCCAGCCTCGCCTCGATCTCTGCCGCGTCGCCCATGGTGTCGAGGCGCTCGAACTGGGCGTCCAGTGACGAGTCGGCGAGTTCCTGCTGGCCGAGTGCCGTCGCTTCCTCGCGGCGGACTATCTCCTCGAAGCGGCTCAACTCGGTTGTCGGGTCAAGGACGTTGATGTTCTGCGCGGCGTCCAGCATCTGGCTCTGTGCCTGGGCGGTCTTCGCGCGGGCCACCAACTGGTCGCGCTTCGAGTGGAGCTCCGTCAGCTTGACCTTCATTCGGTCGAGGCCGGACTTCAGTTTGTCGACGACCTCCCGCTGCATCGCGATCGTCGGCTCGGCGTCCTTCGCCTCGCGCCCCGACTGAAGCTGCCGCTGCAGCGCCACCTTGGCGAGGTCGTCGAACCTGTCGGCCTCGGCGCCCGAACCGGCGGCCCGCAGCTCGTCGGCCTTCCTGCTGGCGGCCAGCGCCTTGGTGCCCCACTCCGCGGCCGCCTCCACGTCCTCCTGATGGTCCTGCTCCAAGAGGCGCAGATTGCCAATGGTGGTGGCGACCGCCTGCTCGGCCTCGCTGATGTTGTTGCTGTAGTCGCGGATCAGCTGGTCGAGCATCTTCTGCGGGTCTTCCGCCTGATCCAGCAGGGCGTTGATGTTCGCCTTCGCCAGCTGTGCGACGCGGCCGAGGATCGTCTGCTTGGTCATGGGGCCAACCTCTCGCTCTCGCTTTCCCCGAGTTGCCGTTCAGAACCTGCCGCCACCACCCCTCCGGCCGCGCGTCCCTCCGCCGCCGAAGCTGCCGGGGCCGCCCCCACCGAACCCGCCGCCGAAACCGCCACCGCGTCCCCCGCCGAACATGCCCCCGCCGGCCCCGCGGCCCATACCGCCGAAGATCTCCCCGAGCAGGATGCCGCCGAGCACCGCACCGCCCATGCCGCCGCCCCCGCGGCGGCCGCCCATGGCATCGCCGTACGGACTGCCGTACCCGCGCACATCCCCCTCGGCCAGCTGCTGCGCCGCCCTGGCCAGCGCATCCGCCCGCTGCGCCTCCGTGAGCGCCGCTGGGGGATCCCCAGAGTCCTGCGCCAGTTCGAGGTGCCGCTGTGCCTCGGCCAGTCGCGTCCTGGCCTCGCTGCCCACCGCCGCCCGGTGGGTCGTGATGAAGTCCGAAGCCGCGCCCACCGCACTGCGCGCCGTGAGCAGGGCCTGGTCGAGCAGTACGCGGGCCTTCTGGTTGCTCACCTCGTCTGCGCGCGCTCCGTTGAGGGCGTCGTCGAGGGCCGAGTCGGCCTCCTCCACGCGGCGCAGCACGCTGATCGGATCGTACGACCCCGCGGCGATCTGCGTCCGCACCTCGTTGACGACCGACTCGGCGCGGGCGATTCGGCCGTGCAGGTCGGCAGTGGAGATGCCCTCGGGGGTGCCGACGAGCATGCCCCGTGCCTCCGCGAGGTCGGTTTCTGTCTCCGTCAGCGCGCCGGGCAGCTTGCCCGCCGCTTCCGCGAGCTCCTTGGCCAGCCGGCCGACCGCGTCCACGAACGTGCCCGCCTGGTCGATCGCGCCCTCGGCGGCCCGCAGATGCACCGCGGCCGTGCCGCCCTCGTCCGCCACGACGGCCTCGCGGGCCTGGCCGACTTGCGTTGCGGCGAACACGAGCCGGTCCCTGGCCTGCTCGACATGGCCCGTCACGGGCTGGAGCGCGGTGGGCGCGTACCGGGTTCCGAGCTCGGTGAGCGTGGCCTGCGCGGTGTCGGTGCGGCCGGTGATGTCCCGCAGCTTCGCCTCGGCGTGCTCCAGCGCCTGCGGCGCGTTCTGCTCCAGCGCGCGAAGCTGGTCGAAGCCCTCGGCCTCCGCGTCGAGCCGGCGATTGGCCTCGGTGCAGCGCGCGATGATCTCGTCCAGCATGCGGCGCTTGGCCGCGTCGTCCTCCGGCATCGCGTCGTCGAGCCGCTGCCGCAGCCGGAAGGCCGCCGTGAGCTCCGACCCCGCGTACCGAAGGGCCTCACCGAAGGGCGCGGCCGCCGCTTCCCCGAACTGGGCGGTGGCGTAGCCGAGTTCTTCGGTGCTGGTGCGCACCGCGTCGTCCGTCTCGACGAGCAGCTCCCTGGCCCGCTGGTCGAGTTCGGGCAAGGGAACGACCTGTTCACCGCGCCCGCCCCGGCCTCCCTCGCTCGAGCGCGGCGTTCCCCAGCCCTGGGTGGTGCGGGTCCCGGAGCGCTGCTTGCGCCGGGCGGACACGTACCAGAGGGCGAGCACGGCTGCGAGGGCCACGACCAGCAGAACCAGACCACTCGTGACCCTGTCGCCGGAGGTGCCACCGGGGTCGGCCGCGCCCGGGGTGATCGCCGGAGTGGGTACGGGCCTGCCCGCGAGGACCGCGCCGATGCCGTCTGCCGCGCCGATGGCTGCCCCCGCCCAGTCGCTCTGCCGCAGCGCCGGTTCGACCGCGGTCTGCGCGATGTCCCGCAACTGGGCGTCGGTCAGCTGTGAGTCCTGGTCGACGGAGTACGCGTACTGCCGGTCGCGCGTGGCCACGGCCAGCAACGTGTCGTTCAGTCCGAGGCCGTTGCGATCGGCGGTCGCGTCGGCCCAGTTCTGGGCGGAGCGGCCGGAGAAGTCACGCACATACGCGACATAGAGCTGGACGCGGTGTGCGTCGTCGAGATCCTTCAGTGCCGTCGCGACGGCACCCTTGCGGTCGCCGAGCGCGTCCACCTTGTCGGTGATCTGACCGGTCCGCGACAGTGCGATCGGCTCGTCGGCTCGGGCGTCCGCGGCGGCCAGGACCAGCAAGCACAGCATCGCGAGCGCGCTGATGAGGGCATACGCCGTACGCAGGGTGTGCGAGGTGCGAACGCCTCCGTGCAACGGTTCTCGGCTCCGGTGCGGCCTCACCTTTGTGAGGGTATTACCCCTTCTGACCCACCGCGACCGCGACCGCCCCGGGCTGGGGCGCATGCCTGAGAGGGCCCGTGCCTGCGGGCCGGCGGGGCCCACAGCCGACCGGGAGGGCGAGGTGCACACCAGGGCCATCAGGGTGATGCTGAGGGAAGAACGTCCTCCGAGAGCAACAGGAGATCCCATGACGGACGCGGCCAAGAAGACCGAGCTGTACGCGAGGGACCTGGCTGACGCGGAGTGGGTGAGGAGCAGCCACAGCAACCGGTGGGACAAGACGTGCGTGGAGATCGCGGACCTCGGCAACGGCGCGGTTGCCGTGCGTGATTCGCACAACAGGGAACTGCCGCCGCTGCGCTTCACGGCAGAGGAGTGGGCGGCGTTTCGAGCGGGCGTACGTGACGGCGAATTCGGCTAGAGTCCGCCGCGATCCGGGCACCCGCCCATGAGCGGCGGTTGAGGACCTTTTGCCGGCCGTCGATGCGTGTGGCATACCGCGTCCGTGACATTCGGATCCGGCTTCGACGGCCGGGTTCACTGACAGCCTCATGCCTGCACAGCGTTCGCCCTCCGGCGCCGGTCCTGTCCCCCCGCCGCTGGGCGTAGACCAGTTCCCCGCCGTGCTCGTTCAGCGCCACCGCGGTTCGATCGCGGGAGAGCCGTCGCTCATGCCGTGTGTCCTTCGATGTCGCCGGAGGTCTGGTCGGGCGTCGAGAGCGCCAGCATCCGCTCCGCGGACTCCAGCAGGGTCTCGAAGGTGATCACTTCTATACGCGCCATGTGCGTGTTGTAGGTCCGCAGCGTCTCCGCAACCTGCTGGGGCGTGACCCCGTCACTCACGTACTGCGGATGCCCGATCACGACGGTCGCGGAGGCCCTGCGTGTGTCGACCCCGTACCGCGCGAGGATGGACTCCCTGCGCTCGTCCAAGGTCCGCAGGTAGTTCTGCGTCTGCGAGACCGCGCGGTGGACCGCGCGGCCGCGTTCGAGGAGGTCGACGAGCCAGCGGGCGCGGTCGAGGGCGGCGGCGCGTACGTCGTCGAACGCGTCGTTCCTGCGGGCTTCGGCCACCACGGTGTCGTACAGCATGCGGGGATGGTCGCAGGGAGGTCCGACAACGGCCCCGTCCCCGGGTGGGGACGAGGCCGTTCGCGGTGGGGCGTCAGCCGGACGTGGGGGCGGGCTTGGGCGGGACGGACTTGGGCTGGGCGGGCGGCTGTTGCTGCTGGGGCTGTTCGCCCGTGTCACCGTTCGAGGACTTGGGCTGGGCGGGCGGCTGCTCGGGCTGTTGGGGTTGTTCCGGCTGCTGGGGCTCGGAGGGCGGCTTCTGGGGCTGTTCCGGCTTTTCCGGCTGCTCCGGAGTCTTCGGCTGCTCGGGCGTCTTCGGCTGTTCCGGGGTCTTCGGCTGTTCCGGCTTTTCCGGCTGCTCGGGGGACTTGGGTTGCTCCTGCTTCGGGGACTCCTCCTGCGTGCCCGGGGACTTCGGCTCCTCCTTCTTCGGCGACTCCTCCTTCTTCGGTTCCTCGCTCTTCGGTTCCTCGCTCTTCGGGGACTCCTCCTTGCCCTTCTCCGGCGACTGCTCCTGCGTGCCGGGGGACTTGGGCTCCTCCTGCTTCTTCTCCTCGCTCGGCGGCGGCGCCGTCGTGCCCGGCGGTTCCAGCTGCGAGCCCGTGGACGGCGACGGCAGCACCGGCGCCGTGGAGTCGGAGGACCGGCCCTTGGGGGGTGCGACCTTCTGGTCGCGCTTGCCCTCGACGTTGCCGCTGGGGCGCTCGAACCAGCGCTTGCTGTCCTGGTCGTAGAGCGTGAGCGTCTTCATCGGTTTGTCGGACGGGACGACCGCCACCAGGCCCGCCGCGCGGAAGGTCTCCCACTGCCGGCCGCTGTACGTCGGCATGCCGTTGGCGGCTTCGGGCGCGCTCAGCGGGTTGCCGCAGGTGCAGCGGACGACCGGGACGCCGTGGTCGTCGACCATGACGGGGGTGCCGGCCTGGAGGATGGCCTGGTAGCCGGTGACCTTGCCGTCCTTGAAGCCGTGGCTGGTGACACGGGTGTCCCAGTTCAGCTGAACGGGCGTCAGCGCGCGCAGGCGGGCGGGAAGGTCCTGCTGCTTCACCTTCAGGGTGTCGGCGAAGGCCTTGGCGCGGGCTTGGTCGCCGGTGAGGTACGCGATCTGCTTCTCGACGTCGCAGGCGGCCTCGTTCTGCTTGCCGCTGTAGAGCCCCGGGTGGGCGCCGCTGACCTTGAGGGTGCCGCCCGGGGCCGAGGACTCGTTGGGGGTGATCGTGGGGGTGACCGCGGTGCCCGGCTCGCCCGCCGTGGACGGGGTGAACGGGTCCGGGCCCGCCGCGGAGGCGTTCTGCAGGAAGATCTCGCCGCCGCCCTTGGTGCCGCCGAGGAACGAGAAGGCGAAGATCACCGCGACCGCCACGACCAGCGCGGTGCCCGCGGTGACGAGGGTGCGGCGGGCCCGCCACCACGGGGCGGGGGGTCCGCGGTGGCGGCCGGGTTCTCCGGGTTCGCCGCCGCGCCCCGCGCCGCTCGGCGGGCCCGGTGGGCCGGGGGGCGGCGGGCCCGGTGGCGGCGGGCCGGGGGGCGGCGCCGCCGGTGGGGGCGGGGGCCCCGGCGTCACCGGCGGGTGCTCTCCCGACGGCCGGCCGGACAGCGGTCCGGACGGAGGGCCGGTGGGGCGTTCGGGCGGAGGAGGTATGGAACTCACGGCACTCTCCCCAGACGTAGGGCATCGGGAATTGAGGTCGATTCCCGTGCGCCCTCCGACTCCATTATGTGCACCCTTGCCGGGGGAGTGAATCGGCCACGGGATTCCTGGAAGGCTCGATGTTTCACGGGCATTTCGGCAGTAGGGGATCCGCAAAGGTCCCTCCCACCAGGGAACACGGGAGCGCGCCGCCCGGCATGTCCCGTCCTTTCGTGGCTTGACCGCCCGCACCTGCCCTGACCTGCTGCGCAGGTGGGCATTCGGTTCCGGGACGAGAATCGGTACATGGAAGCAGTGGGATACAGCGGCGCGAACACCGGCCTCTTGCTGGTCGACCCCTACAACGACTTCCTGTCCGACGGCGGGAAGCTCTGGCCCCGTGCGAAAACGGTGGCGGAGCAGGTGGGGCTGCTCGACCACATGCGGCAGGTGCTCGCCGCGACCCGGGCCCGCGGCGTCCGGACGTTCTTCGTCGCGCACCGCCGCACGGCCCCCGGGGACTACCAGGAGTGGGAACACCTCTCCCCCGCGCAGGAGGCGTCCGTCAAGGGGCAGATCTTCGCGCTGGGCTCCTGGGGCGGTGAGTTCCATCCCGACTTCCAGCCGGTCGACGGCGAGATCCGGGTGCACGAGCACTGGTCGTCGAGCGGTTTCGCCAACACCGACCTGGACTTCCAGCTGAAGCAGCACCGGGTGTCGCGCATCGTGCTGATCGGGATGCGGGCCAACACCTGCATCGACACCACGGCACGCTTCGGCCAGGAACTCGGCTACCACGTAACCCTGGTGCGGGACGCGATCGCCGCCTTCAGCCCGGCGGAGATGGAGGCGACCTTCGAGGTGAACGCGCCGGTCTACGCGCACGCCATCCTCACCACGGAGGAGTTCCTGGACGTGCTGCCGCCCTGCCCCGAGGAGTACGGGGCGGGGCGGTAGCGACGGCGGACGTCAGGGCCGCGGGGTGAGCCAGCGGTCGTACCAGGCCAGGGTGCGGCGCAGCAGGTCCAGCAGATGGCCGCGGCCGGCGATCACGTGGCCCTCGCCGGGGTAGACGGCGAACTCGTGCGGGACGCCGTGGTGACGCAGGGCGCGGTGGAGGAAGACGCCCTGGGAGACGGGCACATTGGTGTCGTCCTCGCCGTGCACGATCAGGACCGGGGTACGGATGCGGGACGCGTAGGAGATCGGGCTGACCCGGTCGTGGACGTGGGGCCCGGGGCCCTCCCAGCCGATGCTGCCGCTGCCCGCCGACTCGTGGGCGGCCCCGTACTCGCCGGTCGCGGCCAGCATGCCCCAGTCGCTGATGCCGGCGCCCACGATCGCGGCCTTGAAGCGGTCGGTCTGCGTGACGGCCCATGCGGCCAGGTAGCCGCCGTGGCTCCAGCCGCCGATGCCGAGGCGGTCGGGGTCGGCGACGCCCTGGGCGACGAGGAGGTCGATGCCCTCGGTGATGTCGGTCCATTCGGCGCCTCCGATGGCGCCGTCCACCGCGGTGGACGAGAAGGCGTGGCCGTGGCCCTCCCCGCCGCGGGGGTTGGGGAGGAAGACGGCGTAGCCGGCGGTGGCGAGGAACTGGCCGGGGGGCAGGTCGATGTGGAACTGCCATGAGTCGCTGTAGCGCGCGTACGGGCCGCCGTGCGCGATGGTGATCAGCGGGAAGGGGCCGTCCTCGCGGGTGCGGCCGGGCGGCAGGAGGAGCAGACCGTCGAGGGCGAGGCCGTCGGAGGCCTTGTAGGAGAGGCGTTCCTGGCTGCCCCACGGGATGTCGCGGATCTCGGGGCGGGTGTCGCTGATCCGGGTGAGCGGGCCCTCCGGAGGTCCGGCGTGGACGTCCTTGGGCTCGTACGCCGTGCCCGCGAGCACGGCGACGGTCCCGCCCGTACGGTCCGCGGTGAGCGCGTGGACGATGCCCGGGCGGGTGTGCAGGCGGCGGAAGCGCCGCTCACCGGGGTCCAGCCGGAACAGCGCGGTGTCCAGGCCGTCGGCGAACACGGCCAGGGGCGGGCCGTCGGCGATCTGGAGGAGTTCGGTGGGGCAGACGGTCGTGCCGGCGGTCAGGTCGCGTGCCTCGGGGAGTGCCTGGCCCGCGGGGTCCGCCGGGACCGCGCGGTCCAGGACGGCCGGGGAGCCGACCAGTCCGGGCGGGGTGGTGGCCAGATGGGCGAGGTGCCAGCCGTCCCCGGCCCGCCACCAGACCGGGCGGCGCGCCGCGTCTCCGGCCGGGCCGAGGTCGTGGGCGGTGCCGGTGGCGGTGTCGACGACGTGGAGCCGTGCGGTCAGCGAGCCGGGGTCCTGCTCCGCGTGGTCCCAGGTGAGGACGGCGAGCGTGCCGCCGTCGGGGCGCTCGGCCACCTCGACGACGTGCCGCTCGCCGAGGGCCTCGACGGTGCGGACGGCACCGCTGTCGAGGTCGAGCAGGCGCAGGCGGGCGGAGGGCTCGGGGCCCGTCCGCTCGGTCCACACCATCACGTCGTCGTCCTCGGCCCCGTCGGGTTCGTCGGCGGCGATCAGCGCGACGGTGCGGCCGTCGGCGAGCGGCAGGTGGTCCGCGATGCCGCCGGGCCAGGCGGTCAGGGCCTCGGCGGGGCCGTCCGCCTCGCCGTCGGCGGCGAGGCGTATGCGGTGCAGTTGCCCGGCGGTGGTGAACAGGACCGCCGCGGAGTCCGGGGCCCAGCGCGGGGCGCCGATCCAGGTCGTCCCGTCGGTCAGCCGCCGTGCCGGCCCGCCGCCGTCGGCGGGCACCGCCCACAGGGTGCTGGCCAGGCGGTCCGCGATGGCCAGGGGCCGCGCCGTGTGGACGACCGTGCGGCCGTCCGGGGAGAGGGCCGGGAACATCGGTATGACACTGTCCACGACCGTCCGTGCCACGTTTTCGCTCTGTGCCGTCAATGCGTCCTCCACAGCGTCCACTTGGATCTTCGCTTTTCCTCTGGGAACCGCGCACATCCTGCCGCAGCCCGCGGCCCGTGGACAGCCCCGAAGGATCATGGAGCTGTCGACGGCGAGGCCGGATCGCAAGGGAGATGGCGACGCCGGACTCCATATGGTTAGGTTAGGCAAACCTAACCCACCTTCCCGCGGAGATCCGGATGCGCAGCAAGACCACCGCCCCCCTCGCTCCCGCCCGGCCGACACCCGCCGAACGCATCCGGTCCGTCCTCGCCTCGGCCCACTCCATGACCGTCGTCACCGACCGGGAGCGCACGGAGGTGACCCGGCCGACCGCGCAGGCGCTCGCCGGTCACGTCCATCTGCACCCCCTCGAGTCGGCCTTCGGCCCCGGGGCCGCCCCGGTCTCCCTGGAGTTCACGGACGTCGCCCCCGTCGCGGTGCGGGACCGGGTGCGGGCCCGCGTGACCGTCACCGGCTGGACGGCCGCGCCCTACCGGCCGGACTCCCCGGACAGCCAGTGCGTGCAGTTCGTGCACGCGACACTGGAGACGGCGGAGGGCACCGCCTCCGTGGGCCTGGCCGAGCTGTCGACAGCTGAGGCCGACCCACTCGCGACGGCCGAAGCGGGGATGCTGACGCATCTGGTGGACGACCACGCCGAGCTCGTACCGCTGCTCCTGCGACTGGTGCAGCCGGCGCCCGCCCCCGGCGCGCGGCGGATCCTGCCGGTGGCCGTCGACCGTTACGGGATCACGCTGCGCGTGGAGTACGGGAACGGCCACACCGACGCCCGGCTGCCCTTCCCGTCCCGGCTGGAGGGCGCGGACCAGGCGGGCAGCCAGATCCAGGCGCTGCTCAACAGCGCGCGGCGGGTCTCGCACCGCGGGCGGCTGTTCGCCGGCTGGTGACCCGGCGGCCGGATCACACCTGGGCTCCCCTGCGTCGGACCGCCCCGCCCCTGTCGGCCCCCTCTGTCACAGTGGACGCGTCCGGTTCGTCAGTGCGCCGAGGGAACACGACGAGGGAAATGGGACCGATGGACGACAAGGAGTTCCTCGCGGAGCGGTTCGAGGAGAACCGCACCCACCTGCGGGCGGTGGCGTACCGCATGCTGGGCTCGCTGGCCGAGGCGGACGACGCCGTGCAGGAGGCGTGGCTGCGGCTGAACCGGGCCGGGGCGGACGGGATCGGGAACCTGGGCGGCTGGCTGACGACCGTGGTGGGCCGGGTGTGCCTGGACATGCTGCGCTCGCGGACCTCCCGGGGCGAGTCGCCGCTGGACGAGGTGCGGGTGCCCGACCCGGTGGTGAGCCCGCCGGACGCGGCCGGGGACCCGGAGCAGGCGGCCCTGCTGGCGGACTCGGTGGGGCTGGCGCTGCTGGTCGTGCTGGAGACGCTGTCGCCCGCCGAGCGGCTCGCCTTCGTGCTGCACGACATGTTCGCGGTGCCCTTCGAGGAGATCGCCCCGATGCTCGGGCGCACACCGACGGCGGCGCGGCAGCTGGCCAGCCGGGCGCGGCGCCGGGTGCAGTCGGCGGCGCCGGTGCCGGACACCGACCTGGGCCGTCAGCGGGAGGTCGTCGGGGCGTTCCTGGCGGCCTCGCGCGCGGGTGACTTCGAAGGCCTGGTGGCTCTGCTGCACCCGGACGTCGTGCTGCGCGCGGACACCGGCGCCGCCTTCCCGGGGGTTACCCGCGAGGTGCGCGGCGCGCGGACGGTCGCGAGCCAGGCGCTCAGCTTCCGGCATGCCTCCCTGCACGCCAGGCCGGCGCTGGTGAACGGGGCACCGGGGGTGGTCACCGTGGCGGAGGGCCGGGTGGTGTCGGTCCTGGGCTTCACCGTCGTGGAGGGGCTCGTCGTCGAGCTGGACATCCTGGCCGACCCGGAGCGGCTGGCGGGGCTCGACCCGGCCGCGTTCGGCCAATAGCTCACATGTTCGATTGGCGCGTACCCTGGACCCATGACCGCACCACTCCAAGGATCGCTCTTCGACCAGACCGACGAGTTGCTGCTCGGTCCGCTGGACGGCCTCCGGCGGACCCCGCTCGGCAGCGGTGCGTGGCTCGACGTGCTGCCGGGGTGGCTGCAGGGGGCCGACGCCCTGTTCGAGGAACTGGCCGGCTCGGTGCCGTGGCGCGCCGAGCGACGGCAGATGTACGAGCGGGAGGTCGACGTGCCCCGGCTGCTGGCCTTCTACGGGGAGGGCGACCCGCTGCCGCACCCCGTCCTCGGAGAGGCCCGGGCCGCCCTCGGCGCCCACTACGCGGACGAGCTGGGCGAGCCCTTCGTCACGGCGGGGCTCTGCTTCTACCGGGACGGCCGGGACAGCGTCGCCTGGCACGGCGACCGGACGGGCCGGTCGGCGACCTGGGACACCATGGTGGCGATCCTCTCCGTCGGCGACCCGCGCGACCTGACGCTGCGGCCCCGCGGCGGGGGCGCGGCCGCGATGCGGCTGCCCCTCGGGCACGGCGACCTCGTGGTGATGGGCGGCTCCTGCCAGCGGACGTGGGAGCACGCGATCCCCAAGAGCACGCGCGCCGTGGGGCCGCGGATCAGCATCCAGTTCCGCACGCACGACGTCCGCTGAGCCCCCTCCCCCGCCCCGCCGCGGCACCCGGGAACGGGTGCCGGCCCCGTACAACCTTTCCCCCGCGGCCGTGAGTCAACGTCTGCGAGGGCCCGGCAACGGGGTCCAGGGGAGAACGGGGAGAGGCCATGGGGCGGGAAAGGACGGCGCGGCGCGCCGGGAGAGCGGTGGCGGCCGCGGTCGTGGTGGGCGCGGTCGTGCCGACGGCGGTCGTGGGGACGGGCGCGGGCAGCGCTACGGCGGCGGCACCGGCGGTGGTGTGCACGTCGGGCAAGGCCGGGCTGGCGGCCAAGCTGAGCAAGGACATCGCCGGTGCACTGCGCGGCAGGACGGCGACGGTGGCCCTGTCGCTGCGGGACCGCAGGACGAAGACGGTGTGCACGCTCCGCGCGGACCAGCGCTTCGACTCGGCGAGCACGGTGAAGGTGACGGTGCTGGCCACCTTGCTGTGGGACAACAAGAAGCACAACCGCTACCTGACGGCACGTGAGGTCAAGCTGGCCACGGCGATGATCACCAAGTCGGACAACGCCGCGACCACGCAGCTGTGGCGGCAGCTCGGGGTGGCCAAGGTCAAGGGCTTCCTCAAGGCCGCGGGGATGACCCGCACCGTACCGGGGAGCAACGGCTACTGGGGGCTCACCCAGATCACGGCCAAGGACGAGCAGCGGCTGCTCGACCTGGTGACGGCGAAGAACTCCGTGCTGAGCGACAACTCCCGCGCCTACATCTTGAAGCTGATGAACAAGGTGGTCACCGCGCAGCGCTGGGGCGCCCCCGCCGGCGCCCCGCGCGGTGTGACGGTCCACGTGAAGAACGGCTGGCTGCCGCGCGCCACCCACGGCTGGCGGGTGCACAGCCTCGGCGCGTTCACCGGCTCGGGGCACGACTACTCCCTCACGGTGCTGACCCAGGACAACAAGACCATGAACGCCGGGGTCGCCACGATCGAGGCGGTGGCCCGCGTGGTCCACCGGGACCTCAACCCGGCCGCCACCGCCGCGGGAACGCAGTCGACGACCCGTACGCCGCAGGAGGCGATCCCCGCGGTCCCGCCGGGTACGTAGCGGACCGTTCCCGACGGACCGGCAGGCGCCCCCGCGGGGGCGCCTGCCGGCGTTTCCGGGGGCGGTTACCGGACAGGTGTAGTCCTCACCGGACGTGCCCGGCCCGTCGCGCAGGGCGGCGGGAGCCCTCCCGCACGGCGGAATGAAAGGTTCCACACCCGGAATCGGGATGTCTTGTGAGGCGGCTGTGGAGACCGGAATCCCGCCTTGCCGGTCACGGAACGGCCTCGGAATACTCGACGGCGTTGCTTGGCGTGGACACGCATTCTTTTCGGAATGTGACGCCTGGGACAGCAAATTCCTCCGGGTTGGCGGTAGTTGAGCCGACCCATCCCCCCACACGGAGGTACAGGACTTGAAGCATCGTCGGATATCCAGGCGGAAGGCCGTGCTCGCGGGCGGCGGGGCGACGGCCGTACTGGCGGCACTGATCGTGCTGCCGCACGCCAACGCCGCGCAGGGCCCGGCGCCCGCGCCCACGCCCCGGAGCCTCACGCCCTCCGCCGCGGCGGCCCTGGCCGCGCACCTCACCTCGGAGCTGGGCACCGAGGACACCGCGGGCTCGTACTACGAAGCCGGGAGCGACCGGCTCGTCGTCAACGTGCTCGGCGCCGAGGCCGCGGACACCGTCCGCGCGGCGGGCGCCGTGCCGAGGACGGTCGCCAACACCATGGCCGAACTGCGCTCCGCCACCCGCACCCTGGGCCTGCGGGCCCGCATCCCCGGCACCGCCTGGTCCGTCGACCCGCGGACCAACCAGGTGGTCGTCACGGCCGACCGGACGGTGTCGGCCGCCGGGATGGTCCGGCTGGGCGAGGCGGTGGACGGCCTCGGCGCCGGGACGGCCCGGATTCACAAGTCGAAGGGCGAGTTCAAGCCCTTCCTCGCCGGCGGCGACGCCATCTTCGGCTCCGGGGCGCGCTGTTCGCTCGGCTTCAACGTCGTCAAGGACGGGCAGCCGTATTTCCTGACCGCGGGCCACTGCGGCGTGGACATCAAGAGCTGGTCGGACAGTTCCGGCGGCCCGGAGATCGGCTCGGTGGAGGCCGCGACGTTCCCCGGCCACGACTACGCGCTGGTGAAGTACACCGGCACCGGCGTCGACCACCCCAGCGCGGTCGACCTCTACGACGGCTCGACGCAGGAGATCACCTCGGCGGGCACTCCGACCGTCGGCCAGGCCGTACGGCGCAGCGGCAGCACCACCCAGGTGCACGACGGCACGGTCACCGGGCTCGACGCGACCGTCAACTACCAGGAGGGCTCGGTCTCCGGGCTGATCCAGACCGACGTCTGCGCCGAGCCCGGCGACAGCGGCGGCGCCCTCTTCTCGGGCAGCACCGCCCTCGGCCTGACCTCAGGCGGCAGCGGTGACTGCACCGCCGGCGGGGAGACGTTCTTCCAGCCGGTGACGGACGCGCTCCAGGTGTACGGGGCCGAGATCGGCTGACCCCTCACGGCGCCACGGCCCGCGACGGCCGTGCGGCGGCGCCGGACGCCCCTCCCCGGGACCGGGAGGGGGTCCGGCGCCGCCGCACGTATGGGGACGGGCGCGGACCGGCGGGTCAGCCCGGGCGGCCGGGGCGGAAGTCGCGCACGGCGCGCGCCTGGCGGGCGAGGGCGAGCAGCCGGCCGTCCTCGGCCCACACGGCGCTGTCCTCGACGGCCCAGCCGCCGCCCGCGTGCTCGGTGCGGCTGCGGACCAGCGCCCAGCCCTCGGCGGGCGCGGCGTCCAGGGCGTCGCTGAAGTGGACGGTCAGTTCGGCCGTCGGCACGGGTCGGGGCTCGGTCCACACGGCGAACAGCGCGGGCGGCAGGGCGTCGGCCAGGACGACCAGCGCCGGCGGGTCCAGCGGGCGGCCGTCGGCGAAGCGCATCCAGGCGGTGAGTTCGGCCCGCTCCCCGCCGGCCAGGGGGCGCGCCTCGCCGGCCGGGCGGATCTCCAGGTGGGCGGCGAAGGCCGCCAGCGAGCGCGGCAGGGTGAGCGGCGGGCAGGCACCGGGGGCGGGGACGGCGGGTGCTGGGGTGCCGGCGTGGGCGGGACCGCCTTCGCTCCGCCCGAACACGGCGGTGCCGGTGAGCACGGCGGAGCCGTCCTGCAAGGCGGTGACGCAGGAGACCGGCGTACGGCGGCCCTCACGAAGGGGCCGCGCCGCGAGGCGGATCGGGCGCTCGTCGACGGGGGTCAGGAAGTGGGCGCCGAGGGTGCGCACCGGAGGGCGCTCCCCCGTCCGCGCGGCCAGGTCGTCGCACATGGCGGTCAGCGCGAGGGCGGCGACGTAGCCCCCCTGCGCCCCGTTCCAGGACCACCAGGAACGGTCGATGCGGAAGGTGCAGTCCGCGGTCTCCGCACCCGGGTCCGGGACTGCGTCCGTGTCCGTGGTCGAGCCTGGCATGACGTCCCCCTGGGGGATGCGGGTCCGGTGTCCCGGTCCACGGTAATGCAGTGAGTTGGATACTCAAATCGACCAGGCCGCGAACCCGGCCGGCGACGTCGGCCCGGGCCCCGCCCACGGGGGACCGTCCACTCGGTCACGGACGGCGACCGTGGCCGCCGGGGCGGTCGGGGCGGTCGGGGCGGTCGGGGCCCGACCGCACCACCACGGTGGAAGGACTCAGTGCGGCGTGGCCCGCGAGGGGACGTCGTGGCGCTGGTGCCCGCCCGTCGCGACCATGCGGACTTCCCCCTGGTCACTGATCTCCGCCTGGACGATGCCCGTGTCGTCGCTGTACACCGGGTGCCCTCCGGCACCCTTGCGCTCGGTGCGCTTGACGACCACGGTGTCGCCGGAGACGGGGAAGGTCAGTTCGTAGGTTTCGGCATGACTCATGACGGGAACCTCCTGTCTCCGCCCATATGACGATTTATGCCCAGAGAATCCCTGGCCAATGACACCGGTCATGACGTCCGCTGTGGCGCCGGATCGACCCCGTGGGAGAGCATGGAGCGGTGTCGATCATCAAGGGGGACCGCATGACCCACCTCACCCACGTCGCCGCTCCGGAGGGTGTCCTCGCGGGCACCGGCTACAGCCACGTGGTGTGGGGCGAGGGCCGGTTCGTCGCCGTCTCGGGCCAGATCGCGGTGGACGAGCGGGGTGAACTCGTCGGGCCGGGCGACCCGGCGGCGCAGGCGCGCCAGGTCTTCGCCAACCTCGACCGCTGCCTCGAGGCCGCCGGGGCGGGCTGGGGCGACGTGGTCAAGCTGACCTTCTTCGTCACCGACGTCGCCTTCCTGCCCGCGGTCCGCGAGGCGCGCGACGCGTACGTCGACACCGAGCGGCCCCCGGCCAGCTCGGCGGTGCAGGTGGCCGCGCTCTTCCGGCCCGAACTGCTGCTGGAGGTCGAGGCGTTCGCGATCGTCCCGACCGCGTCCACGGCCCCTGCGGGCCGGCCGTGACACTGGTCCCGGAGCGGTTCTCCGTTACGGCGGCGGCCCGGCGGCTCACCCCGCCCGGCCCGGGCGATCCGCCGCGGCTGTGCCTGGTGGACACGGCGGCGAACGCGGCCGCCGCCGTCCACCTGGCGCCCGGGCTGCTGGACCGGGAGGAGCGCGAGCGGGCCTCCGCCTTCCGCTTCGACCGCGACCGCACCAGCTATGTCACCGCGCATGTGGCGCTGCGCCTGCTGCTCGCGGCGTACCTGGGGACCCCGCCCGGCTCGGTGCCGCTGACCCGGGAGGCCTGCCCCGCCTGCGGCGGCCCGCACGGCCGGCCCGCGGTGCGGGGTGGTGCCCCGCACTTCTCGCTCTCCCACTCACGGGAGCTGACACTGCTGGCCTTCGCCGCGAGCCCGGTGGGGGTCGACGTGGAGGCGCTGCCCGACCAGGAGGCCGTGGACGGCGTGTGGCGTTCGCTGCACCCGGCGGAGGTGGACGAACTCGGGGTGCTGCCCCCGGTGGAGCGCCGTGAGGCCTTCGCTCGGGCCTGGGCCCGCAAGGAGGCGTACCTGAAGGGCCTGGGGACGGGCCTGGCCAGGGATCCGTCCGAGGACTACGTGGGCTCCGGACCCGACCCCGACGCCGGCCCCGAGGGCTGGTCGCTCTCCGACGTCGCCGTCGGCGCCGGCCACCGCGCGGCCGTCGCCGTACGGCTGGGCTGAGGAGCACCGGCCGCGGTGGGGGCGGGGACCCCCACCGCACCGTCGTTCAGCGGCGGTAGCGGCGCACCGCCGCGACGAGCACCGCGCCGGCCACGAGGGCGACGCTCGCGATGCCGCCCACGCCGGTGAGGACCTTGTCCCGGGGGCCGGTGTCGGCGAGCGCGGGGCGTTCCGCCGAACCGGAGGCGGTGCTGTCGGCGGCCTCGCGGATCATCCGCACGACCACGTCGGGGTGGGAGAGCATCGCGACGTGCGAGGAGTCCACCTCGACGGTGTGCGAGCCCGCCCGCCGCGCCTCGTAGCGTTCAAGTGCGGGGTTGATGGCGTGGTCGCCGGTGGCGACCAGCGCCCAGGAGGGGATGGTCCGCCACGCCGCTCCAGGCGCCTTGTCGGTGAACGCCCGCAGTGCGATGGGCCGTTGCTCGGCGGCCATCAGCCGGGTCGCCGAGGCGGGCAGGTCCGCGGCGAAGACCTTGCGGAAGACGGAGTCGCGGATGTAGATGTCGGTGCCGCTGCCCGCTCCGTCCCGGTACGGCACGGGACGCTGCGCCGAGGCGAGGGCGCTGGGTGCGAACCGGGCCGAGAGCCCGCCCAGGGTCTCCCCCGCGTCCGGCATGAAGGCGGCGACGTACACCAGCGCCCTGACGTTCGGGTTGCCCGCCGCGGCGCCGCTGATCACCGCGCCGCCGTAGGAGTGGCCCACGAGCACGACCGGGCCGTCGATGCTCCTCAGCACACTGGCGGTGTAGGTGGAGTCGCCGATCAGCCCGCGCAGCGGGTTCGCGGGGGCGACGACCTTGTAGCCGGCGTTCTCGAGGCGCTCGACGACCGGGCTCCAGCTCGACGCGTCGGCGAAGGCGCCGTGCACCAGCACCACGGTCGGCCGGGCTCCGCCGGCGGCGCCGTCGGCGACCGTCGAGGCGAGGGCGGGACCGGCGGCGAACGCCGTCGAGGCGAGCGCCGCGACGAGCGCGCCCGCGCGCGCTATGTGACGTCGGTTCAGCGGAGCGGGGGAGGACGGCCCAGCCATGCTGTTCTCTCTTCCGGCCGGAGGGACTGCTGTCGTCTCCCAGCCTTGGCCCGTCCCGGCGGTCGCGCTCGTTCCCGGGGGACGGACGAGTGACGGCGGGTCGTCGGCTCTTCCCCTGCGCTCCGCGGACGCGCAACACCGGCGTCATCGAACGCGGATATGATCCGCCTCACACAAGATCCCGGACGGCCGGAGGACCGTGCGTTCCCGCATGCCTTCCTGCCGCCTCCCATGCATGAGGGGAGCGTCCGATAGCCCTCCGAATATGGCTCAGCAGCGCGGGGGTGGCCACCACCCAGGTGATGCGGATGCTGCGCGGCAACCCCGACTCCGTGGACGTGCGCATCTACGGGACCAACGTCGACCCCTCGGCACCCGCCCTGGCCGCGTGCGACGTGGCCGAGGTGGAGCCCCGTCACGTCGGCGACGACGCCTACGCCGACTTCGCCCTCGACTTCTGCCGCCGGCACGGGATCGACGTCCTCGTGCCGCCGCGCCGGCTGACCGCGCTGGCCGGGCGGGCCGACGCGTTCGCCGCCGCGGGCACCCGGCTGATGTGCTCGCCCGCCGCCTCGGTCAAGGTGCTGACCAGCAAGAGCCGTACGTACGAGCAGGCGCTCGGCGCCGGCATCCCGGTGCCGCCGTGGCGGGTGGTGCGGGACGCCGACGGACTGCGGGCCGCCGTGGACGAGCTCGCGGCGACCGGCGAGACCCTGTGCATCAAGCCCGCCGGCGAGTACTCGGCCTTCGGCTTCCGCATCCTGGAGGACCGGCCGATGGTCATCCGCGACCTGCTCGCCCCGGCCCGGCCGATGGCCTCGGTCGACGCGGTCGCCCAGGCGATGAAACAGGCCGCCGCCGAGGGCGAGCACGTCCCCCGCATGATCGTCATGCCGTACCTGGAGGGCCCCGAGGTCAGCGTCGACTGCCTGTCCGCCCCGGGCGGACAGCTGCTCGCCGCGATCCCGCGGGCCAAGGAGGGACGCTACCGGCTGCTGCTGGACGACCCGGGGATCACGGAGATCGCACGCCGCCTCGTCGGCCACTTCAGCCTCGCCTACCTCTCCAATGTGCAGCTGCGCCACCGCAACGGCGAGCCCGTCCTGCTGGAGGCGAACCCGCGTCCCTCCGCGGGGATCTTCCAGACCGCCTTCACCGGCGTGAACCTCCCCTGGGCCGCCGTCCGCCTCCTCACCCAGGGCGACGCCGGCCTGCGCACCGCCCCCCGCCTCGGCGGCCGCGTCGCCGTGACGGAGGCGGTCACCGAGGTCCCGGACGCTCCTGGGGTTCCTGATGTCCCGGAGGTCAGCGTGGCGTGAGCGCGTGGCGTCAGCCGGGGGCAAGGGGCAGGCTGGAGGGAGGAAGGCAGGTGACAGCTCATGAGCAGACTCGAAGAGCAGATCGACCTGAACGTTCCGACCGAGGTGGCGTGGCAGCACTTGCACCGCCTGGAGGACTACCCGCAGTTCGTCGGGGGCGTCCGGGAGGCCAGCGCCGCCGGGGACGGCAAGGCCCGGCTCGGCGTGTCGGGGACCGGCAGCGACTCGCTCGACGCGGAGTTCTCCGACCGCACCAAGGCCCGGAGCGACACCCGGGAGATGACCTGGCGCACCAGCGGCGGTGCCGAGATCACCGGGACGTGCTCGGTCCTCCCTATCGACGAGCAGCACAGCCGCGTCCAGGTGCGCATGGAGTACGACCCCGCCGAGATCCGCGACGCCTTCGGCGGCCCCAAGGGCTTCGCCCAGGTCAGCGCGATCGAGCGCACGGTCCGTGACGACCTCGAACGCTTCAAGGACCTCGTCGAGCGCGAGCACTAGCCGGTCGGCACTCCGCGTGCGCCGCGCGCTCCGCCCGGTCCGTGCGGCCCACCGGGGCCGCGCGGACCGCGACGACCGGGTCTACAGCCGTACTCCGTGCCGCCGCAGGTAGGCGACCGGGTCGACGTCTGATCCGTACCCCTCGCCGGTGCGGACCTCGAAGTGCAGGTGCGGTCCGGTGGTGTTGCCCGTGGAGCCAGAGCGGCCGACCTGGCGGCCCGCGGTCACGGACTGGCCGGCGCGGACGGTCAGCGAGGACAGGTGGCCGTACTGGGTGTACATGCCGTCGTGGTGCCGGATCACCACCTGGTAGCCGTAGGCGCCGCCCCAGCCGGCCTCGACGACGGTGCCCGCGGCGACCGCCTTGACGGAGGTGCCGGTGGGCACCGTGAAGTCCTGGCCCGTGTGGTAGCCGCTGGCCCAGTGGGATCCGCTGCGGTGGTACGGGGTGCCGAGCCCTCCGCCCACCGGGGCGACGAACGCCTTCGCGGCCGAGGCGGGTGCGGCGCGCCGCTCCGCGGACTTCGTGCTCTTCGCGGGCTTGGAGGTCCCGCCGGACTTCCCGGACCCGGCCGGCTTCGCGGACTTCGCCGGCTTCGCGGACTTCGCACCGGGCACGGACAGTTCCTGCCCGGGGAGGATGAGGTCGGGGTCGGCTCCGACGACGGGGCGGTTCACGTCGTAGAGCCGCTGCCAGCCGCCCTTCACGTCCTGCTCGTCGGCGATGCCGGAGAGCGTGTCCCCGCTGACGACCGTGTACGACCCGCCCTGCGCGGCGGGGTGACGGTCCGTCCGGGGCCCGGTCTTCCGTTCCGTCTTCCGTTCCGTCTTCCGTTCGGTCTTCTTTCCGTCCTTCTTCGCCGGGGCCGCCGCTTCGCGCCTGGGCTCGTCGCGCGCTTCCTGCCCGCCCCGGGAGAGCCCGGCGCGCTGCGAGCACACGGGCCACGCCCCGGGACCCTGCCCGTCCAGGACGCGTTCGGCTATCGCGATCTGCTCGGCCCTCGTCGCCAGGTCGGCCCGGGCGGCGAACTTCGCACCGCCGTACGCCTTCCACGTCGACTGAGCGAACTGCAGCCCCCCGTAGTAGCCGTTGCCGGTGTTGATGTGCCACTTGCCGCTGCTCTCGCACGCGGCGACCTTGTCCCACGTCCCGGCCGTGGCCGCGCCCGCGTCCGGGGCTGCGATGAACGGCAGCGCGAGCCCCGCGCCGGACGCGGCGGTGACGGCCACGGACACCGGCGAGAGCCGGCTCGGCGGCTGGGGTCTGCGGTGGCGACCGCGCACGGACCGTACGGGCATGGGGGGACCACCTCTCGGCTCCGGACACACGGCCGTACAAGTACGACAGAAGGATCTTGTCGCCGCAAGGGTGCTTTTGAGACTCTGTCGTCCCAAACCGTGCGCCCCGGAACCGGGTTGGCGTCGGTGCGGGCGCCGCGCCCTCAGGAGGTTCGGGGCGGCAGCGGGAGCGGCAGCCCCGGCAGGCCGTCGAGACTGACCTCGACGTACGGCTTGCTCGCGCAGTAGTCGCTGAAGGACTCCTCGGTCTCCCGGGAGAAGCGCTGGGTGTGCAGCGGCCGTTCCTCCCGGAAGTCCATGTAGGGGACGGCGAACCCGCAGCTGTCGCTGATGCGTTCGGCGGTGACGAGGATGACGGCACGGAGGTCGGTCCGCTTGCGGATGTCGTCGGAGAAGTGGGGAAGGAGCTCGTCCCATCGCGGGTCGTCACGGAACACGGGCTCACCGCGCCCGTGCACCCGCACGATGGTCGGCGGCCCGGTGAACGCGCACCACATCAGGGTGATGCGGCCGTTCTCCCGCAGGTGGGCGATGGTCTCGGCGCCGCTGCCGCCGAGGTCGGCGTAGGCGAAGGTGCGGTCGTCGAGGAGGGCGAAGGAACCGTCGAGGCCCTTGGGTGACACGTTGACGTGCCCGTCGCCGGACAGCGGCGCGGTGGCGGTGAAGAAGACCTTCTGTTCCTCGATGAATGCGCGCAGGCGCCCGTCGATGCGTTCGTACGTCTTTCCCATGCCTGCGATTCTCCGGCGGCGGCCCGGGCTCGCGCCGCACCTTTTCGGCCGCGGGCGGGTCAGCGCCTCCGGGGACGGCGCGGGCGGTCGTCCTCGCCGTCCCGGACGTCGATACCCAGCGAGGCGGCGAGCGCCGGGGCCAGGTCGAGCAGCTGGGCGCTGCCGACGACCGCGCCGCGCAGCGAGTCGTGGCCGTCGGCGAGGTCGAGGCGGGTGGCCCCGCGCAGGTCCGTGGCGTCGAGCTCGGCACGGCCGAGGTGCAGGCGCTCCAGGGCGGTGCCGGGGAAGGAGACGTCCTTCAGGCGGGCGCCGCCGAGGTCGACGTCGCGCAGCACGCAGTCCTCGAAGACGACCTCGGTCAGCCGGGCGGCGCGCAGGTTGACGGAGTCGAACTTGCAGCGCCGGAAGACCACCCGGCGCAGCACCGCGCCGAAGGCCTCGACCCCGGCGAGCACGCAGGATTCGGCGGTGGCGTCCATCCAGTTCGTCTCGGCGGCGGAGGTGCCGACGAAGCGGTCGCCCTGCAGCCAGACCTCGTTGAAGCGCGCCCTTCGCAGGCTGCCGCCCTCGAGGACGGTGTCGGTGATCGCGCACTCCAGGAAGACGGCACCGCCGGCGTCCTGCTCGTCGAGGGTGAGGCCGGCGAAGTGGACGGTGTCGTAGCGCTCCTCGACGCCCAGACCGGGCTCGTCGAACGGCTCCAGCGCCTGCGCGTACGGCAGCTCGGACAGGGACTGCGGTGCCTCGAAGGTCATGGCGGTCACGCTAGCGGCCCCCTGTGACAGCGCCACCCTTCACGAATATGAACGATTTGTCCGCGATGTCTTGCTACGTTGCGTCCCATGACCGCCCCCGCCCCCGGGACCTCGCCGCCGGCCCTCGCCGTGCCCGCCGTCCGGCTGCCCCGGCGCCGGGGCGTCGAGCTGGCGCTGCTGGTCGGTGCGGTGCTGATCCCGGTCTACGGCTACTGCGCCGTGGGCCTGGCGCACGACGGCGCCGTACCGCAGGGCGCGGCCGGCTACGGCGCGGCGCTCGGCGGCCTGGCGCTGGTGGCCCATCTGGCGGTGCGCCTGCGCGCCCCCTGCGCCGACCCGCTGCTGCTGCCGATCGGGGTGCTGCTCAACGGCCTCGGCCTGGTCCTGATCTACCGTCTCGACCTGGAGACCCCCGACGACGCCGCCCCGGCGCAGCTGATCTGGTCGGGTCTGGGCGTGGCCCTGTTCACCGCGGTCGTCCTGCTGCTGCGCGACTACCGCACCCTGGCCCGGTACGCGTACCTCGGCGTCGTGGCGGCCCTGGTGCTGATGATCGCGCCGAGCCTCTTCCCCGCCGTGAACGGCGCGCGGATCTGGATCCGGGTCGCGGGCTTCTCCTTCCAGCCCGGCGAGTTCGCGAAGGTGCTGCTGGCGGTGTTCTTCGCGGCGTACCTGGCGGACAACCGCGCCGCGCTCGCGTACGCCGGACGGCGGGTCTGGCGGTTCCGCCGGCTGCAGCTGCCGACCGGGCGGGTGCTCGGCCCGGTGCTGGCGGTCTGGACGATCAGCCTCGGCGTGCTGGTCGTCGAACGCGACCTGGGGACCTCCCTGTTGTTCTTCGGCCTCTTCGTGATCCTGCTCTACGTCGCCTCCGGGCGCACCGGCTGGATCGCGATCGGGCTGCTGCTGTCGGCGGCCGGCGCCTTCCTCGTCGGCACCCTCGAACCGCACGTCCACTCCCGCGTGGCGGACTGGCTCCACCCCTTCGCCAGCATCGAGGCGGGCCAGGGCCCGGGCCAGCTGGCGCAGTCGCTGTTCGCGTTCTCCGCCGGGGGGCTGCTCGGCGCGGGCCTGGGCGAGGGGCACTCGATCCTGATCGGCTTCGCGGCCAAGTCCGACTTCATCCTGGCCACGGCCGGCGAGGAGCTGGGCCTGACCGGGCTGACCGCACTGTTCCTGCTGTACGGGCTGCTGGTGGCCCGCGGCTACCGGGCGGGGCTGGCGATCCGCGAGCCGTTCGGCAGGCTGCTGGCCGTGGGGCTGGCCTCGATCATCGCGCTGCAGGTCTTCGTGATCGCCGGCGGGGTGACTGACCTGATCCCGCTGACCGGGATGGCGATGCCCTTCCTGGCGCAGGGCGGTTCGTCGGTCGTCACCAACTGGGTGATCGTCGCGCTGCTGATCCTGCTCAGCGACACCGCCCGCCGCCCGCTGCCCGGCCCGGACGCCGGCCGGGCGGACGCCGCGTGATCCCGCACGCCCGCCGGGCCGCGGCACTGTGCCTGCTGCTCCTGGTGGCCCTGCTGGTGAACGCCATCCGGATCCAGGTGGTGCGGGCCCCCGCGTACGACGCCGATCCCGCCAACCGGCGGGTGCCGATCGAGCGTTACGGGCAGCCGCGCGGAGACATCCTCGTCGGCGGCCGGCCCGTGACCGGTTCCCGGTCCACCGGCGCCCAGCTGGACTGGGTCCGCACCTACGCCGACGGCCCGCTCTACGCCCCGGTGACCGGCTTCTCCTCCCAGACGTACGGCACGGCCCTGCTCGAGGCCGCCGAGGACGAGATCCTGTCCGGCTCCTCCCCCGGTCTGTCCGCGCTCCCGCTGTGGAACGCGATCAGCAGGCGGCCGCAGCGCCCGGGCCACGTCCGCACCACCATCGACCCGGCCGCGCAGCAGGCGGCGTACAAGGCGCTGGGCGGCAAGAAGGGAGCGGTCGCCGCTCTCGACCCGGCGACCGGCCGGATCCTGGCGCTGGTCAGCACTCCCTCCTACGACCCGGGCGCGATCGCCGGAACCGGCCCGGAGGCGCTCGGCGCGTGGCGCAGGCTCGTCACCGCGGAGGACCAGCCGATGCTCAACCGGGCGCTGCGCCAGACGTATCCACCGGGTTCGACCTTCAAGACGGTGACCGCGGTCGCGGCGCTGGTCTCCGGGGTGGTCACCGACGTCGACCGGCCCACCGACTCCCCGGACCCCTACCCCCTGCCGGGTTCCACGACGACGCTGGGCAACGAGTCGGCGTCGGCGGGCTGCGCGGACGCGCCGCTGAGGTACGCGTACGTCGTCTCCTGCAACACCGTCTTCGGCAAGCTCGGCGACGACGTGGGACTGCGGGCGATGCGCGAGACGGCCGAGGCCTTCGGCTTCAACGACCCCTCCATCGGCGTCCCGTCGCACCCCGCGGTGAGCGTCTTCGACCGCCGCATGGACCGGGCGCAGCTCGCGTTGTCGTCCATCGGGCAGTACGACACCCGGGCCACCCCGTTGCAGATGGCGATGGTCGCCGCGGCCGTGGCCAACGACGGCACGCTGATGTACCCGCACCTGGTGGACCGGACCACGGACGCCGGCGGCCTTCCGCTGGAGGTCACCGGCGAGCGGGCGTACCGGCAGGTGATGGACGCCGCCGTGGCGTTCGCGATGCAGGACATGATGGTCGCCGTGGTACGGCACGGAACGGGCCGCAACGCCGCGCTGCCCGGAGTCGTGGTGGGCGGCAAGACGGGCACGGCGCAGCACGGCGAGGACAACCGCGGGAACCCGTTCGCCTGGTTCATCTCCTGGGCGAGGGAGAGCCGCGGGGCCCCGGCGAAGGTCGCCGTCGCCGTCGTCGTCGAGGACGCCGCCGCGGACCGCGCCGACATCAGCGGCGGCGGCAAGGCGGCCCCGGTCGCCCGCGCCGTGATGCGCGCGGTGCTGGGGCACTGACCCCCCGCCCGGGCCCGGTCAGTCCTCGGCGGCCCCCAGCGCGACGGCCTCCTCGACCTCGGCGGCCCGTGCGGTCTCCTCCTTGGCGAAGCGCTCGGCGTCGAGCTTCTCGGCGATCTCCTCGTCCTGGGCCATCAGCAGGTCGAGGTCGGAGTCGCCCATCTCCAGCACGCCCATGTCGACGTAGGCGCGCTGCAGCCGCTCGCCCCACAGCCCGATGTCCTTCACGCACGGCACGATCCGGCTGAACAGCAGCTTGCGGAAAAGCTGCAGGTACTCCGAGCGCTCGCTCAGCTCCTCGGCCTCCCGCCGCGGGATGCCGAAGTCCTCCAGCACCTCGGCGCCACGCAGCCGGTCGCGCATGAGGTAGCAGCCCTCGATGACGAACTCCTCGCGCTCGCGCAGTTCGGCGTCGGACAGCTGCTTGTAGTGGTCGCGCAGCGCCATCCGCCCGAAGGCGACGTGCCGGGCCTCGTCCTGCATGACGTAGGTGAGGATCTGCTTGGGCAGCGGCTTGTCGGTGGTGTCGCGGAGCATGCCGAAGGCGGCCAGCGCCAGGCCCTCGATGAGCACCTGCATGCCCAGGTACGGCATGTCCCAGCGGGAGTCGCGCAGGGTGTCGCCGAGCAGGGCCTGCAGCGAGTCGTTGATCGGGTAGACCATGCCGACCTTCTCGCGCAGGAAGCGGGAGTAGATCTCGGCGTGCCGGGCCTCGTCCATGGTCTGGGTCGCGGAGTAGAACTTGGCGTCGAGATCGGGCACCGACTCCACGATGCGGGCGGCGCAGACCATGGCGCCCTGCTCGCCGTGGAGGAACTGGCTGAACTGCCAGGACGCGTAGGCGCGTCGCATGTCGCGCTTGTTCCGCTCGGACATCCGGTCCCAGTAGGGGGTGCCGTAGACGGTCATGTTCTGGTCCGGCACGCCGAGCGGGTCGTAGGGGTCGACCTCGATGTCCCAGTCGATGCGGGTGACCGCGTCCCACTGCTTGTCCTTGCCCTTCTGGTAGAGGGCGAGCAGCCGGTCGCGCCCGTCGTCGTACTCCCAGGAGAAGCGGGCGGCTCCGGAAGCCGGGATCTCCCACAAGTTGTCCTGCGACGGCATTGGCGTCTCCTCGACTCTTGACGGGCTTGCTGACACACAGTCTCATAAGAGCATGACCGCTGGCACCCCTCTTGCAACGCGTGAGAAAGTGGCGGAGCGGCTGCTCGACGCCTCCGCGAAGCACTCCTTCGACCCCGACACCGAGCTGGACTGGGAAGCCCCGTTCGAGGACGGCAAGTGGTTCTGGCCGCCCGAGCTGTGCTCCCTGTACGACACCCCGCTGTGGAAGCAGATGTCGCAGGAGCAGCGGATCGAGCTGAGCCGGCACGAGTCGGCGTCGCTCGCCTCGATCGGCATCTGGTTCGAGATCATCCTCATGCAGCTGCTGCTGCGGCACTCCTACGACCTGGACCCCACCAGCGGACACGTCCGCTACGCGCTGACCGAGATCGCCGACGAGTGCCGCCACTCGAAGATGTTCGCGCGGCTGGTGACCCGGCTCGGCACCCCCGTGTACCGGCCCTCGCGCCTGGACCACAACCTCGGCCGGGTGCTGAAGACGGTCTCCACCACCCCCGGTTCCTTCACCGGCACGCTGCTCGCCGAGGAGATCCTCGACTGGATGCAGCGGCTGACCTTCCCGGACGAGCGCGTGCAGCCGCTGGCCCGCGGCGTCACGCGCATCCACGTGGTCGAGGAGGCGCGGCACATCCGCTACGCCCGCGAGGAGCTGCGCCGCCAGATGAGTTCGGCGCCGCGCTGGGAGCTCGCCTTCACCCGGGTCTCCTCCGCCGAGGCCGCCCGGGTGATCGCCCGGTCGCTGATCAGCCCGCAGGTCTACGCCTCGGTGGGACTGGACCCCCGGTACGCCGCCGAGCTGGCCCGCACCAGTCCGCACCGCCGGGACGTGATGCGGCAGGCCGCACGGAAGCTGATGGACTTCCTGGACGAGATCGGCATGTTCGAGGGTCCGGGCGTACGGCGCATGTGGCGCACCTCGGGGCTTCTCGGGTAGCCCGTCGCGCGGGCGGATACGCTGGCGTCCATGAACGGCCGTTCGACGCCGGCGCCCGCCGCTCCCGCCTACCGCCGGCTGAGCGTCGAGCAGCGCCGTACCCAGCTGCTCGCCGCCGCGGTGGACCTCTTCGGGCACCGCAGGCCCGAGGACGTCTCGGTCGACGACGTGGCCGCGGCCGCCGGGGTCTCCCGCCCCCTGGTCTACCGCTACTTCCCCGGCGGGAAGCAGCAGCTGTACGAGGCCGCCATGCGCAACGCCGCGGAGGAGCTGCGGGCCTGCTTCGTCGAGCCCGCGGCGGGCGAGATGACCCAGCGCCTGTCCAACGCGCTGGACCGCTACCTCGCCTACGTGGACGAGCACGACGCGGCGTACTCCGCGCTGCTGCGCGGCGGAAGCGTGGCCGAGACCAGCCGGACCGACGCCATCGTGGACGGCGTCCGGCGCAGCGCGGCCGAGCAGATCCTGATGCACCTGGGGGCCCCGCACCCCGGGCCCCGGCTGGCGATGATGGTGCGCTCCTGGATCGCCAGCGTCGAGGCCGTCTCGCTGACCTGGCTGGACGAGGGCAAGCGGCCTCCCGCCCAGGAGCTGCGGCGGTGGCTGGTGGACCACTTCATCGCGCTGCTGCTGGTCAGCTCCACCACCGACCAGGAGACCGCCGAGGTGGCGCTGGCCGCGCTGGAGCGGGAGAGCGCCGGCAGCCCCGCCGGGGACCTGGCCCGCCGGGTGACCCCGCTGGCCCAGGCAGTCGCACATCTGCTCCCACCTGCCGTTTCCTGAACGCGCCGCCCTCCGCAGGGCCTACCCTGAGCCCGTGAGGCATGAGGACACGGAATTCGTCGGAGGGCCGCTGGACGGCCGCGTGCTGGGAGTGCTGACCGGCATCACGGGGCAGCCCCCGAAGGTGTACGAGGTGCCGGTGCCGCAGGAGGACGGCGCACCCCCCGTCGTGCACGTCTATCATCGCGAGCCCAGTCCCGGCCCGCGCGCGCAGCGCCGTACGCGCTGGGTCTTCGTCTACGACCCGGAGGGGAACCGGCCGGAGAAGCCGCGCTGGCCCTGGTCGAAGCGGCGGGGGTGACCGCCGGGGCGGTCGCGCGGGCGAGCGCCGCCGGACGGGTGATCCGGGTGACCGGCCACGGGGATGGTCCGGACCATTGACAGGATTGGTCCAGACCTGTTTGCTGCGAGTTGTCATGCGCACTTCTTCTCGCCCCCGAAGGAGCGGCCCCCATGAGACACCTCGTCGCCGCGACGGCGACCCTCGCCTGCACCGCCGTCCTCGGCGGGCTGGTCGCCCTCGCCCCCACGGCGCACGCCGGTGAGTTCCTGGCCAACGGAGGCTTCGAGTCGGGCAACCTGTCCGGCTGGAGCTGCGACTCCGGCACCACACAAGTGGTGACCGGGCAGGCGAAGAGCGGCAGTCACGCCCTCGCCGGCAGCCCGGGCGGCACCGGGACCGCGCAGTGCAAGCAGACGGTGGGCGTCGCGCCCAACACGGCGTACACCTTCTCCGCGCAGGTGAAGGGGAGTTACGTCTACATAGGCGTGGACGGCGGCGCCGGCACCTGGACCCCGGGCACCGGCGGCGCCTACCAGCAGCTGAACGTGAGCTTCACGACCGGCCCGAACCAGACCAGCGCGACGGTCTACGTCCACGGCTGGTACGCGCAGCCCACGTACTACGCCGACGACCTGTCGCTGACCGGCCCCGGCGGCCCCACGCCCAGCCCGACCCCCACCGACCCGACGCCGACCGACCCGACGCCGACACCGACCCCCACCCCGACCGATCCGGCACCGTCCTCCCACACCCTGGTCGGCTACCTGCACTCCAGCTTCGCCAACGGCTCGGGCTACGTCCGCATGGCCGACGTCCCGGCGAGCTGGGACTACATCGACCTCGCCTTCGGCGAGCCCACCTCCACCACCTCCGGCGACATCCGCTTCAACCGCTGCCCGGTCGCCGAGTGCCCGAACGTGGAGTCCGACGCGGACTTCAAGGCCGCGATCAAGGCCAAGCAGGCGCAGGGCAAGAAGGTGCTGATCTCCATCGGCGGGCAGAACGGCCAGGTCCAGCTCACCACCACCGCCGCCCGCGACGCCTTCGTCGCTTCCGTGAGCAGGATCATCGACACCTGGGGGCTGGACGGCCTCGACATCGACTTCGAGGGCCACTCCCTCTCCCTCAACGCCGGTGACACCGACTTCCGGAACCCGACCACCCCGGTCGTGGTCAACCTGATCTCCGCGCTGAAGACCCTCAAGGCCAAGTACGGCAGCGCCTTCGTACTGACCATGGCTCCCGAGACCTTCTTCGTCCAGCTCGGCTACCAGTTCTACGGCCCCGGCCCGAACGGCGCCCAGGATCCGCGGGCCGGCGCGTACCTGCCGGTGATCCACGCCCTGCGCGCGGATCTGACGCTCCTTCACGTCCAGGACTACAACTCCGGGCCGATCATGGGGCTGGACAACCAGTACCACCAGATGGGCGGCGCGGACTTCCACATCGCCATGACCGACATGCTGCTCACCGGCTTCCCGGTCGCGGGCAACACCTCCCGGGTGTTCCCGCCGCTCTCCCCCTCGCAGGTCGCCATCGGCCTGCCGGCCGGCAGCAACGCCGGCAACGGCTGGACCACCCCGGCCGAGGTGAACAGGGCACTGGACTGCCTCACCAAGAAGACCGGCTGCGGCGGCTACGCCACGCACGGCACCTGGCCCGCGCTGCGCGGGCTGATGACCTGGTCGGTGAACTGGGACAAGTTCGGCAACTGGGAATTCCAGCGGAACTTCGACGGCTATTTCGGCTGACGCCGGACGAACGGGTGGCTCCACGGCCGGTGGAGCCCCTCGTTCCGGCCCGTCCCTCTGTCGCTGCCGACCCGATCATGTAAGGATCTACCCGCAGGTATAGGCCGGACAGGCGGAGGTGACGGAATGTCAGCAGCACACCGACCCAAGGAGTGGGTGCGCAGGGCACTCGTCTGCGGGGCGCTGCTGGCCGCCGCGGCCCTGGGGATCCCCGCCCAGGCCTATGCCGCACCCGACGATCCCACGCCGGACAACCGGACGCTCGTCGTGCTGCTGGAGCAGTTGCAGGACCTCTACCTCAAGGCCGAGCAGGCCACCGAGACCTACGACCAGGCCAAGGTCGAACTCGAGGAGAACCAGGGCAAGGCCGACCGCCTCGACCGGCAGCTCGCCGAGGAGCGCACCGAGCTCAGCGACGCCCGCGCCCTGGCCGGGCAGCTGGCGCGGGAGCAGTACAAGTCGGGCGGGGTCTCCCCGTACCTCAACCTGCTGCTCAGCGACGATCCTCAGGACGCCTTCACCCAGGGGCACATGCTCGACCGCGCCGCGGGCAGCCAGGCCGAGCTCGTCGCCCAGCTGGAGAACGGCGAGAAGCGGATCGCCGCGCTCAACCGGGCCCAGCAGCACGCGCTGGACGGCTCGGAGCAGCTGGAGAAGAAGCAGCGCGAGGCCAAGGAGGAGATCGAGCGGCAGCTCGCCGACGTCGAACGGATCCTCGCCGGCCTGACCGGGACCCAGATCGAGGACCTCCAGAAGCTGGAGGAGCAGGGCATCGACCAGGCACAGGCCGCCTTCCTGCGCTCCGGCAGGCTCGGCAGCGTGGCGCTCACGCCGTCGAAGTCCGGCAACCGGGCGCTGAGCTTCGCCTACGCCCAGCTCGGCAAGCCGTACGTGTGGGGCGCCGAGGGCCCGAAGGCGTACGACTGCTCGGGCCTCACCTCGCAGGCCTGGGAGCACGCGGGCACCACCATTCCGCGCACCAGCCAGGAGCAGTGGAAGCAGCTGCCGCACGTCCCGCTGAACCTGCTGCGCCCCGGCGACCTGGTGGTCTACTTCCCCGGCGCCACCCACGTGGCGATGTACATCGGCAACGGCATGGTCATCCAGGCCCCGCGCCCGGGCGGCGTCGTCAAGATCTCCCCGATCGCGGCCAACCCGGTCCTGGGCGCGGTCCGTCCCGACTCGGACGACCCGTCGATGAAGCACTACGTCTCCCCGGTCGCCCCCAAGTCGGCCCACGACCCGACCCCGCTCGGCACCGCCTCGCGCTCCTGAAGCCGCGCCGGCGGCCCGTACCCACGGGCGCCGGCACCGGTGTGACCGGGGTCTCGCCGGCATCGGACAGACCTGTCTGTTAGTTTTGCCGTGAGGGGCCCGCCGGGCCCCGGCGAGGATCACGGTGAGCACCATGCCCACGACGGCGAAGCGCCTCCCGGCGCGCGAGCGCATACTGACCACGGCCGAGACGCTGTTCGCCGCGCACGGTCTGCGCGGCGTGGGGGTCGACCGGATCATTGCCGAGTCGGGCGTGGCCAAGTCCACGCTCTATGTGCACTTCCCCTCCAAGGACGAGCTCGCCGCCGCGTACCTGCGCAGGGTCGACGACTCCTGGCGGGGCAGGCTGCGCGCCGCCGCGCTGGCGGCCGGGGACGATCCCCGCGAGCAGCTGGTGGGCCTGTTCGACGCGGTCTCGGCCTCGTACGAGCGCCACGGCTTCCACGGCTGCCCGTTCATCAACGCCGCCGCGGAGAGCGAGCCGGGCAGCCTGCCGCACGAGGTGACCGTGGCGCACAAGCGGGCCGTGCGGGCATGGGTGCGCACGCTGGCAGAGGCGGCCGGAGCCGCGGACCCGGACGAGCTCGCGCTGCAGTTGACCCTGCTCGTCGACGGCACGCTGGCCGCGGGCAAGCTCGAGCAGGACCCGGCGATGCCGGCCGCCGCCAAGGCCGCGGCACGCGCCGCGGTCGACCGGGCCTGCCCGCCCGCAGCCTGATCCCGGCCCCGCCCTCGTCCGCGCCATGGCGACGAGGGCGTTCCTCCGAGCTGAATCAAACAGACCTGTCTGTTCGAAAGGACATCCGATGACCTCCTCCCGCCCCCCGGTGGGCGCCACCATGCGCGCGGTCCTGCTGGAAGAGTTCGGCAGCCCCCTCGTCCTGGGCGCGATCCGCACCCCCGTCCCGGGCCCCGGCCAGGTGCTGGTCCGGATCGCGGCCTCCGGGGTGAACCCCCTGGACACCAAGATCAGTGCCGGGAAGGCCGCCCACGCCCGCACCCGGCCGCCCGCGGTGCTCGGCCTCGACCTGGCCGGCGTGGTCGAGGAGGCCGGGGCGGACGTCACCGGCTTCGAGCCCGGCGACGAGGTCTTCGGCATGACCGGCGGCGTCGGCGACCTGCAGGGGTCGCTGGCCGAGTACGCGGCCGTGGACGCCCGGTTGCTGGCCCGCAAGCCCGCAGCTCTGACGATGCGTCAGGCCGCGGCGCTCCCGCTGGTCTTCATCACCGCCTGGGAGGGCCTGGTGGACCGGGCCGGCGTTCACGAGGGGCAGAAGGTGCTGGTCCACGGCGGCGCCGGCGGTATCGGGCACGTGGCCGTCCAGCTCGCCCGGGCCCGCGGCGCACAGGTCTTCGCCACCGGTTCGCCGCGGAGCCTGGAGACCATCGCCGCTCTCGGGGCCACCCCGATCGACCGCACCACCACCCCGGTCGACGCCTACGTCGCCGAGCACACCGGCGGCGAGGGCTTCGACGTCGTCGTCGACACCGTCGGCGGGGAGACGCTCGACGCCTCCTTCGCCGCGGTGCGCACCTACACCGGCCACGTGGTGAGCGCCCTCGGCTGGGGCAGCCACAGCCTCGCGCCGCTGTCCTTCCGCGGGGCCAGCTACTCGGGGGTCTTCACGCTGCTGCCGATGCTCACCGGCCGCGGGCGCGAGCACCACGGCGAGATCCTGCGCGAGGCCGCCGCCCTCGCCGAGGCCGGTGCCCTGCGGCCGCTGGTCGACCCGCGCCGCTTCACCCTTGCCACGGCCGCCGAGGCGCACGGTGTGGTGGAGCGCGGCGAGGGCCGGGGCAAGGTCGTCGTCGACGTCGACGTATCCGGGTGACAGCACCGGGTGACAGCACCGGGTGACGGTGCCAGGCGGGTGGGTGGCTCGGCTGTCCCGCCGTCTCGCTCCCTTCGGTCGCAAGGATGCGGCTGCGGACGAGAGGGTGGCGGTCCGGGGCTTCGCCGCAGGGTGCGGGCCGGTTAGTGGTGGGGGTTCAGGCGCCGGATCGGGGTGCCTTTCCGGTGGCGCGGGTCTCGTTGCCGTCCGCGGGTAGAGATGGCCGCTTCCACGCCCACTGCCGGTGGTGGGCGCGCCCGCCGTAACCGGCGACTGCCGCTGATTCGGGGTGCTGCCGAGCGTTCTGCAGGAGATCGGGCCCACTTTCGCCGACATGTTCGGCGGAACAGAGCCCGATGTCGAGGAAGCACCCGCAGACGCAGGTCACGGCGGGCGCGCCACCCACGAACGGTGGGCGTCGCAACCGGCCATCTGCACCCGCGGACGGCAACGAGACCGCAACCGTACGAGCAACCGGCCCCGCTCCGGCGCCTGAACCCCCGCCGAGGACCAACCCCGCACACCGCCGCGAAGGGCCGCCCCCACCCTCCCCGTCCGCAGCCCGCCGCTTTGCGCCCGAAGGGCGCGAGACGTACCCGCACCCGCCCACCGGCGGCACCGCCCAGCCGGCCCACCCACCCGGTCAGCGGCGGTAGCAGTACGAGTCCGAGGAGGCGTCGCCGCCCTGCAGGCGCGTCTGGTGCACCCGCAGTCCCCCGAAGTCGGTGCCGTGCGGGAAGAAGCCGCCGTCGACGCCGAGCCCGCCGCCCGAGGTGTCGGCGTCGAGCTTGATCATCCAGGGGTCGATGCCCTCGGGGTAGAACTGCTCGTCCCAGGCGGCGTAGAGGGAGTTCGTCACGTACACGCGCCGTCCGTCGCGGCTGAGTTCGACCATCTGCGATCCGCCGCTGAGCGGGACGTCCGGCTCCGCGGGATGGGTCCCCCGGCCGGCGATGCCGCCCAGCCGCACGGACGCGGTCAGGCTCGGCCGGAGCGGGTCGCGCACGTCGTACTGGAGGAGGTCGCCGGTGCCCCATGCGGATACGTAGAGCCACCGGTCGTCCACCGTCAGGTCGATGTCGGTGATCAGCGGGGGCACGGCGCCGAACGGCCGCAGTGCCGGGGGCAGGTCCTCCGCCCGGGCGGGCTCGGCGGGCAGGGTGATCACCTTGCGGACCGTGAACTCCTCGCCCTCGCGGTTCCACAGCCACACCGAGGCCGACAGGTCCTCGACGTCGACGACGGTGTTCACAAACCCCCAGGTCGCCTCGGGGTCGTGGGAGGGGCGCAGCTCCAGCACCATCTGGTTCCGGTCGCCCAGGTCGACGCGCTGCAGGTGCCGGCCGCTCTCCAGGTCCCAGAAGTGCACCGCGTGCCCGTAGCGGCGGTCCAGCAGCAGTTCGGGGACGAGCCCGTCCTCGATCATCGAGGGGCTGCCCCACTCGCTGGTGACGGCGATGTTCTGGCGCAGGTGCCACCAGACGTCGTAGGCGAGCCGCTGCGGTCCGCGCTCGCTCTCCCAGGCGCGCAGCACGTCGAAGGTCTCGTGGTCCAGCAGTGCGACGCCGCCGGGCCCGTCCGCGCCGTCCGCGCCGTCCGCGCCGCCCAGGCAGGACAGGAACACGCCGTCGGGACCGCAGTGGAGGGTGTGCGGCCGCGAGTACCCGGCCCGGGCGGCCAGTTCCCCCGCCTCCACCACCTTGACCAGGCGCGGGCGGGCCGGATCGGGGACGGTGTCGAGGACGTGCAGCCGGGAGGAACGCAGTCCCGGGACGATGAGGTAGCGCCGCGCGGCATGGCTGTGGCCGGCGTGGGCCAGCGCGCTCGAGCAGGCGTTCCAGCCGAAGTGGTGCAGTTCGTTGCCCCGGTCGGGCAGATCGACCCGGGCGGCCACCCGGCCGTACGCCGGGGACCCCGGGTCGGTGACGACGGTGAACAGCGCGTCCGGGAGCGCGCCGGCCGGGTCGAAGCCGACGACGTAGGCGAGCCCCTCGGGTGGCGCGGCGACCGCGTCCGCCGGGGTGCGGTACAGGGTGGGGTCGAGGTGGCCGTCGCGGTCGTGCTCGGTCGTCGTCATGGCCGTTCCCTCTCCCGTACAGGAGCCCCGGCCAGGGGCCTTGCGCGGCGCACGGCCGGGCCCACCCGTGCGGGATCTTTGTGCGGACGCCGGACAGATGTCCCCTACGACGAGCGTTTCACAGCCCCGCGGACCCTGCCACGGCGGAAGGGGAGCGGCCCGCCACGGCCGCCCCGGGGCCGGGACCGGGTGCCGCCACGTCCCTTCGGCCCGAGGGCCGCGACCGTCCTCGTCGCGGCCCCGCTCGTGACGTGTGTACCGGTGAACGCCGCGCTCCCCGTCGACCGGCTGTGCTACTCGATCGCCGCCGCCGGCTCGGACGCCCTGCTGGTGCGGAAGGACGAGGTCGTCACCCTGACCGGTCTGAGCCGTCTCACCTTCGCGCTCACCGGGATCGTCCTCCTGCGCCGGCGGCGTGCGCCGCCGGCGCCGTGGAGCGGTCAGGCTCCGGCGACGGAGGCCAGGTAGGCGCTGGTCGCCTCCGGGTCGTAGAAGTACGCCTCGTAGTCCGACGGGTCGTCGAAGCCGTTGGCGAAGCGGTTCGCCACGGCCGGCAGCTGCCCGGCGGCGCCGATCAGGCCCAGGACGTGCTCCGGCGGCGGGCCGAGCAGGGCGTTGGTCCACTTGGTCACCGGTTCGGCGGTGGCCCAGAAGCGGGCGAAGGCGGACTCCATCCAGTCCCGGTCGAACGGCTTGTCGCCCTGCTCGACGATGGCGTCCAGGTAGGCGGCCGCGCACTTGGAGGCGCTGTTGGAGCCCTGCCCCGTGATCGGGTCGTTGGCGACGACGACATCCGCGACGCCCAGCACCAGCCCGCCGGAGGGCAGTTCCGCGACGGGGTGCCGGACCACCGGCGCGAAACGCCCGGCCAGGGTGCCGCCGGCGTCCGTCAGCTCGACCCCGCGGGCGCGGTCGTACTCCCAGGGGATATGACGCTCCATCAGCTCCAGGGTGATGCGCAGGTGTTCCTGCGGGTCCTTCACGCCGTCGAAGACATCGAGCGGACCGCCCGGCAGCCCCTCCCAGAAGAGGATGTCGCAGGGGCCGGAGGTGGTGAGCGCCGGGATCACGATGAGCTCACCGGCGCCGGGCACCATGTTGAGCCGCACCGCGTGGAAGTCGGGGTGCTCCGGGCGCGGGGCGAGGCCGTGCACATAGGCGACGGCCAGCGCCCGCTGCGGGCTGTCGTACGGGGAGCGCTCCGCGTTCCGGCCGAACATGGAGACCAGCTCGCCCTTGCCCGCCGCGACCATCACCAGGTCGTAGGCGCGGGCGAAGTAGTCCAGGTCCCCGACGGTCACACCGTGGACGACCAGCTTGCCGCCGCGCTCGACGAAGGTCTCCAGCCAGCCGGCCATCTTCACCCGCTGGTCGACGGACTGCGCGTACGCGTCGAGCCGTCCGACCCAGTCGATGGGCCGGGATCCGTCGGGGGCGGCGACGGAGACGCCCAGGCCCTCGATCCGGGGGGTCTGGTCCTCCCAGAAGTTGACGCCGAGATCGCGCTCGTGCGCCAGCGCCGTGCCGAACATGCACTGGGTGGAGATGACACGCCCCTGGCGTATCTCGTCCGCCGTGCGGTTGGACATGACGGTGACCTCGTATCCCCGGGACTGCAGGCCGAGGGCCAGTTGGAGCCCGGACTGGCCGGCTCCCACGATCAGTATCTTGCGCAAGGCGGCATGCTCTCTCGTGCGGTGCGGCTTGGGTGCGTCCGGCGGGCGTCCCCACGACTCCCCCGGAAGACTGCTACTCCGGCTGGGCGACGAGGGCCTGCTTGACCAGGGCCAGCAGCACCTGGATCACCGACTGGCGGTCGCGGGCGTCGCATATCACCACCGGGACCTCGTCGGGCACGGCGAGCGCCTCGCGGACGTCGATCTCCTCGTAGGCCGTGGTGCCCTCGAAGCGGTTGACCGCCACGGCGTAGGGCAGCCCGCTGCTCTCGAAGTAGTCCAGCGCCGGGAACGCGTCGGCCAGCCGGCGGGTGTCGGCGAGGACGACGGCGCCGATCGCCCCGCGCACCAGGTCGTCCCACATGAACCAGAACCGCTGCTGGCCGGGGGTGCCGAACAGGTAGAGCACCAGCTCCCGGTCGAGGGTGATGCGGCCGAAGTCCATCGCCACCGTGGTGGTGGTCTTGTCCGGGGTGGAACCGAGGTCGTCGATGTCCTCGCTGGCCCGGGTCATCACCGCCTCGGTGGTGAGCGGGGTGATCTCCGAGACCGCGCCGACGAAGGTGGTCTTGCCCACCCCGAAGCCGCCCGCCACCACGATCTTGGTCGAGGTGGGGGCGTGGCTCACGTCCAGTTGCCACTCCTGCAGGCCGTCTTCTTCCGCGAGGGACGACATGTCAGAGCCTGCGAAGTCCACCGAGCACCCTCTCCAGCAGCGCGCGATCCGGGGCGCCGGGCCCGTGCCCGGTCCCGTACACGCGGATCCTTCCCTGATCGGCCAGGTCGCTGAGCAGCACCCGGACCACACCGAGCGGCATGCGCAGCAGCGCCGAGATCTCCGCCACCGAACGCATCCGGCGGCACAGTTCCACGATGGCCCGCATCTCCGGCATGACGCGCTCGGCCCAGCTGCCCGAGGTCAGCTCCCGGCGCTCGGCGGAGCCGTCGATCGTCGCGACGAAGGTCTCCACCAGCAGCACGTGGCCGAAGGACGTACGGCCCCCGGTCAGCGCGTACGGCCGCACGCGGGCGGCCCTGCGCCCGGCACCCCGTACCGGCAGGACGGCGGCCGCCTGGGCCGCGGGGATCACCGGACGGCGCATCAGCGGCTCTCCTCGATCGCCTGGCGCAGCTCCGTGCGGAGCGCGGGGGTGAGCACATGGCCGGCCCGGCCCACGAACAGGGCCATGTGGTAGGCCACCACGCTCATGTCGCACTCGGCGTCCGCGTGGACGCCGAGCAGCGAACCGTCCCCGATCGTCATCACGAACACGCTGCCGTTCTCCATCGACACGCCCGTCTGCCGCACACCGCCGCCGTCCATCAGACGCGCGGCGCCGTCGGTCAGCGACGCGATGCCGGAGACCACCGTGGCCAGGTCGGCGGAGGTGCCCGCCGGGCCCTTGGGCCGTCCGGCGGTGCCGTCCGCCGCTCCTTCGTCCGCCGTGTCGGCCTCGTCCTCGGGTTCCGAGGTCAGCAGCAGCAGTCCGTCCGAGGACACGACGGCCACGGAGCGGACCCCGGGCACGTCCTCCACGAAATTGCTCAGCAGCCACTGGAGGTTACGTGCCTCGTGGCTCAGGCCCCGTTCACTCTGGGTGTCCGTACCGGCCGACATCAACCGCGTGCCTCCTCGACGCCTTCGGCTTCGACTTGTTGGTGTCCCCCCGAACTGCCCTCTGCTGCGGCCGCGTCCGCGGCCTTCCTCGGCGCGGGCAGGCCGCGCCGGATCTCCTGCGTCTCGGCCCGGGCGTCCGCCCGGCCGTCGCGCAGGCCCTGGGCGAAGCCGCCGAGCTTGCGCCGCAGTTCCTCCGGGTCCACCCCGCCCCCCTGGCGGGTCCGTCCGCGGTCCTGCGGTTCGCCCGAGAGCCCCGTGGACCGCGGCACCCGCTGCGGAAGCCCCTTGGCGGTGAGGGCGACCCCGTCCTCCGGCACCTCCGCGGCGGCCGCGGCCGCCGCCTGTGCCGGAGCCGGCGCGGCTTCGGGAGCCGGCGTCACGGCCGGGGCGGACCGGTCGGCGCGGGCGTGCTCGATGGCGTCGCCGCCGGGCTCGGCGGCTCCGCCGGTCCCTTCGACGGCCACCTCGTCGGGCGCCGCAGCGGATGCCTCGCCGGCCGGCTCCGCCGCGGGCACCTCGCGTTTCTCGGACGCCACACCCGCCACGGGCGCCGGCGCCGTGTGCTCCGGCTCCCCGGCCCGCTCCTCGCGGGCCCGGCGCAGCGCCTTGCGCGGCTGCCACGGCTCGCCCGCGACGGCCGCCTCCACGGGGGTCTGCGGGCCGTCCGGGTCCTCCGCGGGCGCGGTCAGCGCCGTCGGGACGACCACCACGGCCGTGGTGCCGCCGCGCTTGGCGTCGCGGAGCTGCACGCGGACGCCGTGCCGGGCGGCGAGCCGGGCGACGACGTACACGCCCATGCCGGTGGCCTCGGCGACGGAGGTGAGCTCCGCCGGATCGGCCTGCGCCAGCAGGGTGTTGAGCTCGTCCAGCCGGGCCGTGGGGATGCCGATGCCCTGGTCCTCCACCGACAGCATCAGCTCGCCGCTCTCCAGCATCCAGCCGGACAGCTCCACCTCGGTCTCCGGCGGGGAGAACGCGGACGCGTTCTCCAGGAGCTCGGCGATCAGGTGGCTGAGGTCGTCGGCGGCGAACCCGGCGATGCGTCCCGCGGGCAGCTGGTGGATGCGGACGCGCTCGTACTTGTCGATCTCGGAGACGGCGGCGCGCGCCACGTCGACCAGTGGAACGGGCTTGGGGTGCGCGTGGCCGTGCTCGGCGCCCGCGAGCAGCAGCAGGTTCTCGCTGTTGCGGCGCATGCGCGTGGCCAGGTGGTCCAGCTTGAACAGCTGGGAGAGCTCGTCCGGGTCGTGGACCAGATCCTCCAGCCGCTCGATCAGCGTGAGCTGGCGCTCGACCAGACCGAGGGTGCGGAGCGTCAGGTTGACGTAGGTACCGTGCACGTTGTCCTGCAGGGTGCCCAGGCGCGTCGTGAGCGCGTCCTGCCGCCCGTGCAGCAGATCGCGTTCCGCGGCGAGGGCGTCCCGTACGCCCTGGAGCTTGGTGTGCTCCGCGTCCTGCGTGGCGACGCGCCCGCGCAGCCCGGCGGTCTCCGCGCGGAGCGCGTTGATCGCCCGGGCCGTCGCCGCGAACTCGTCGGAGCCGACGATCCTGACCTGCTCGCCGGCGGGGACGTCCCCGCGGGCGAAGCGATTGAGCGCGGCGGCCGGGCGGGTGATGGAGCGTGCCGTGGAGACGCCGACGCCGAGGACGAGCAGGAAGCACACCGAGGCGAGGGCGACGTGGAGTTCGAGGGCCGTCACGTCGTCGTCGCGCAGCGCGGCGAGGCGGTCGGCGGCCGCCGCCGCGAGCGAGGACTCCACGCCGCGCATCATGTCGATCCGTGCGGAGAGCGCCGCCCGGACCGTCGCCGGCTTGAGCGCGCGGTCGGCGGCGGACAGCGAGGAGCCGTCCAGCAGTTGCCTCAGCCGCTTGTCGGCGGCCTTGACGTCGGAGCCGGTGACCGTCTGGTCGTACTGCTCGACCGCGGCCTGCGAGGCCCCGCCGCGGAAGTCGGCGAGCGCGGACCGCTCGCTGACCGCGGCGGTCCGCGCGGCGCCGACCAGGCCGGACTCCCCGCCGCCCGCGGTGAGCGCGCCCACCAGCAGGCCGCGCTGGACGGAGGCCTGGTCGACGGCGCGGGCGAGCTCGGGCAGCACGGTGGTGTCGGCGGAGGCACCACGGGCGGGCAGCGAGCGGGCGACGGCGGAACCGACCCCGTTCAGCGCCCGGATCGCCGGGTCGTAGGCCGCGACGGCGGCCTCCGCGGAGCCGGGACCGGAGAGCACCTTCTGCCGGACGTCGGGGAGTTCCCCGAGCCGCCGGACGACCTCGGCGGTCGCGTCGGCGAAGGCGGGGGCGTCGTCGGTGTCGGCCTCGGCCGCCGCCGTCAGCACTTCCTCGGTCTGACGGTCGACCCGCTCCCGCTGCGTCTCGGAGACGCCGGTGCCGCCCTCGGTGGAGCGGCCGCCGGCCACGAAGACGGCCATGTCGTCACGTTCGTCGGCCAGGGCGTGGGACAACGAGACCGCCTGGGCCTCGAGCCGCGCCATGCCGACCAGCCGCTGTGCCTCGGCCAGATCGCGCACGCCCGTGGCAATGCCAGGAGCGGAGGCGGCCAGGACCGTGACGGCGCAGATCAGCAGGGCGCCCAGCAGTCTCTGCCGTACGCGCTTGGTCCGCGGGTTACGTCGTGTTCGCACCGGTGCTCGCTATCCCGTCTCGCCTGGTCCACTGGTCCCGAGATGACGACACATCGGCCGAGCGCCGAGCACGGCAACGTCTGGCCCCATCCCGGCATCGTCCCGACCTTCTCAGGCCGGCCCGGACTGCAGATGTGCGTCCCCCGCCTCGACACTCGAACGAGTGAATCGCACGGACAAGTTGACGTTCAACTCCCCCGCGGGATCGTTGCGCGCGCGTCCCCCGTCGGCCGGTCCCGAAACTGGCATCGGAGCCGCCGCCCTGGCAGGATGCGCCCCTTCACTCACCGGTAACTGCCGGCGGGCACCCCCGGGGTTCGAACAGCTCCCCCGGGCGGCTGCTGCAGACTGGCCGCATGCGCATCGAGACGGCGACCGAGCCCGGCAGCCCCGGACGCCCCAACGAGGACTTCGTGGCCGTGGCCATGCCCGCGTCAGGCGGCGGCGGTTCACTGGTCCTGCTGGACGGCGTCACCCCTCCCGACGGCCCCACGGGATGCCGGCACGACGTGCCCTGGTACGTCGCCCGGCTGGGCGGATCCATGATCGAACTGTCCGTTTCGCCCGCGGCCCCGAGCCTGGCGCAGTGTCTCGCGGAAGCCGTCCTGCGCACCGCCGACGCGCACCGCGACACCTGTGACCTTTATCACCGCCGCACCCCGCAGGCCACCGTGGTGGCGGTCCGGTGGAATGCGGACAGCGTGGAGCATCTGGTGCTATCCGACTCGGTGTTGCTCATCGAGGACACCGCAGGTCAGGTCGGTGCCGTACGCGACGACCGGCTGGACCGGCTGCCCGCTCCGGTGCCCGCGCTGCGCGCCGCGGTGCGCGCCCTGCCGCGCGGCACGGCGGCCCGCGCCGGGGCCGCCGCGGAGTACGGACGGGCGGTGGAGGCACTGCGCAACACCGAGGGCGGGTTCTTCACCGCGGCGGCCGACCCCGCGGTCGCGGACCGCGCCGTCACCGGCACCCGGCCGCGCTCCCGGGTCCGCGCGGTCGCGGCCCTGACGGACGGCGCCGCCCGTCTGGTCGAGGTCTTCCACGAGCAGGACTGGCAGGGCACGTTCACCCTGCTGCGCAAGGCCGGAGCCGGGGAACTGCTGCGCCGTGTGCGCGCGGCGGAGTCCGCGGACCCGGACGGCACCCGCTTCCCGCGCGGCAAGGTGCGCGACGACGCGACCGCGGTGCTGGCGCAGTGGTGACGGCGGCGGGGCCGCACGCCGGGCGGACGGCCGCGCGGGTTACGCGCCCTCCTGCTCCTGCGAGGAGTTCAGCTGGCCCAGCAGCCGGGCCAGTTCGCGCAGTTCGTCGCGGTCCCAGCCGCTGAGCCGGTTGACGTAGCGGGCCCGGCGCGCCTGCCGGACCCGCGAGAAGCGCTCGGCGCCCTCCGTGGTCAGCTGCACCAGGAAGGCCCGTCCGTCGGCGGGGTCCGGTTCGCGCCGGACGAGCCCGAGGTCCTCCAGGGCGCGCAGTTGACGGCTCATCGTGGCCTTGCCGACGCCGAAGTAGCCGGCGAGCACGGTGGCCCGCTCGGGTCCGGTCTCGGCGAGCCGGGCGAGGATCCCGTACGCGGCGGGCTCCAGGTCGGGATGGACCTCGCGGGCCATCTCGCCGGAGGAGGCACGGGCACGCCGCAACAGGACGGTGAGCTCGCGTTCGAGCGCCTCCATCACGGGATCCGCCTCCCTGGGGGAGCCGGCGGTTCCGGCCACCTGGTCACCCGCCTTCCGTCGTGAAAACGTCTCGTCTCCGGCCGCCCTGTGCGCAGCGCCCCCAGTATTTCGCAGGCGCGGACCAACCACGTGACCAGGGGCACTTCCACATCTGGTGTCCCGCCGACGGCCGCACGCGCGGAGAGCGGCCCCTCCTCAGGCCGTGGGAGGGGCCGCTCTCCGTTCACCCGGTCGGGGCCTCGCTCAGGCCGCGACCGAGGGCTCCGCCGCCGACGGCGCGGGGCCGTCCTCCAGGCCGGAGTCCGCGCCGGTGACGGCGGGCTCCAGGGCGAGCTTCAGCACGTGCCGGACGTCCGAGACCGCGTGAACCTCCAGCTTCTCCAGGACCTCGGCGGGGACGTCGTCCAGGTCCGCCTCGTTCCGCTTGGGGATCACCACGGTGGTGATCCCGGCGCGGTGCGCCGCGAGCAGCTTCTGCTTGACGCCGCCGATCGGCAGCACCCGCCCGGTCAGCGACACCTCGCCGGTCATCGCCACGTCGGTGCGGACCCGGCGCCCCGACAGGAGCGAGGCCAGAGCGGTGGTCATGGTGACGCCCGCGCTCGGACCGTCCTTCGGGACCGCGCCCGCGGGGACGTGGATGTGGACGCCGCGCTCCTTCAGATCGCCGACCGGCAGCTCCAGTTCGGCGCCGTGCGAGCGCAGGAAGGAGAGCGCGATCTGCGCGGACTCCTTCATCACGTCGCCCAGCTGACCGGTGAGCTGCAGCCCGCTGCCGCCGGTCTCCGGGTCGGCCAGCGACGCCTCGATGTAGAGGACGTCGCCGCCCGCGCCGGTCACCGCCAGGCCCGTGGACACGCCCGGCACCGCCGTGCGCCGCTCCTGCGGGTCCTGCGCGGACTCCGGCACGTGGTGCGGCCGCCCGATGAGCGCCCGCAGGTCCTCCGGCGTGACGGTGTACGGCAGTTCGCGCTCGCCGAGCTCGTGCTTCGCGGCGACCTTCCGCAGGATGCGGGCGAGGGACCGCTCCAGGGTGCGCACGCCCGCCTCGCGGGTGTACTCCCCCGCCAGCTTGCGCAGGGCCGCCTCGTCGACCGTCACCTCCTCCTCGCCGAGCCCGGCCAGCTCCCGCTGGCGCGGCAGCAGGTGGTCACGGGCGATGACGACCTTCTCGTCCTCGGTGTAGCCGTCCAGCCGCACCAGCTCCATGCGGTCCAGCAGCGGCTCCGGGATGGCCTCCAGGACGTTGGCGGTAGCGAGGAACACCACGTCGCTCAGGTCCAGCTCGACCTCCAGGTAGTGGTCCCGGAAGGTGTGGTTCTGCGCCGGGTCGAGGACCTCCAGCAGGGCCGCGGCCGGGTCGCCGCGGTAGTCGGAGCCCACCTTGTCGATCTCGTCCAGCAGGACCACCGGGTTCATGGACCCGGCCTCCTTGATCGCCCGGACGATGCGGCCGGGCAGCGCGCCGACGTACGTGCGCCGGTGACCGCGGACCTCCGCCTCGTCGCGGACGCCGCCGAGCGCGACGCGCACGAACTTCCGCCCCATCGCGCGGGCCACGGACTCGCCGAGCGAGGTCTTGCCGACGCCGGGCGGGCCGACCAGGGCCAGCACCGCGCCGCCGCGGCGCCCGCCGACGACGCCGAGACCGCGGTCGGTGCGGCGCTTGCGCACGGCCAGGTACTCGGTGATCCGTTCCTTCACGTCGTCCAGACCCGCGTGGTCGGCGTCCAGCACCGCCCGCGCGCCGGGGATGTCGTAGGCGTCCTGGGTCGTGGTGTTCCAGGGCAGCTCCAGGACGGTGTCGAGCCAGGTGCGGATCCAGCTGCCCTCGGGGGACGCGTCGCTGGACCGCTCCAGCTTCTCGACCTCCTTCAGGGCGGCCTCGCGCACCTTCTCGGGCAGGTCGGCGGCCTCGACGCGGGAACGGTAGTCGTCCGCCTCGTCCTCCGGGTCGCCGTTCAGCTCGGCCAGCTCCTTGCGGACGGCCTGCAGCTGCTGCCGCAGCAGGAACTCGCGCTGCTGCTTCTCCATGCCCTCCTGGACGTCCTTGCGGATGGTCTCCGCGACGTCCTGCTCGGCCAGGTGGTCACGCAGCCACTGCGTGGCCAGCTTCAGCCGGGCGACCGGGTCCAGGGTCTCCAGCAGCTCGATGCGCTGGCTGGTGGTGAGGAAGCCGGAGTAGCCGGCGTTGTCCGCCAGCTGCGAGACGTCCTCGATCTGCTGGACGCGGTCCACGACCTGCCAGGCGCCGCGCTTGCGCAGCCAGCTGGTGGCCAGGGCCTTGTACTCCTTCATGAGCTCCGCGACGGTGCCGGGAGCCTCGGCGGGCGCGGGCTCGGAGAGCTCGGTGCCCTCCACCCACAGGGCACGGCCGGGACCGGTCGTGCCGGCGCCGATGCGCACGCGGCTCACACCGCGGATGACGGCACCGGGATCGCCGTCCGACAGACGTCCCACCTGCTCCACGGTGCCCAGCGTGCCCACGCCCGCGTAGTCCCCGTCCACCCGGGGAACGAGCAGCACCCGCGGCTTGTTGCCGAGTCCGGGCTGTCCGGACCGCTGGGCGGCCTGTGCCGCCTCGACCGCGGCGCGCGCCTCGGCGTCGGTCAGGTCCACCGGCACGACCATGCCGGGCAGGACCACCGAGTCGTCGAGGGGCAGGACGGGCAGGGTGAGCGGCGCGAACGCCGACGAAGACGACTGAGCCATTATCTCTCCCTAAGCAATCAAGTTGAGCTATGCAGACTCAATGCATCTGATGCCCCCGGTGTTCCCTGGGCCGTGTTCGCTCTGAGCGATCGGCCGCGGAGCACCTTTCCCGGGCCCCGCGCGGGCGCCGTCGGGCGTCCTGGCCGCCCCCTGCCGAGAACCGCGCGGGGCAGCGGTGGCGATAGAGGGGCGTGAGACTCTTCCGGCCCATGAGCCACGAGCCGCCCGGGGACGACGCGCTGATGCGCGCGATCGCCCGGGGCGACACGCAGGCCCTCGCAGATCTGTACGACCGCCATTCCGGATGGCTGCACGCCCGGCTCACGCGGCGCTGCCCGGACCCGGAGACCGTCCGGGAGGTGCTGCAGGACACCTTCATGGCGGCCTGGCGCTCGGCGGGCACCCACCGCGGCGGGACCGCGGGCGGCTGGCTGTGGGTGATCGCCGCCCGTCGGCTGGCGGACGCCCGCCGCGCCGCGGTGCGGGCCGACACCCGCGAACTGCTGGCCGCGGAGGAGCCCGGCACCGCGCCCTCCGCCGAGGAGCACGTCCTCGCCGGGCTGGAGTACGGCGACGTGGGCGCCGCGCTCGACCGGATCTCCCCGGAACTGCGGGCCGTCCTGCGGGCGACCGTGATCGACGGCCTCACCACGCGGGAGGCCGCGCACCTGCTCGGGATACCCGAAGGCACCGTCAAGACCCGGGCCTCGCGGGCGCGCCGCGAACTGCGCGCCGCCCTCGCCGCCCTCGACCCCGCGGGAGGAACCGCATGCTGACCCCTGCCCGGGGGCGCCCCCGGCGTTCGCCGTCGACCCCTCGCTCGGCTCCGCGCCGGAACCGCGGCGCCTGGCACGTACCCGAGGACACGGCCGCCGCCTACGCCGACGGCACCCTCGCCGACACCGCCGCCTGGTCGGTGGACAAGCACCTGGAGTCGTGCGCGGCCTGCTCCGCCCGGATCTCCGCGCTGGTCCGCGCCGGCGCGGGCGGAGCGGTCCTCTCCGAGGTCCGGGACGCCCTGCTCACCGCGGCCGCGCGCACCGCGCCGCGGACGGCCGAAGCCCGGACGGCCGAGGTCCTGACGGCGGAGGCCCGGCCTCGGACGGCCGCTGCCCGGCCCTGGCTCGCCGCGATCCGCTCCGCGCGCACGCTGCGTCCAGCCTGGGTGGGGTCGGTGCTGCTGACACTGGCGGTGGCCGTGGCCCTGACGCGTTTCGGCGGGGCGCCGCAGGGGCGCCCCTGGCTGCTGGTGCTCTCCCCCGCGCTGCCGCCGGTGGGTGTGGCCCTCGCGTACGGGAGGTACGGCGACCCCGCCCACGAACTGGCCGCGTCGACGCCCTCCGGCGGGCTGCGGCTGCTGCTGACGCGCACCGGAGCCGTGCTGGCGGTGTGCGTACCGCTGCTGACCGCCGCCGGAGGCGTCCTGGCGGGCACGGGTGCGGCGGTGGCGTGGCTGCTGCCGGGCCTCGTGCTCACCGGGGCCACGCTCGCGCTGGGCAGCTGGACCGGCTGCCACCGGGCCGCCGCCGTGGTGACCGGCGGCTGGCTGGGCGCGGTCGTCCTCTGCGGACTCCCGCCCGCGTCCGCACCCCTGCTGCTCTCCTCCTCCGCGCAGCCCGCCTGGGCCGCGGCCGGCGCCGCCTGCGCCCTTCTCCTGACCCTTCGCCGTACCGCCTTCGACCACCTGGAGCGCACATGAGCACCGAAACGACGGTCTCCGTCGACGGTCTGACCGTGAGACACCGCAGGACCACCGCGCTGGACGCCCTCGACCTGCGCGTCGGGCGCGGGGTCCACGGGCTGCTCGGCCCCAACGGCGCCGGGAAGACCTCGCTGATCCGGGTGCTGGCCACCGTGGCCGGACACCAGGCGGGCCGCCTGGAACTGCTGGGCCACGATCCGGCGACCGGGCCCGGCCGCACCGCGATCCGGCGGCGCCTCGGCTACCTGCCGCAGGAGTTCGGCTACTACCCGGGCTTCACCGTGCGCGAGTTCGTGGCGTACGTGGCCTGGCTGAAGGAGATGCCCGCGGCCGCGGTACCGGCGGCCGTCGACCGCGCACTGGAACGGGTCGGCCTCGGCGACCGCGCCGACGCGAGGCTCCGTACCCTGTCCGGCGGCATGGTGCGCCGGGTCGGCATCGCCCAGGCCATCGTCAACGACCCGTACCTGCTGCTGCTCGACGAGCCGACCGCCGGCCTCGACCCGGAGCAGCGGGTGGCGTTCCGCGCCCTGCTCAGGGAAGTGGGCGCCACGGCGACCGTCCTGGTCTCCACCCACCTCGTCGAGGACGTGGCCACCGCCTGCACCGACGTGACGCTGCTCGACGGCGGCCGGATCGCCTTCCGCGGCACCCCGGCCGAACTGGCCTCGGCCGGGGACGACGACGCGGCCGGGGACAGCCCGATCGAACGCGGCTACACCTCGGCGCTGCGCCGCCACCGCTCCGCGACCTCCACCGTCCGGGAGGCCGCCGTATGAGCGCCACGGACACCCTGACCACCCCTCCGCGGACGCCTCCCGCCGCGCCCCGCGCGCAGCGTGTCCCCCGGGCCCGCCGTACCGAGCTGCTGCGCGGTCCCGGGCCGTGGACGGGCGCCGTACTGGCCGTGACCGTGATCGTCGCCGTGCTGGCCAGGCGGTACTCGCTGTTCGACACCTGGACGACGACCCAGGCGGCGCTCCGCGGGGCGGGCCTGCTCCTCGGCGGTCCGCTCGCCCTCGCCGCGGGCTGCTGGCAGGGCGGTCGCGAGCGGCGGCGCGGCACCGGCGACCTGCTCGCCTCGGCCGCGCGGTCGCCGCTGAGCAGGGCGCTGACGGCGGCCCTGCCGTCGATGGTCTGGCCGGTGCTGGGCCACCTGGCGGCGACCGCCGTATGCCTGGGGGTGCTGCTGCCGTACGCGTCCTACGGGCACCCCGCCTGGGACCTGGCCGCCGCGGACGCCGTGGCGCTCGGGGCCATGGGCGCGCTCGGCTTCGCGGCGGGGCGGGCACTGCCCTGGCGGTTCACGGCGCCGCTGCTCGCGATCGCCGGGTATCTGCTGCTCGCCATCGGCGCCTACGCCGAGTCGGGCGCCGCGCTGCTCAGCCCCGCGTACGCCGGACCCGGCGGTGACGTCGCGGTCTGGTGGGCCGCCCCCGTCGCGGCGGTGTGGTACGCGGGGCCGGCCGCCGCCGCGCTGCTGGCCGGTCACGCCCGGCGGCGGGTGCTCGCCGTCCTGCCTCTGGTCGTCGCCGTCGCCGCCGCGTCGGTCCTGTACCGGAGCGGCGACGGCGTGTGGCGCCCCGACCCCGCCGCCTCCGCGCTCGTGTGCGACGAGGGCACCCCCGCGGTGTGCGTCCGCGCGGTGCACGGCTCGGCGCTGCCCGCCGTGCGGGCGGTGGTGGACCGCATCGACGCCAGGCTGGACGGCGTCCCGGGGGCGCCCGTCCGGTACCGCGAGGGCGGCACCGGCGGCGCCATACCGGCCGGAGAGGTCCGGTTCGAGCTGTACGCCGGCGTCTTCCGAGGCCGCCTCGGCGACGACGGCATGCTCTACCGGGACTTCGTGTACGCGGTCACTTCCACGGTGCCGTGCGAGAGGGAACGGACCGATACGCGCGCCTACGCCAACGAGTACGCCGCCCAGGAGTGGCTGCGCCTCGGGCGTCCCCTCTTCCCCGCCGACCGGGCGGGGAACCGTCTCGCGCGGGCGGCGGCGGAGCGGTTGCGCGCCATGACGCCCGACGACCGCCGCGCATGGCTGGGCCGCTACCTGGCCGGCGTCCGGGCCTGCGACACCGGCGCGGTCCCGGCGCCGTGAGCCCCCAACGGACCCGTCGAGGAGCCCTGACGATGACCCCTTCCCTTCTGTCGCTCTATGTCCGTTCGCGCGGCCTGACCGGCGCCGCCGCCGCGCTGGCCGTCCTCTTCGCCGCCTCCCGGTGGAGCGCGGACTGGCTGGTCGGCCGGCCGTTCTTCGACACCGGCTCCCGCGTCCCGGTGGTCGTCCTCGCCCCGGTCCTCGCGGCGGCCGTCATCGGCGTCTCGCTCCACACCCACTCCCGGGAGGTCGACCGCGGCGCGCCGCTGCCGTGGTGGCGGTGGCGGGCCGTGCACCTGCTCGCCCTCACCGGTCCCGCGGTGCTCTGGCTGGGCGCCGCGCTCCCCGGGGACCCGGACCACTTCGGCGCTCCGACGATGGTCCGGGGGGTCCTCGGCTTCACCGGGCTCGCGGCCGCGGGCGCCGCCGTCCTGGGTGCCCGGCTGAGCTGGCTGCCGCCGGTGTTCTACGGCGGCGGCGTCTATCTCGCGGCTCCCCGTACGCCGGGCGGGGCGGCCGCGGTGTGGGCCTGGTCGATGCAGCCGGGCGCGCAGCCCGCGGCCTGGGCGACCGCCGCCGTCCTCTTCGCGGGCGGCGCCGCCCTGGTGGCCTTCCGGGGACCGGCCCCGGACGGCCGCGGGTAAAAACCCCGTCCGGCCCGGAGGATCACCTCATTACGCTGGGTCCATGTACGCGAACGATGAGGAACGGCCCGTCACGCTCGACCGTCGTGACGGGCCGTACGGGGAGATCGCGCTGCGGCGCAGCGGCGGGCGCTACGAGATCATCGCCAACGGCACCTTCCTGATGGACACCTCCGACGGCCGCTCGGAACGGCTGCTGGTCGACGCGGCGCTGGCCGCCCTCCCTGCGGACCGGGCGGACCTGTCGGTGCTGATCGGCGGGCTCGGGGTGGGATTCTCTCTGGCGCGGGCGGCGGGCGAGCCGCGCTGGACGCGGATCGCCGTGGCCGAGCGGGAGCGGGCCGTGGTCGACTGGCACCGCGCCGGCCCGCTGGGGGCCTTCTCCGGGAACGCGCTGCAGGACCCGCGGGTCCGCGTGGTCGAGGGCGATCTGGTGGCGTACGTCCGGGACGCGGACGTGAGGTACGACGCGCTGTGCCTGGACATCGACAACGGCCCCGACTGGACGGTCACCGAGGGCAACGCCGGGCTGTACGGTCCGGCGGGCCTCGCGGCCTGCAGGGCGCGGCTCGAACCCGGTGGCGTACTGGCGGTATGGTCGGCGCAGCCGTCCGCCGCGTTCGACGACGCACTGAGGTCGGCGCAGTTCACGCAGGTCCGGACCATCGAGATCCCGGTGAATCGGGGCGTTCCGGATGTCGTGCACCTGGCAATCAATCCCGCATAGCCGCGGCGTCGTCCCGCCCCGTACGCTGCTGCGCAACGCAAACGACCATGGGGGACCCCACATGGACAGCACACAGCCGACGACCGCCGACGCCGCAGCGGTGGCGGCCACCCCCGGCGCACAGCGCCGCGTGCTGGTGGTGGAGGACGACGCGACGATCGCGGACGCCATCGCGGTGCGCCTGCGGGCCGAGGGCTTCCAGGTCCGCACCGCGGGCGACGGCCCCGCCGCCGTGGAGACCGCCGCCTCCTGGCAGCCCGACCTCCTCGTCCTGGACGTCATGCTCCCCGGCTACGACGGCCTGGAGGTCTGCCGCCGCGTGCAGGCCTCGCGGCCGGTCCCGGTGCTGATGCTGACCGCCCGCGACGACGAGACCGACATGCTGGTCGGGCTCGGCGTCGGCGCCGACGACTACATGACCAAGCCCTTCTCGCTGCGCGAGCTGGTCGCCCGGGTGCACGTGCTGCTGCGCCGCGTGGAGCGCGCCACGATCGCCGCCCGCGACCCGCGCGGCGCCAACATGCAGCTCGGCGACCTGGAGATCGACAACGCCCAGCGCCGGGTCCGGGTCCGCGGTGCCGATGTGCACCTCACCCCGACCGAGTTCGACCTGCTGGTCTGCCTGGCCCAGCAGCCGCGCGCGGTGCTCTCCCGGGAGCAGCTGCTCGCCGAGGTGTGGGACTGGGCGGACGCCTCCGGCACCCGTACCGTCGACAGCCACGTCAAGGCGCTGCGGCGGAAGATCGGCGCGGAGCGCATCCGTACCGTGCACGGCGTCGGCTACGCGCTCGAGACGCCCACGCCGTGAGCCCCTACGGCGCGCCGCGCCCGCCGAAGCTGCGGGAACGTGTCTGGGCCGCGCTGAGGCCGTACGACCCCTTCCGGTCGATCAAGGCGGCACTGCAGTACCTGGTGCTCGCCTCCGTGCTGATCACCACGGGCCTGATCTTCGTGGCGATGCACTCCGCGACCGAGATCCGGATCATCACGATCTTCTCGATCATCGCCTCGCTGCTGATCTCGCAACTGGTGGCGCACGGGCTGACCGCGCCCCTGCGCGAGATGACCTCGGTCGCCAGCGCCATGGCGCGCGGCGACTACAGCCGGCGGGTCACCGCGGTGCGCCGCGACGAGGTCGGCGAGCTCGCCGAGACCTTCAACCGGATGGCCGCCGACCTGGAGGCCGTCGACCAGCACCGCAAGGAGCTGGTGGCGAATGTCTCGCACGAGCTGCGCACCCCGATCGCGGCGCTGCGCGCGGTCCTGGAGAACGTCGTCGACGGGGTCTCCGAGGCCGACCCCGAGACCATGCGCACCGCGCTGCAGCAGGCGGAGCGGCTGAGCCTGCTCGTCGCCCACCTGCTGGACCTCTCCCGCCTGGACAACGGCATCGTGCCGCTGGACGCCAAGCGCTTCGAGGTCTGGCCCTATCTGTCGGCCGTGATCAAGACCGCCGGCCTCGGCCTGCAGGACGGCCAGGCGCCGGGCCGGCGGGCCCGCAAGGACGTCCACCTCCACCTGGACGTCTCGCCGCCGGAGCTGACCGCGTACGCGGACGCCGAGCGGCTGCACCAGGTGGTCGCCAACCTGATCGACAACGCCGTCAAGCACAGCCCGCCCAGCGGCCGGGTCACCATCCGCGCCCGCCGCGGCGGCGGTCCCGGCAGCCTCGACCTGGAGGTCCTGGACGAGGGCCCGGGGATACCGGAGGCCGAGCGGACCCGCGTCTTCGAACGCTTCAACCGCGGCACCGCGGGACCGGGCGACGGCGGGACGGGGCTGGGGCTGGCGATCGCGCGCTGGGCCGTGGACCTCCACGGCGGACGGATCGCGGTGGCCGAATCGCCTCGCGGCTGCCGGATCCGGGTCACCCTCCCGGGGTCCGCCGCGGCATCGGCTTGACGCTCCTGCCAGGGCAGACGTTGCCAGAGGCAACCGGACCAGTCGATTCAGCACCCCATTCCCGCCAAACTCCGCCCCGAAACCGCCTTTCCGATGTGACTTAGGCGACGACTGGCCTCCCCGCCTGCAGGAAACGCTCAGGTAGGCGTAGCCTTTATTTCCGCTGTCCATCACCTTGTGAAGCGGAAGAGGGCGGTTGCCGCCGTGTCGCCACACCCCAGTAGCTCGAGCGTCCCGACCGAAACCGATGGGCAGGGCCAGGGCCCTGCCGCGGGATTCGGGCCTAACGAGTGGCTTGTCGATGAGATCTACCAGCAGTACCTCCAGGACCCGAACTCGGTCGACCGAGCCTGGTGGGACTTCTTCGCCGATTACAAGCCGGGGGCGGATACGGGTTCCGCAGTCGCCTCGGGCCAGCCTCAGGCGGCCCCCGCAGCGCCGCCGGCCGCTCCGGCCGCGCCCGCTGCCGCAGCACCGGTCGCGCCGCCCGTGACGCCCGCCGCCGCTCCGGTCGCTCCGGCTCCGCCCGCCGCCGCTCCGGTGGCCCCGGCCCCGGTCGCCCCGGCCCCGGTCGCGCCCGCCGCCGCTGCCCCCGCGAAGCCCGTCGCCGAGAAGCCCACTCCGGCGCAGCCGCAGCCGACGGCCAAGGCCGCCCCGGCCACCGAGGCGCCCCAGGGTCCGGAGTACGTGACGCTGCGCGGCCCGTCCGCGGCCGTGGCGAAGAACATGAACGCCTCGCTGGAGCTGCCCACGGCCACGTCCGTGCGCGCGATCCCGGTGAAGCTGCTGTTCGACAACCGCATCGTCATCAACAACCACCTCAAGCGCGCCCGTGGCGGCAAGGTCTCCTTCACGCACATCATCGGCTACGCCATGGTGCAGGCGCTGAAGATCATGCCGGCGATGAACTGGTCGTTCGCGGAGAAGGACGGCAAGCCGACGCTGGTCAAGCCCGACCACGTCAACCTGGGCCTGGCCATCGACCTGGTCAAGCCCAACGGCGACCGCCAGTTGGTCGTCGCGGCCATCAAGAAGGCCGAGACCCTGAACTTCTTCGAGTTCTGGCAGGCCTACGAGGACATCGTCCGCCGCGCCCGCGTCGGCAAGCTGACGATGGACGACTTCTCCGGCGTGACCGTCTCGCTGACCAACCCCGGCGGCATCGGCACCGTCCACTCGGTGCCGCGCCTGATGCCCGGGCAGTCGGTGATCCTGGGCGTCGGCTCGATGGACTACCCCGCCGAGTTCCAGGGCACCTCCCAGGACACCCTGAACAAGCTGGGCATCTCCAAGGTCATGACGCTGACCAGCACCTACGACCACCGGGTCATCCAGGGTGCCGCGTCCGGCGAGTTCCTGCGCATCATGAACCAGCTCCTGCTGGGCGAGAACAACTTCTTCGACGACATCTTCAAGGCGCTGCGCATCCCCTACGAGCCGGTCCGCTGGCTCAAGGACATCGACGCCAGCCACGACGACGACGTCACCAAGGCCGCCCGCGTCTTCGAGCTGATCCACTCCTACCGGGTCCGCGGCCACGTCATGGCCGACACCGACCCGCTGGAGTACAAGCAGCGCAAGCACCCCGACCTGGACATCACCGAGCACGGGCTCACCCTGTGGGACCTGGAGCGCGACTTCGCGGTCGGCGGTTTCGCCGGCAAGTCGCTGATGAAGCTGCGCGACATCCTCGGCGTGCTGCGCGACTCGTACTGCCGCACCGTCGGCATCGAGTTCATGCACATCCAGGACCCGCTGCAGCGCAAGTGGATCCAGGACCGGGTCGAGCGCCAGCACACCAAGCCCGAGCGCGACGAGCAGCTGCGCATCCTGCGCCGGCTCAATGCCGCCGAGGCCTTCGAGACCTTCCTGCAGACCAAGTACGTCGGCCAGAAGCGCTTCTCGCTGGAGGGCGGCGAGTCCGTCATCCCGCTGCTCGACGCCGTCATCGACGCCGCCGCCGAGTCGCGTCTGGACGAGGTCGTCATCGGCATGGCCCACCGCGGCCGCCTCAACGTGCTCGCCAACATCGTCGGCAAGTCGTACGCGCAGATCTTCCGCGAGTTCGAGGGCAACCTCGACCCGAAGTCGATGCACGGCTCCGGCGACGTGAAGTACCACCTGGGCGCCCAGGGCACCTTCACCGGTCTGGACGGCGAGCAGATCACCGTCTCGCTGGCCGCCAACCCCTCGCACCTGGAGGCGGTCGACCCGATCGTCGAGGGCATCGCCCGCGCCAAGCAGGACGTCATCGGCAAGGGCGGCACGGACTTCACCGTCATGCCGGTCGTGCTCCACGGCGACGCGGCCTTCGCCGGCCAAGGCGTCGTCGCGGAGACCCTGAACATGTCGCAGCTGCGCGGCTACCGCACCGGCGGCACCGTGCACGTGGTGATCAACAACCAGGTCGGCTTCACCGCCGCCCCGGAGTCCTCGCGCTCGTCGATGTACAGCACCGACGTCGCGCGCATGATCGAGGCGCCGATCTTCCACGTCAACGGCGACGACCCGGAGGCCGTGGTCCGCGTCGCGCGGCTCGCCTTCGAGTTCCGCCAGGCGTTCAACAAGGACGTCGTCATCGACCTCATCTGCTACCGCCGCCGCGGTCACAACGAGGCCGACAACCCGTCCTTCACCCAGCCGCTGATGTACGACCTGATCGACAAGAAGCGCTCGGTGCGCAAGCTCTACACCGAGTCCCTCATCGGTCGCGGCGACATCACCCTGGAAGAGGCCGAGCAGGTCCTGCAGGACTACCAGGGCCAGCTGGAGAAGGTCTTCACCGAGGTCCGCGAGGCGACCGCGCCGGCCGCCGCGCAGCAGGAGGAGACCCAGGCCGCCGGTCCGGAGTTCCCCGTGCCGGTGGGCACCGCGATCAGCCAGGAGACCGTGAAGCGGATCGCCGCCTCGCAGGTCAACATCCCGGAGCGGATCACCGTCCACCCGCGTCTGATGCCGCAGCTGCAGCGCCGCGCGGCCATGGTCGAGGACGACACCATCGACTGGGCCATGGGCGAGACCCTCGCCATCGGCTCCCTGCTGATGGAGGGCACCCCGGTCCGTCTCGCCGGCCAGGACTCCCGTCGCGGCACCTTCGGCCAGCGGCACGCCGTCCTGGTCGACCGGGAGACCGGCGAGGACTACACCCCGCTGCTGTACCTGTCCGAGGACCAGGCGCGCTACAACGTCTACGACTCGCTGCTCAGCGAGTACGCGGCGATGGGCTTCGAGTACGGCTACTCGCTGGCCCGCCCGGACGCGCTGGTCGCCTGGGAGGCCCAGTTCGGCGACTTCGTCAACGGCGCCCAGACCGTCGTCGACGAGTTCATCTCCTCCGCCGAGCAGAAGTGGGGCCAGACCTCCGGCGTCACCCTGCTGCTGCCGCACGGCTACGAGGGCCAGGGCCCGGACCACTCCTCCGCCCGCATCGAGCGCTTCCTGCAGCTGTGCGCGCAGAACAACATGACGGTCGCGGTCCCGACCACCCCGGCGAACTACTTCCACCTCCTGCGGTGGCAGGTCCACAACCCGCACCACAAGCCGCTCATCGTCTTCACCCCGAAGTCGATGCTGCGCCTGAAGGCGGCGACCTCGCGGACGGACGAGTTCACCTCCGGCCAGTTCCAGCCGGTCATCGGCGACACGACCGTCAAGCCCGAGGACGTCCGCAAGGTCGTCTTCTGCTCCGGCAAGGTCTACTACGACCTCGTCGCCGAGCGCGAGAAGCGCGGCGCCTTCGACACCGCCTTCATCCGCATCGAGCGCCTCTACCCGCTGCCGGGCCTGGAGATCCAGGCCGCCCTGGCCCCGTTCACCAAGGCCCAGAAGTACGTCTGGGCCCAGGACGAGCCGGCCAACCAGGGTGCCTGGCCGTTCATCGCCCTCAACCTGATCGACCACCTCGACCTGGTGCTCGGCGCCGCGCCCGACAACGCCGACCGGCTGCGTCGTGTGTCGCGTCCGTCCTCCTCGTCCCCGGCGGTCGGTTCCGCCAAGCGGCACCAGCAGGAGCAGGAGCAGCTGGTGCACGAGGTCTTCGAGCTCTGACGCACCGCTGAGCCGTACCACGCGAGGGGCCCCGCACTCACCGAGTGCGGGGCCCTCCGCGTACGCGGGTCCGCGAGGAGGGGGAGCCCCCGGGTCCGGAGCGCGGGAGTACCTATCCTGGCCTGGTACGTCATCCTTCGACCCTGATCCGGAGCACCCCTTGTACTTCACCGACCGCGGCATCGAGGAGCTGGAGAACCGGCGCGGCCAGGAGGAGGTCACCTTCGAGTGGCTCGCCGAGCGGCTGCGGGAGTTCGTCGACCTCAACCCGGAGTTCGAGATCCCGGTGGAGCGGCTGGCGACCTGGCTGGCCCGGCTCGACGACGAGGACGAGTGACCCCACGCCGCAGGGCCCTCCGCCACCGGGCCCCCGGCCTCAGGCGCGGAAGGCGCCGAAGCTCACCTGTTCCCCGCAGACGCTGAGGACGGCCGGAGCGCCGTCGGCCCCGGTGACCGCGACGGTCCGGGCCACGTCGTCGGGGAGCGCGATCTCCACGCGCGAGGCCTGGACGGCGCAGACCTCGCGCGCCGAGGGGGTGCCCTCGAAGTTGAGGTCGGTGTAGCGGACGTCGGCGACGGCCGTGGCGTGGGGGCCGAGGTCCACCGGCTCGGTGCCGGCGGCGGCGTTGTCCGTCCGCACGGGCGCGGCCTTGCCCTGGTCGTCCTTCGCGGTGAGGGTCGTGGCACCGGCCAGCGTGCAGGTGGCGCCCGAGGTGTTGGTGACCTCGACCCTGGCGACCGCGGGCTGCCACTCCGTCGCGTGGACGGCGGCGACCAGGAAACGCACCTCGGTCGTGCCGGCCGTGCAGGCGCTCGCCCGGGCGTGTGCCGGGCTCACCTCGGCGGCGGGCGCGCCGGGCTCGGCCCGGGTGCCGCAGGCGGCGGCGCCGAGGCCCGTCAGGAGCAGGACGGTGGCCACGGTGGCGGCGGCGCGGGGGCGCGTGGGGGGCGAGGGGCGCATGAGGGACGAGCACATCACCCGGCACCCCGTACGGCCCGTCACGGCGCGCACGGCGCCGCGTCCCGCGTGAAGGACCTCACCCGTACGCCGCACAACCGGCCGCCAGGGGGGCGCCGTTCCGCCCCGAACCGCCATGGGGGCGCGCACAGTGCTCCCTTGACTTCCGATCTACGCGATATATCGTGTCTATCGGAGAGACGCGATATGTTGCGTTGTCGGCGTTGCCCCGGCGTGCCCGGGTGATCCCAAGGAGGGGCGAAATGAGCGGAACACCCGGCTCACGGGAGTGGACGGTCACCGAGCCGCACAAGATGGTCTTCGACGGATACGTCGACACCCTGCACGTCCGGATCGTCAACGGCGCCGTCAACGTCGTCGGCGTCGACGAGGGCCCGGCCCGGCTGGAGGTGAGCGAGCTCGACGGCCCGCCGCTGATCGTGTCGCAGGAGGGCGGCACGCTCACCGTCACCTACGAGGACCTGCCCTGGAAGGGCCTGCTCAAGTGGCTCGACCGCAAGGGCTGGCGGCGCCACGCCGTCGTCTCGCTCGCGGTCCCGCAGCGCACCAACGTGTCGGTCGGGGTGGTCGGGGCGAGCGCCGTGGTCTCCGGGATCTCCGACCGCACCGCCGTACGGGGCGTCAACGGCGACATCACGCTGGTCGGCCAGGCCGGCCCGGTGACCGCCGAGACGGTCGCGGGGAACGTGGAGGCCCAGGCGGTCTCCGGCGACCTGCGGGTCAACACCGTCTCGGGCGACCTGACCGTGGTCGAGGGCAGCGGCGCCACCGTCAAGGCCGACTCGGTCAGCGGCAACATGGTGCTCGACCTGGACCCGCGCAGCGGTACCGACGTCCGTCTGACCTCGGTCTCCGGGGAGATCGCGATCCGCATCCCCGACCCCGGGGACGCCGAGGTGGACGCCAACACCACCAGCGGCGACGTCTCCTGCGCCTTCGACGAGCTGCGGGTCAGCGGGCAGTGGGGGGCCAAGCGGATCTCCGGCCGGATGGGGTCCGGCGGCTCCCGGCTGAAGGCCACCACGGTCTCCGGCGCGATCGCGCTGCTGCGCCGTCCGCCGCAGGAGGACCACGGGCCCGCGGACACGGATCCGTTCCGGAAGGACGTCTGAGATGGCCCCCGTCTTCGCCCACGGCCGGCTCCGCCTCTACCTGCTCAAGCTGCTGGACGAGGCCCCCCGTCACGGCTACGAGGTGATCCGGCTCCTGGAGGAGCGCTTCCACGGCCTGTACGCCCCCTCCGCCGGCACCGTCTACCCGCGGCTGGCCAAGCTGGAGAAGGAGGGCCTGGTCACCCACTCCACCGAGGGCGGCCGCAAGGTGTACTCCATCACCGACGCGGGCCGGGCCGAACTCGCCTCCCGCAGCGATGAGATCGCCGACCTGGAGAACGAGATCCGCGACTCCGTCTCCACGCTCGCCGCCGAGATCCGCGAGGACGTCCGCGGCGCGGCGGGAGACCTGCGGCGCGAGATCCGGGCGGCCGCCCAGCAGGCGTCGCGCACCCAGCCCAAGTCCTCCCCGGCGGACTGGAAGGAGCAGATGCGCCGCTCGAAGGAGGAGATCCGGCAGGCCCGCGAGGAGGCCCGCACCGCCAAACGGGCCGCCAGGGACGCCCAGGACGCCGCCCGGGTCGAGATGCAGCGCATCGCGCGCCGCGTCCAGGAGGAGGTCCAGGACCACGTCCGGCGCGGCGACTGGCAGACCGGCGTCCGTGAGGGGCTGGCGGAACTCACCCGGGAGCTGGGCCAGTTCGGCGGCCGTACGTCCGCCTGGCCGCCGTACGTGAAGCCCGAACCCGCAGAGGCCCCCGAGTGGGGCGCGGAGGACGCCGCCGTGACCGAGGACCCGGCCCGGGACCTGGAACGCCTGCTGGACCGCTTCCGTGACGACGTCCGTGACGCGGCCCGCGACAACGGCGTGGACGCCGAGCAGTTGCGCGAGGTGCGCCGCCACCTCTCCACGGCGGCGGCGCACATCGGCGTCGTGCTGCGCGGCGGACACAAGGACCGGGACTAGGGCCCCGCGCACGGGGCGGCCGCACGGTCGCCCCGTACCGCCGGGGACGCTCCGTCACCCGCGCCGTCCCGCGGGTCCGGGGAACCCGCTGCCGCGCCTGTTCCCGCCGTTCGCCGCCGACGTCCGCGTGGACGCCCGGCCAGCAGCGGGCAACCCCTCTGGCGCAGCGCCGGGAGCCGCGGCAGGATCTGCCCCGTGAAGATCACCATGTTGGCCGTGGTGGGCCTGTGCGCGCTCTGGGGCTTCGTCTCGGGTGCCGTGGCCATCGCCACCGGCCGGGTGCTCGCGTGGCGGGCCTGGCAGGTGCTGCGCCCGCAGCTGTGGGGCGCGGGGCAACTGTGCCTGACGGCCGCACTCGTCGTGGCGGTTCTGTCGAAAGACGCCTCGGTGACGACGGCGGACGTCCTGTTCGCAGCCGCCCTGCTGTGCGTGCTCGCCCACTTCCCCCTCAGCCGGCGGGCTCGGCGGCCCTGACCGGCGCGAGGCCGCCGGGCCGCCGAACCATCAGAGCGTCAGAGCGTCAGAACGTCAGAACGACCTTCCCGAACAGCTCGCCGCCCGCCATCCTCTCGAACCCCTCGCGGGCCCGGTCCAGCGGCAGCACGGTGTCGACGACCGGACGCACCCCGGTGAGGGCGCAGAAGCTCAGCAGGTCCGCCAGCTCGTCCTTGGTGCCCATGGTCGAGCCGACGACCTTGAGCTCCAGGAAGAAGATCCGGTTCAGCTCGGCGGACTTCGGGTCGGGACCCGAGGTGGCGCCGGAGATCACCAGCGTGCCGCCGGGGCGCAGCGACTTGACCGAGTGGGACCAGGTCGCGGCGCCCACGGTCTCGATGACCGCGTCCACGCGCTGCGGCAGCCGGGCGCCCGGTTCGAAGGCGGCGTCGGCGCCGAGGTCCTCGGCCCGCTTGCGCTTGGCCTCGTCCCGGCTGGTGGCGAAGACCCGCAGGCCCGCGGCCTTGGCCAGCACGATGGCGGCCGTGGCGACACCGCCGCCGGCGCCCTGGACGAGCACGGAGTCACCGGGGCGCACGCCCGCGTTGGTGAAGAGCATCCGGTAGGCGGTCAGCCAGGCCGTGGGCAGGCAGGCGGCCTCCTCGAAGGACAGCTCCTTCGGCTTGGGCAGCAGGTTCCAGGTGGGAACGGAGACCTTCTCGGCGAAGGTTCCCTGGTACTTCTCGGTGAGGATGCTGCGGGGCTCGTCGGGGCCGACCCCGTGCCCGCTCAGACCGACGACGGGGTAGACGACGACCTCGTTGCCGTGCTCGTCGATCCCGGCGGCGTCGCAGCCGAGGATCATCGGCAGGCTCTCCTCGCCGAGCCCCACCCCGCGCAGCGACCAGAGGTCGTGGTGGTTCAGGGAGGCGGCCTTGACGGTGACGGTGCTCCAGCCGGGCCGTGCCTCCGGCTCGGGGCGCTCCCCGAGTTCGAGGCCGTTCAGCGGCTGGTCGCGGTCGATTCGGGCGGCGTAGGCAGCGAACATGACCTTGACGCTAGCGCCGTGTGGTGCCCCGGCGTAACCGCGCGGCGGCGTGGTCTGCGGGCGTACGGCGGCGCTCAGCGCCGGGCGACGCCCTCGGCGCGGGCGGCCGCGGCGACGGCGGCGGAGACCGCGGGGGCCACGCGCCCGTCGAACGGCGAGGGGATCACGCAGTCGGCGGACAGCTCGCCGTCCACGACCGCGGCCAGCGCCTCGGCCGCGGCGATCTTCATGCCCTCGGTGATGCGGGAGGCCCGCACCTGCAGCGCGCCCGAGAAGATGCCGGGGAAGGCGAGCACGTTGTTGATCTGGTTCGGGAAGTCGCTGCGCCCGGTGGCGACGACGGCCGCGTACTTGTGCGCCACGTCGGGGTGGATCTCAGGGGTGGGGTTGGCCATGGCGAAGACGAAGCAGCCCTTCGCCATGGTGGCGACGGCCTCCTCCCGCACCGTGCCGCCGGAGACGCCGATGAAGACGTCCGCGCCCGCGAGCGCCTCCTCCAGCGTCCCGGTGAGCCCGGCCCGGTTGGTGTACGTGGTGAGCTCGCGCTTGGCGGCGTTCAGGTCCTCGCGGCCCGCGTGCACCACGCCCTTGCGGTCGGTGACGGCGACGTCCCCGATGCCGGCCTCAACGAGGATCTTGGCGATGGCGACACCGGCGGCACCGGCCCCGGAGATCACCGCGCGCAGCTCGCCCAGCGCGCGGCCGGTCAGCCGGGTGGCGTTGCGCAGCGCGGCCAGGGTGACGACGGCCGTGCCGTGCTGGTCGTCGTGGAAGACCGGGATGTCCAGGCGCTCCTGCAGCTTGCGCTCGATCTCGAAGCAGCGGGGGGCGGAGATGTCCTCGAGGTTCACCCCGCCGAAGGAGGGGGCGAGGCGCACGACGGTGTCGACGATCTCGTCCACGTCGGTGGTGGCGAGCGCGATCGGGACCGCGTCCACGCCGCCGAACTGCTTGAAGAGGATCGCCTTGCCCTCCATCACCGGCAGGGACGCCTCCGGGCCGATGTCCCCGAGGCCCAGCACCGCCGTGCCGTCCGTGACCACGGCCACGACCTTGGACTTCCACGTGTAGTCGTGGACCAGCTCGGGCTGCTCGGCGATGGCGGTGCACACCCGGGCGACGCCCGGCGTGTAGGCGAGCGACAGGTCGTCGGCGTTGCGCACCGGGACGGTCGCGGTCACCTCCATCTTGCCGCCGCGGTGAAGGGCGAACACCGGGTCCACGGGGCTATCCGGGCCGTCGCCGTCGGTGCTCTCCGTGCGTTCGGTGCTGTCGGTGCTGTCCGTGCTGTCGGTGCGAGGATTGACAATCTCCGCTGCCACTGTTGACCCCTTTGTCCGAATTGTCTATGAGGGTACTACCCCCTACAACAGGGGATAGGTGGGCTCGGCTTCCGTACTCCCGGACTCGAGTGGTCCCGGGCGCGACGGAGGCCAGGCGCGCCGCACGCACGCCGAGGGGCCCCCGGTGAGGGGTGAGGGTCTGTTGTACCGGAAGACGGTTTCCGCTGACGAGTCCGTTCGCCGCACCACGGCGTCGCACATCGGGAGCTTCCGCGCACAACGCAACAAGTCGTCCGAATAGCGGGACAAGGAAAGTGATGCACGCAACTTCGCGGCACGGCCCCACCGGGGTCCGGCCTTGGTGTACCGGCCTGGTGGGGGCCAGGGGATCGCCCGTTATGCGATTTTGACACATCCGGACCCCCATGAGGACGTGTCCGGATGGCAAGATGCGGAGATCACACGCGTACGCGACACACGAACGCGTGTGCCCGGAAGATCGGCTGCTCCCAGGATTCCCGCAGGAGGAACCAGCATGACCGCACGTACCACCCGTCGCTCGACCGTGACGAGCCGCTTCGCCGCGGTCGGAGCGATCGCGGTCGCCGGTGCCCTCGTCCTCACCGGCTGCGGCGACCAGACGGACAAGGGCGGCTCCCCGTCCGCGTCGAGCGGCGCGTCCAAGGCGCCCCTCTTCGAGAAGCTGCCGAAGTCGGTGCAGTCGGCGGGCGTGCTCAAGGTCGGCTCGGACATCGCGTACCCGCCGGTGGAGTTCGTCAAGGACGGCAAGAACGTCGGCATCGACCCCGACCTGGCCGACGCCATGGCCAAGCAGCTGGGCGTGAAGGTCGAGTTCAACAACGGCACCTTCGACACCCTGCTGACCGGTCTGCGCGCCAAGCGCTACGACATGGTGATGTCGGCGATGAGCGACACCAAGGACCGCCAGGAGGGTGTCGACTCCTCCACCGGCAAGAAGGTCGGCGAGGGCGTCGACTTCGTGGACTACTTCACCGCGGGCTCCTCCGTCATCGTGAAGAAGGGCAACCCGGAGGGCATCAAGTCCCTCGCGGACCTGTGCGGCAAGAAGGTCGCCGTGCAGCGCGGCACCACTTCCCAGGACCTGCTCAAGGCCCAGAAGTGCGACAAGCCGATGTCGATCGAGCCCTTCGACACCGACACCGAGGCGCAGACCCGCCTGAAGGCCGGCGGCGTCGTCGCCGACGTCTCCGACTTCCCGGTCGCCGCGTACGCCGTGAAGACCTCCGGCGGCGGCAACGACTTCGAGCTCGCCGGCGAGCAGGTCGAGGCCGGCCCGTACGGCATCGCGGTCTCCAAGACCAACACCGAGCTGCGCGACGCGCTGCAGGCCGCGCTGACCGCCGTCATCCAGGACGGCTCCTACACCAAGGTCCTGGAGAAGTGGGGCGTCACCGACGGCGCCGTCACCGAGGCCAAGATCAACGGCGGCTCCTGAGTCACGACAGCAAGAGGCTTCCCTCCATGTCCGAAGCGAATGACAAGGTCCCGGCCGGCACCCCGGCCGGGACCCCGCCCGCCGCCTCCCGCCCGGAGGCCATCAAGGCGATCCCCGTACGGCACTACGGCCGCTGGATCTCGGCGATCCTGGTGCTCGTCGTGCTCGGGCTCCTGGTCAACGCGTTCGCCAACGCGAACGTGAACTACGGGGCGATCCCGGACTTCCTGTTCGACTCCGCGGTGCTCAAGGGCCTGCGGAACACGGTCATCATCACCGTGGTCTCGATGGCGCTGGGCCTGGTCCTGGGCATCGTCCTCGCGGTGATGCGGCTGTCCAAGAACCCCGTGACCTCCTCGGTGGCCTGGGGCTACATCTGGTTCTTCCGCGGCACGCCGGTCTACGTCCAGCTGCTGATCTGGTTCAACCTGGCGCTGATCTTCCCGGTCATCAATCTCGGCTTCTACAAGGACGAGATGAACCAGTTCATGACCCCCTTCATGGCCGCGCTGCTCGGCCTGGGTCTGAACGAGGCCGCCTACATGTCCGAGATCGTGCGGGCCGGCATCCAGTCCGTCGACGAGGGCCAGACCGAGGCGTCGCACGCGCTCGGCATGACCCAGGGCCAGAACCTGCGCCGTGTGGTGCTGCCGCAGGCGATGCGGGTGATCGTCCCGCCGACCGGCAACGAGTTCATCAACATGCTGAAGACCTCGTCGCTGGCGGCGCAGGCCGCCCAGTACGCCGAACTGCTGCGCTCCACGACCGACATCGGCAACACCACCGGTGCCACCGTCGAGATGCTCTTCCTCGCCGCGGTCTGGTACCTCGTCCTCACCTCGGTGTTCTCGGTCGGCCAGTACTACCTGGAGCGCCGTTACGCCCGCGGCACGACCCGCAACCTGCCGCCCACCCCGTGGCAGCGGGTCAAGGCCAACCTGGGCACCTTCCGCCGCCCGGAGGTGGCACGATGACCGACTTCAGCAAGGGCACCGGCGCCCACCCGATGGTCAAGGCCGAGGCGGTGCACAAGCACTTCGGCCTGGCCCACATCCTCAAGGGCATCGACCTGGAGGTCGCCCCGCGTGAGGTGTTCTGCCTGATCGGCCCGTCGGGCTCGGGCAAGTCCACCTTCCTGCGGTGCATCAACCACCTGGAGAAGATCAGCGGCGGCCGGCTCTCGGTCGACGGCGAGCTGGTCGGCTACCGGCAGAAGGGCGACAAGCTCTACGAGCTGAAGGACCGCGAGGTCGCCGCCAAGCGCCGCGACATCGGCATGGTCTTCCAGCGCTTCAACCTCTTCCCCCACATGACCGCGATCGAGAACGTGATCGAGGCCCCGGTGCGGGTGAAGAAGGAGGCCAAGGCCGTCGCCCGGGAGCGGGCGCTGGCCCTGCTGGACCGGGTCGGCCTGCGCGACAAGGCAGGGCACTACCCCGCCCAGCTCTCCGGTGGCCAGCAGCAGCGGGTGGCCATCGCCCGCGCGCTGGCGATGGAGCCGAAGCTGATGCTCTTCGACGAGCCCACCTCGGCGCTCGACCCGGAGCTGGTCGGCGACGTCCTGGACGTCATGCGGGGCCTCGCCGAGGACGGCATGACGATGATCGTGGTCACCCACGAGATGGGCTTCGCCCGCGAGGTGGGCGACGCCCTGGTCTTCATGGACGACGGCGTCGTCGTCGAGTCCGGCCACCCGCGCGACGTGCTCACCGACCCGCAGCACGACCGCACCAAGGCCTTCCTCTCCAAGGTCCTCTGACCGCGCGTGCGTGAGGGGGGGGGGCGGGCGGGGGCCCCCCCCCCCCCGGAGCCCCCCCCCGGGGGGGGGGGGCGAAAAGCCCCGGGCGGGAG
>NZ_JBHYMQ010000040.1:0-2872 GCF_042742985.1 Streptomyces sp. NPDC058864 | reverse complement strand
CACCGGCGCGACGTGCTCACCGACCCGCCGCACGCCCGAACCACGGCCTCCCTCTCCAGGGCCCTCGGACCGCGCGGGGGTGCGGGGGGGCGCCGTACGGCGCCGCCCCTCACGCGTTCCCCCGCAGCGGGGTACGGATCACTTCAGCCCGAGGACGATCGCATCCGACACCGAACGCCAGACCTCCCGCGCCTCTCCGAAGCCGGCCTCCCGCAGGGCCGCCGCGTGCCAGGCCGGGGGCAGCTCGTCCCCGTCGGCGGGGGAGCCGTAGATCACGAACCGCTCCTCGGTGGGACCGGCCAGCACCGGGTCGGCCTTGGCGGTGGCCCACCACTGCTCCCAGTCCGGCACGCCCTCCGCCCGCTGCCGCTCGCGGCGGGACCGGTCCAGCTCGCGCACGGCCGCGTTCAGCCGGGGCGTCGAGGCGTCGGGCATGTGGTCGGCGTTGAGGAAGACGCCGCCGTCCCGCAGCAGACCCGCCAGCGTCCCGTACAGGGCCTTCAGCGGCCCGGGCTTCAGCCAGTGCAGGGCGGTCGCGGTGAGCACGGCGTCGTACGAGTCGTACGGCAGGACCCGCGGCCAGTGCGGGTCGCGCAGGTCGGCGGTGACGAACTCGACCCTGCGCTCGCCGGCGAAGTGGCCGCGGGCGATGGTCAGCAGCGCCGGGTCCAGGTCCACGCCGGTCGACTCGGCGCCCGGGAAGCGCCGGAGCAGCCGGTCCGAGATGCTGCCGGTGCCGCAGGCCAGGTCCAGCACGCGGGGCTCGGGGCCGACCAGCGCCTCCACCATGTCGAGCATGACCCGGAACCGCTCCTCGCGGTCCGGCAGGTACCACTCCTGCTGCCGGTCCCAGCTGTCCTGCCAGGCCTGCCAGTCGGTCGCCGCCGCGGTGGTGTCGGACATACGGTTCCCCTCCAGTCGTAATACCCTTAGACCAAGAGCAGTCATTACCGACCTTAGAGCGCACGCGTAAGGACTACAAGTGGAACTCGCCTATTACTCCGACTACGCCGTGCGCCTGGTGAACAGCGAGGAACCCGAGCGCGGCATCGACAACCTGACCTCGGTGGACGCCGTGCGCGAGCTCTTCGGCCCGTCCAGCTTGGCCGCGGGCCGCGCGGGCGACGCCGACGTGCAGCGGCTGCGCACCGTCCGCACCCGGCTGCGCGGCGTCTTCGAGGCCGCCTCCGAGAACGACGAGGTGCGCGCCGTCGACCTGCTCAACGCCCTGCTGCTGGAGTTCCCGGTCAGCCCGCAGATCTCCGGCCACGAGTACCTCGACGAGAGCGGCCGGCCGGACTGGCACATGCACCTCGCCGAGCACGCGGCCACGGCGACCGCCTCGTACGCCGCGACCGCCTGCATGGGCCTGGCCTTCCAGCTGACCGACCTCGGGGTGGACCGGCTCGGCATCTGCCAGGCGGCCACGTGCCGCAACGCCTACATCGACACCTCGACCAACCGGTCCCGCCGCTACTGCTCGGACCGATGCGCGACCCGCGCCAACGTCGCGGCCTACCGCGCCCGCAAGCGCCTGGAGAACGAACGGTCCGCCCTGAGCGGCCTGACGCAGGACACCAGCCAGCCCGCCACGCCCGCGACCGAGCGCTGAACCTCGCGCGGCGGCCGGAAGCGCCCCCGGCCCCGGGCGAGCACCAGCTCGTCCGGGACGGTGCCGAACTCCCTGCTGTCGTTCTCCACGAAGGTGTTGTCGCCCAGCACCCACCAGCCGCCCTCGCGGCGCTCCACGGCGCGTTTGACGATCAGCAGGTCCTGCTGGAGCGGATGCCGCAGCACCACCACGTCACCCTCACGGACCTCCGCGGCGCTCCTGACGTGCTGCACCAGCAGCCAGTCGCCGCTCTGCAGCGTCGGCACCATCGACGGACCCGTCACTTCGACCAGCTGGTACGGCACGCTCCTCCTCTGCCCACCCTCGGGCTCACGCATGCTCAGCCTCCTCCTCCATGCTCCACCAGCCCCAGGGTGACACCAGACTTTTGTCCTAAGCACCAAGGGGCGCCCGAGAAAACCACTCGACAGGGGAGTAATCTCCCTGGTGGAAAGACGATCACGAGGAAGGACAGTCATGCTCGCTCGCCTGTTCGCGCCCAAGGTCAAGGTCAGCGCTCACTGCGACCTGCCCTGCGGTGTCTACGACCCGGCCCAGGCCCGCATCGAGGCGCAGTCCGTCAAGGCGGTCCAGGAGAAGTACCAGGCCAACGAGGACCCGCACTTCCGGGCCCGCGCCATCGTCATCAAGGAGCAGCGCGCGGAGCTCGTCAAGCACCACCTGTCGGTGCTGTGGAGCGACTACTTCAAGGCCCCGCACTTCGAGAAGTACCCGCAGCTGCACCAGCTCTTCAACGACGCGCTGAAGGCGGGCAGCGCCGCCAAGGCCTCGACCGACCCGGCGACCGGCCAGAAGCTGCTCGACCTGATCGACCAGATCGACGCCATCTTCCAGGAGACGAAGAAGGCCTGACCTGACGTCGGCGATCCGCGCCCGGTCCGGACGGCCCCACGAGGGCCCGTGCGGACCGGGCGCGGTCGTATGCGCCGCCCGGCCTCGCCGGGCGAACCCCCCGGGCCGGAGGCAAGGTGACGGCCCGGGGGGCGCTTCCGCGGGACACCGGCGCGCCGGCCCGAGCCGTCACCCGCGCTCCCGCGCACGCGCACGCACGCGCTCCGGAAGGGCGGGGGCAAAACCGCGGAAGTCTGTGTGCGGGGCGCTCCGGTTTTGATGGACTCGCCCCCGTGGCGGAACGGTTCCTGGTGTGCCGGGGTGAAGGTGCAGGTGAGGGGGTGTGGGGCCGGGTCGGGCGGGTGGGGCCGCTGTAGACTCGATCTCACTCGGACGGGTCAACCGACG
>NZ_JBHYMQ010000039.1:0-74598 GCF_042742985.1 Streptomyces sp. NPDC058864 | reverse complement strand
TTTTTTTTTTTACCGCCCGGGGGGGGCTGTTTTTTTTTTAATCCCCCCGGGGGCCGGGGTCCCGGGGGGGGGGGGCCCCCCCCCGGGCCCGCCGGCCGCCCCCCCCCCGCGCGGTCCGTCCGCGCGGTCGTCAGCGCCCGAGAAGGAAGTCGTGCACCGCCCGGCGGCCCTCGTCGCTCACCGCCCGGCTCTGGACGGAGTGGGCGGCGCCGTGGACCACGACGACCTTGGCCCGCGGGGTCAGCTTCTTCTGGTCGTAGAGCCATTCCAGCGGTGTCGACAGGTCGCGGTCGCCGCCGAGCAGCAGCACCGGGACGCCGGGGAGCCGGCGGTGGGCGGCGGGCAGGGGCGGGGCCGGGGTGCGGGGCCAGTCGAGGCAGCTGAGCATGGAGCCGAGGCCGGTCGCCGTGGCGGCGTCGAAGGGACCGTGGTCGGCCGGGGTGAGTTCGGCGCCCGCCTTCTCCAGCGCGTCCCGGCGGCCGGCGAGCGGGGCGTCCGAACGGCCCCAGGGGTAGCGGCCGTCGAGGCACAGCGTCGAGGCGTGGAGACCCTGGCTCAGTTCCTCCGCGCTCGCCGCGCTGCCCTGCCGTACGCCCTGGATGAGGCCGTTCAGCAGTCCCGGGGCCCCCTCTGCGGCCTGGTGGAGGGCGTCGATCATCTCCGCGTAGTCCGGGTCGACGAACTCCCAGGTGGTCAGGGCGTCCAGCACGTCGACGCCGTTGTCGTAGGTGTCCACGACCTCGGCGAGGTCCGCCGCGGGGTCCGTGGTGCAGCCGATGCTCTCGCACGCCTCCGTCAGCACGCGTGGCGCGGCCCGCATCGCGGCGAGGTCCATCGGGTCGTAACCGGTCTGCGGCACCACCGAGTCCAGCACCAGCCGGGCCACTCGCCCGGGGTGGGCGAGGGCGTACCGCTCGGCGGTGTACGTGCCGTACGAGACCCCGTCGAGGGTCATCCTCGGTGCGCCCAGCGCTCGGCGGAGCAGTTCCAGGTCGGCGACCGTGTCGCCGGTGGAGTAGAAGCGGCGGTCAGTGCCGATCGCCGCGGCGCAGTCCCGCACCGCGCCCGCGGTGGGCGGTGTGAGGTCGGACGACCCCATCTGCGCCTGCAGTTCGGGGCACTGCAGGGCGTTGCCGCCGGTGCCGCGCTGGTCGATCATGACCAGGCGGTAGTCCTTGAGCACCGGCTCCATGGCCTTGGAGATCCGTTCCACGAAGGGCACGCCCGGCTGCCCGGGACCACCTGTGAGGAAGAGCAGGACGCCCTTGGGAGCGTTCGCGTTGTCCCCCATGGCGACCTTCAGGCCCAGCCGGCCCCGCACCGCGCCGCTGTGGTCGAGCGGAACCGTCAGCGTGGCACAGCTGAAGCCCTCCAGACCGGGGCAGGCCGCGGTGCCGGAGAGCCCCCCGCTCCCCCCGCTCCCCGCGGCGCCCCGGTCCTGGGCCGACGACGTGCAGGTGCCCGACACCATCAGCAGACCGGCGGCGGCCAGCGCCACCGCCGCCCGTGCTCCGGACCTCCGCGTCCCCCGTGCCTTTCCGGCCTTGCGCATCGCCCGCATCGCACGCACCCCCGTCTTCCGGTGTCCTTCGTGCCCCTGCCGTCCGTCGGCCATCAGACTGCGCCAACAGGGCTCGCCACGGCGAGAGTCCGTGCCACGATTCGACCACGTTCGAAAGCACCCGGGCCAAGGAGCGGCAGCCAGAAGGATGATCGAACTCACCGTGGACGCCGCCGGCCTGGCCCGGTCCCGCTTCGTGGTCTCGCCGCTGCACGAAGTCGCCGCGACGTTGCTGCCCTGGGGGCTGCGCCCGGATCCGCAGGCCGATCCATGGGTGACCCGCGCCCGTCGTGTGCTGCGCCGCGCGCGGCTGCCGCTGCTGTCGGAACTGGCCCTCGACGGCGGCGGTTACCTGCCGGACTTCCTCAGCCCGCATCCGTCCGGCCCCTCGCCCACCGTCGAGGAGGAACTGGACCTGGTCCGTGCCACCCCGCCCGGCCGTGTCCTCGACGAGTTGCAGGCGTTGCGCGACGGCCGCCCCTGCAACGGGCTGGCCGGAGCGGAGCTGCCGCCCGGGGTGCGGCGCGCGATGGCGCGGGGCGGCGGACACGTCGCCCGGCAGGTCGCGGAGGAGCTGCGGCGGTACTGGGAGCTCGCCTTCGCCCCGCACTGGCCCGACGCGAAGGCGGCGCTCGACGCCGAGGTCGACCGGTGCGCGGGGGTGCTGGCCCGGCAGGGCGCGGCAGGGTTGTTCAACTCGCTGCACCCCGGGATCCGGTGGGCCGGCGGCACGCTGCGCGTCGACAGCCGCTTCACGGTGGGGATCCCCGTTCCCCTGGTGATCGTGCTGCCGTCGCTGGTGGCGACGGGACCGGCGGTGGTCGTGGACCCGGTGCCCAGCGGACGGCGGCCGCCGATGGTGGCCTATCCCGTACGGGACCGGCCCGCCGCGCCCGTGCCCCCGTCGGCCGAGCTGGCCGGGCTGCTCGGTCCCACCCGCGCGGGGCTGCTCGGGGCGCTGGCGCGGCCGGCGTCCACCACGCAGCTCGCGGCGCGTCACTTCCTCAGCGCCGCCACGGTCTCGTACCACCTGGGCGTGCTGCACCGGGCCGGTCTCGTGAGCCGCTCCCGGTCGGGCCGGACGGTGCTGTACCGGCGTACGCCCGCCGGGTCGCGGCTCACGGGAAAGGGCTGATCCCGGCCGTCCCGGCGATCCCGGCGGCGCCGTGCCCCCCGGCCCGCCCCGTGGCGGGCCGGGGACGGGTGGTCAGGCCGTGACGGTCTCGCCGGGCAGCGCCAGGTCGAGGTCGACCAGGCGCTCGTCGCCCATGTGCGTGGCGGCGGAGGCGAGGGGCCCGTGCCCGGCCGCCCGGGCGGCCAGCACGTACGGTCCCCCGGCCGGGACGGCGAGCGCGTAGCTGCCGTCCTCCGCGGAGAGCGTCGCGCCGGCCTGCCGGCCTCGGCGGTCGATCAGGGTCACCTTGGCACGGGCGACGGGTGCGCCGCCGATGCCGACGACCCGGCCGCGGAAGCCGCGCAGGACCTGCTCCGCGGACACCTGGCCGGCCTCCTCCTCGCTGCTCGCGCGCAGTTGCGGGCCGCTGTGCCGGCCGGGCAGTCCGAGGGCGAGCAGCAGCCCGACGAGGACGGCGCCCGTGGCGATCAGGAACGAGAGGCGGAAGCCGTGCATGGTCGGGAGGGCGACGCCGTTCACGTGCTGCGCGCTGTTGGCCAGCACCATGCCGATCACCGCGCTGGACACCGAGGTGCCGACGGACCGCATCAGGGTGTTGAGACCGTTGGCCGCGCCCGTCTCGGACGCCGGCACCGCGCCGATGATGAGGGCGGGCAGCGAGGAGTAGGCCAGGCCGATGCCGGCGCCGAGGATCACCGAGGTGAGGACCGTCTGCCAGACGGCGTCCATCAGGCCGAGCCCGCCGCCATAGCCGGCTCCGATCACCAGCAGGCCGATGATCAGCGTGGTCTTCGGGCCGAAGCGGGCGGACAGGCGGGCGTAGACGGGGGCGGTGAACATCATGGTCAGGCCGAGCGGGGCCACGGCCAGACCGGCGACGAGCATGGACTGGCCCAGGCCGTAGCCGGTGGCGGCGGGCAGCTGCAGCAGCTGGGGCAGGACCAGCGAGACGACGTAGAAGCTGACCCCGACCATGATCGAGGCGAGGTTCGTGAGCAGCACCTCGCGACGGGCGGTGGTGCGCAGGTCGACCAGCGGGGCCTTCACCCGCAGTTCCATCACGCCCCACAGCAGCAGGACGACGGCCGCGGCGCCGAACAGCCCGAGGGTGGTGCCGGACGACCAGCCCCAGTCGCTGCCCTTGGTGATCGGCAGCAGGAACAGGACCAGACCGGTGGACAGGCCGAGCGCGCCGAGCAGGTCGAAGGAGCCCTTCGCGCGCACCGGGGACTCCGGCACGACGGCCAGCGCGAGGACGATGGCGAGCACGCCGAGGCCGGCGGCGGCGTAGAAGAGCGCGTGCCAGTTCGCGTGCTGGGCGATCAGCGCCGCGCCGGGCAGCGCGAGGCCGCCGCCGACGCCGATGGAGGAGCTCATCAGGGCCATGGCCGAGCCGAGCCGCTCACTCGGCAGCATGTCCCGCATCAGCCCGATGCCGAGCGGGATGGCGCCCATGGCGAAGCCCTGCAGCGCGCGGCCCACGATCATGGTGAGCAGCTGGCTGGTGACGGCGCTGATCACGGCGCCCGCGACCATGACCGAGAGGCTGCCGATCAGCATGCGGCGCTTGCCGTAGAGGTCGCCGAGGCGGCCCATGATCGGGGTGGCCACGGCGCCCGAGAGCAGGGTGGAGGTCAGCACCCAGGTCGCGTTGCTCGGGGCGGTGTCCAGCAACTGCGGCAGGTCCTTGATGACCGGGACCAGCAGGGTCTGCATGACCGCGACAACGATGCCCGCGAAGGCGAGGACCGGGACGACCGCCCCACTGGCTCTCCGGGCGGGCAGGTCGGTCGTCGTGAGCGTCATGGGGTGAGGCCTCCGGGCAGAGGTTGGGACCGTGGTGATGGTCGTGCGTGTGGCGTACATGGGCTGCAACCCCGTATGCCGAGGCAACTATTCCGCCGCCCGGAAACCACAAAACATGCATTTGACCGGCTTATTTCGCTTTGGTGACGACACACACGGATCCCTTGCGGCACGGCAGCCCCACCTGTGACCGCCCTGTGATCTTCCTGTGCACAACGCTGCGGATGCCGGGACGGTCTGAAAAGTGTGCGCCCAGGGCGGCGCACGCACAGACTCCGACATCCGTGACATCCATGACATCCGACAAGGAACCGTTGATGAGACGTCCCGTCCGCAGATCCGTCCACCGGGCAGCGATCGGACTCGTGGCGGCGGCCGCTCTGGCCGCCGGTTTCGGGCCCGCCTCCTCCGCCTTCGCCGAGGACGGAGCCCCGCTGCCGGTCACGATCACCGGCAAGAGCCACGTGGACCTGTCGCTCCAGAGCGACGGCGAGGACTCGGACGAGCCCCAGGTCACCCTGCGGCTCGCCGCGCCCGGCAGCGACGAGCCCGGCGACGACGGGGTGATCCCGGTCATCCACCAGGGCCCGTACACGATCAAGATCGACGCCAGTGGCCTCGACGGCGTCGCCGCCGTGAGGCTGCCGTGCGGCGCGAAGGGCCTGACCGCCGTCTGCGAAGGCGACGAGATCAACGCCGGCGAGACCTACAACGAGATCGGCGACATCCGCCTCACGGTCGACGCCGACAGCGCGGCCGGGGACTTCGGCACCATCAAGGTGACCGGCGAGGGCGAGGGCGTCGACTTCGCGCCGCTCACCATCGACGTGCTGGTCGGCGGTCCCGAACTGCGGGGCCGCACCCTGTCCGAGCCCAAGGGCTTCGCCGCCGGCGACACCTACGAGGCACCGGTCGGCTTCCGCAACGTCGGCGGCATGGCGGCCGACGGCACCGTGCTGCACTTCCACGGCTCGCGCGGGCTGAGCTTCCCCGACAGCTACGGCAACTGCGCCTACAAGCAGACCACCGACGGCTCGCTGCTCCACCAGGGCACCGACGCGATCTGCACCTTCCCCGGCACCTTCAAGGCGGGCACGGCGTACGCCCTGTCCGAGCCGCTGAAGGTGAAGACGGCCGACTTCGCCCTCTACGACATCGTCAACTACGGGTTCTCCGCGGTCGGCGCGCAGAAGGCCAAGGCCCTGATGGCGGAGGACGGCTACACGCCCGGCACGGGCGCGCCGATGACCCTCAAGGAGGTCCCCGGCGCCCCCGCGGGTGACTACGCGCGCTACGCCGAGCTCGACCTGCCCGGCCACAACACCTACGACCTCGTGCTGACCGGTGCCTCCGCCGCGGGCAAGGTCGGCGACACCGTGAAGGCGGAGATCGGCTTCCGCAACGACGGGCCGGCCTGGATCAGCTCGCTGCGCAACGGAGGTGAGCCGATCGGCTTCACCGTCGCCGTCCCCGAGGGCGCGAAGGTGACCAAGAGCCCCGAGCGCTGCAACCTCACGACCATCGACGAGGGCGTCAAGGGCTACCTGTGCTGGGTGGCGACCCCGCTGCTGGAGAACACGAAGCTGAGCTTCCCGTTCGAGCTGCGCATCGACAAGGTCGTGGAGAACGCCAAGGGCAAGGTCGCCCTGCCGACGTGGAACAGCCCGTCCGAGCCCGAGCAGTCCAACAACACCGCCTGGATCGTCCTGAACGGCACCGGCGACGACGACGGCGGCGACGGCGACGGTTCGCAGGGATCCTCCGGCGGCCCGTCGGCCACCCCGCACCCCAGCGCCTCCGACGACGCGTCGGGCTCGGCCGGCACCTCCGGCGACGGCGGCAGCACCTCGGCCTCCGGCGGTGACTCCGGCGGCGGCCTCGCCTTCACCGGCGCCGGCGGAGCGCTGCTGCTCGGCGGTTCCGCCCTGCTGGCCCTCGGGCTGGGCGCCGTGATCATCGTCTTCGTACGGCGCAGGAGCGCCGCCTGACGCCGCACGCAGCCACGCACGACGGCCGCCGCGCCCCCGGGGTGCGGCGGCCGTCGTCGTAAGGGGTGACCGGGGCCCGGAGCGGGCGGTCTACCGCCCACCGAGCGCCACGGGCCCGCCGGTGAAGGAGTCGAGCAGGATCCGCCCGCCGAGCGGTCGCTCCAGCCGGACCGTCACCGGATCGACGACCAGTTCCTTCGTGCACGGGCCGTCGTCCGCGCCGGCGACGGTGCCGCGGAGCACCACGCTGTCACGGGTCTCCAGCACGTCCACGGCCGGGCCGTCGTCACATGCGCCGTGCCCCGCCAGGACGGTGACGCTCCGGCCGTCCCCGGCGACCTTCCGCAGCCCGTACAGCGGCGTTCCGGCATCGGTGGCCTCGGACAGGGCGGCGATCGGCGCGCGCGGCAGCCGCGCGGGGTTGACCGCGGCGCGCACCAGCGGGGTGTCGTAGCCGTCGAGCGTGAAGTGCCAGGCCGGGACGCGGGCCTGGCCGCGGCTGGTGAGCAGGGTCATCTCGCCGTAGCTGGCCTTCGTGACGGTCAGTGGGTCCTTCCGGGCCTCCGGGCCTTGGTCCAGCAGGTCGTAGGCCTCCCGCGCCGTCAGCGGCGCGACGGGGCTCGACGTCCCGTCCGCCCAGCGGATGCGGCCCTCCCGCTCGGTGCGGGGAAGCGCTCCGCGGTGCTCGAAGTTCCGGGTGAGGTAGGCCAGCTTGTCGGCGTCGGTGCGGAACGCCCTGTCCGGGAGGCGGACCACGTCCTCCAGCGGGTAGAAGCCCTCGCGCCACGATCGCGCGGCAGCCGAGCCCTCCCATGCCTCGGCGACCTTACGCATGCGCGCGGTGGCCGCGGCACCGTCGTCCGTCGCGGACGCCGTCAGCTCTCCGCATCCGGCGGCTCCCACGAGCAGACAGAGGACTCCCACCAGCACGAACGGTCTCATGACGCCTCCCCGGGCAGCGGGCCCCCTCGGGCCCCGCCGATGGGACGTGCCGCCCCGGCAGCGGGTTCCGCAGGGCGTCAGCCGCCGGCAGCGGAGGCGGCAGGGGCGGGAGGGTTCATCCGGTCGGTCACCCAGGTGAACAGCCCGACGCCCGGGGGCAGTCCCAGCAGGATCCCGGCCTGCACGCCGAGGTCGGCGGCGGGCGGGGACACCAGCCAGGCCACCGTGAGGCCGAGCACCGCCGCCGCCCCCACCAGCAGGACACCGGCCACGACGGCCACGACCCAGCGGCGAGGGCGCTCCCGGAAGGAGTCGGCCACGGCACCACCGGCGAACAGGGCGGAGCCGACGGACAGCATGCTCACGTCGGGCAGCAGGCCGAACGGCCAGAGCAGCAGGGTGACGGCGCCCAGCACCAGCAGCCCGGCAACCATCAGCCACGCGGTGAGCGCAGCGGCCTGACCGGGCCGGCGCCGACCGGGGCCGGACGCGTCGTGACGCTCGCTCTTCACGACGCGAGCGTAACCACGCTCCCGGCCTCGGGGGAGACCGCGGGCACCCGGAACCTGCCGCGAAATGCCGTGCGGGCTTCGCGGAACACGCCGGGACGGCCGGGTAGCGTCGCCCCCACCAGCGGCCCCGAGGGGCCGTCCCGTCTGCGACCTGGAGCACCGCCATGCCCGCGTACGGATTCTTCGTGGAGTTCGAGGCCCGGCCGGGAGGCGAGGACGACGTCGCCCGCTTCCTCGTCGACGCCAAGGCACTGGTCGACGCGGAACCGGGCACGTTGGCCTGGTTCGCCTTCCGCCTGGGTCCGTCCTCCTTCCGCATCTTCGACGCCTTCGAGACCGAGGAGGACCGCGAGACGCACCTGCGGGGCAAGGTGCGGCAGCGCATCGAGGCGCTCGGCGACGAACTGTTCGCCGTGCCGCCCGTGATCACGCCGGTCGACGTGCTCGCCGCGAAACTGCCCCGCTGACGGGGCGCAGGGTACGGCAACGGCCGGAGCGCAGGGGGCGCCACCCCCGTCTCGGACGATCCCGACGGTCGGCGCAGACTGTGAAGGGAATGTTCACGCCGTACGACAGCGCTGGTCAGGGAAGCTCCACCGGCGCGGGCCTCTACTGGGTCCGCCACTCCCTGTTCAGCTCTGGAAGAAGAGAAAAGGTCTCCATGTACCAGCGCATCCTGGTTGCCGTCGACTCGAACCCCTCCGCCCGGCCCGCCCTGCGCACGGCCGGGGACATGGCCCGGCTGACCGGCGCCGCGGTGCACGTCGTGCACGTGCTCGCCTCGACGGTCGCCTTCGACACCGTCATGACCCTGGAGGAGGACTCCGACGCCGGCGCCGTCGTCGACGAGGCCGTCGCCACGCTCCACGGCATGGGCGTGGAGGTGGCCGACGGCGAGGTCGTCCGCGACGTGACCACGCAGGAGGTCCCCGGCGCGATCTCCGCCGCGGCGGAGCAGTTCAAGGCGGACCTCCTGGTCCTCAGCCCCCATCACCGCGGCTCGGTCGCGGCCTTCTTCAGCCCCCGTGTCAGCGACGCCGTCGCACACGCCAGCCGCATCGCGGTACTGCTCGTCCCCGAGGAGCAGGCCGAGGGCGACCACTCCGCCGCCTGACCCGACCGGTTCGCCCCGTCCGGCTCCGCAAGAGCCGGACGGAGCGCACCCGGCGGCGACCCGCTCACGGCGTGGGCACGTGTTCCGGGAGCAGCCCGGCGGCCTTGACGGCGAGCCAGAACTCCGCGGGCACGGGGTGGTCGAAGAAGGCGACGCTCTGGGCGACCTCCTCCGGCGAACGCGCCCCGACGACCACGCACGCCACCGCCGGGTGCCCCAGCGGGAAGCGCACGGCCGCCGCGAGCAACGGCACGTCGTAACTCCGGCACACCTCCCGCCAGGCCGCCACCCGGCCGGCCAGTCCGGCGGGCACGGTGGTGTACCCGTGGGGCGCGCCGGGCCGCGGGTCCGCGAGCAGCCCCGACTGGTAGACCCCGGCGGCCATGACGGCGATGCCGCGCTCGGCGCACAGCGGCAGCAACTCGTCCAGGCCCGACTGGTCCAGGAGGTTGTAACGGCCGGCCAGCAGCACGCAGTCCGGTCCCGGGTCGGCGACGCGGTGCAGGAAGTCGACGGCGACGGGTGCGTGGTTGACCCCGATGGACACCGCACCGACGACGCCCGCTGCCCGCAGTGCGGCCAGCGCCCGGTAGGCGTCGCCCACGGCGGCCGTGAAGTCCTCGTCGGGGTCGTGCACATGGAGCACGTCGATCCGGTCGAGCCCGAGCCTGGCCAGGCTCTCCTCGACGCTGCGCAGCACCCCGGCGTACGAGTAGTCCAGCCGCGGCCCCACGCCCGGTGGCGGATCGGCCCAGATCGGCTGGGTGTCGGGGCCTCCCGGTTCGATGAGCCGGCCCACCTTGGTGCACAGTACGAAGGCGTCGCGGGGGCGGGCGGCGAGCGCCGCGCCGGTGCGGGTCTCGGAGCGCCCGTAGCCGTAGACGGGTGCGGTGTCGTAGAGCCGGATGCCGAGTTCCCAGGCCCGGTCCAGGACGGCCGCGGCCTGCGCGGCCGGCACGGGTGAGAAGAGCCCGCCCAGTGAGGCCAGCCCCAGCCCGAGCCTGCTGACCCGCAGCGGTGTGCGTCCCAGTGGTACGAGATCGCCGGCCCGCATGTCGCCCCCTTCCGCCGTACGGTCCTCCCTGCGGCAGCCAGGGGATCACGCGGCCGCCCGGCGCACAATCCCCGCCGCGGGCGGGCCCGGTCAGCGGCGGCCGCGACGCCGCGTGCCGCGGATGAGCTGCTGCGCGGCGAGGTGTCCCGAGCCGCCGCCGAGGCCGGGGCCGGGGTGGGTGGAGGCGCCGATGTGCCACAGCCCGGGTACGGGTGTGGCGTGCCGGGAGGCACTGGGCAGCGGACGCCACAGCAGGCTCTGGTCGAGTTCGGCGGAACCGCCGTACGGGTCGCCGGCCACCGCGTTGGGGTTGTGGGCCGCCAGGTCGGCCGGGGTGACGGCGTCCCAGGCCAGCACCTTGCCCGGCAGGTCGGGGGCGTGACGGGCGACCCGGGCGAGAACCCGCTCGACGTAGCCCTCGGTCAGTGCCTTCGTCCAGCCCCCGCCGCCCTGGAGTTCGCCGGCCGCGTCACCGACCGGCGCGAAGGGCAGTTCCTGGAGCTGGATCCACAGGGACGCGGCACCTTCGGGTACGCGTGACGGGTCGAGGACGTGCTGCTGGCCGACGACCACCGTGGGCCTGCGGGGCAGCAGGCCCGCCTCGGCCTCCGCGCAGGCGATCCCGGTGCTCGCCGAGCCGTCGCTCAGGTGGAACAGCGGGACGGCGGCCAGCCGGTCGTCGTGCCAGCCGGGCGGTGCGGACAGGGCGACGTGGAGCTGCATCGCGGCGCGGCCGTAGCGGAAGCGCCGGGCCTGGTCGCGCACCGCGGCGGGTACCGGGGCGTCCTGCGGCAGCAGTTGCCCGTACAGCGCGGTCGGGGTGACCGATGCGAGGACGGCGCGGCGGGCGTGGATGCGTTCACCGCCGCTGACCACGCCGGTGACCCTGCCGTCGGTGAGGAGCAGCCGCTCCACCGGGTGTCCGGTGCGGACGTCCACGTGGAGTTCGCCGAGGAGGGTCTCGAAGGCGCGGACGAAGTTGCGGGCGCCGCCCGCCACGACGGGCACGCCGAAGCCGTGCAGGGATGCGGCGAGCACGGGGAGCAGCAGTCCGCCCCCCGCGTGGTCCGGGGACAGGCCCGCGTGCAGCAGCCAGGGCACCCACAGCACGTCGGCCTCGTCGCCCAGGAACGCCTCGCGGCAGAAGGAGCGTCCGCTGGTGAGGGCGGACCGCAGCCAGGCCTCGGTGCCGGTGAACCGCTCGCGGCGCAGCAGCTTCGCGATGTGCCGCAGCGTCCGCGGTGAGCGGGGCTCGCCGCTCAGCAGGCCGCCGACGGCCTCGGCGTTGTCGAGGAAGCGCCCCAGCACGCCCAGGTAGGCGGCCCGGTCCTCGGGGTGGGCGAAGGCCTCCGCCGTGGTGGCCGGATCGCGGTGGGCGAGCAGCACGCGGCCGTCGTCGGTGACGGTCCCGGTCACGTATCCGTCGCCGTTGCGGTACTCCAGGCCGTGCCGGTGCAGGTCCTCGCCGAGGACGGCGTAGGCCCCTCCGGACACGAACAGCGGGTGCCACGAGGAGTAGGTGTCGTGCAGGTAGCCGGGCAGGGTCCGTTCCTCGGTGGCGATGAAGCCGCCGAGCCGGTCGCCCTGTTCCAGCAGGGCCACCGACCAGCCGTCCTTGGCCAGCTCCGTGGCGGCGACCAGGCCGTTCACACCGGATCCGACGACGACGGCGTCGACCGTGCGTGCCATCAGCGCTCCTCGGGTTCGTCGCTCCGGGATGCCGCTCCACGGGAACCGGCGGGGCGACGTCCCACTGCGCGCATTGTCCAGCGTGCGCGCGGTCCGGGACACCCGCACGTCGAGTGCGGCGCGGGGCGGGGCGGCCGGTGCGTGCCGCCGGGGGCTCACAGCCAGCCGCGCCGGGCCGCGGCCAGTCCGGTCTGGAAGCGGGTGGCCGCGCCGAGCTCGGTCATCAGCCGGTGGATGCGGCGCTGGGTGGTGCGGGTGCTCCAGCCCTGGGTGCGGGCTATCGCCGCGTCCGTGAGCCCCGAGGCGAGCAGCGTCAGCAGGGTCCTGGTCTCGGCGTCCGGCTCCTGACGCCGCTCCTCCGGTTCGGCCTCGCTGCGGCCGGACGGCCGCCGCGCGGTGGGCTCGAGGGGGACGGCCCGTTCCCACTGCGCCTCGAACAGCGCCTGCAGGGCGACCAGCATCGGCGAGCGGTGGATCAGGTACGCGGCGGACTGGCCGCCGGGCGCGAGGCTGAACGGGATGATCGCCGCCTCGTTGTCGCTGATGACCAGTTTCAGCGGCAACTCGGGCCGGACCCGGGCCTGTTCCCCGGCCCGGATGCTCGGCACGATGTCGGCGCGCAGCCTGCCGGGCCAGGCGACCGCCTGGCGGTCGTAGATCACCCGGTGGGCCACGCCGTTGCGCTGGCGTTCCAGCTGGGCCCCGAGGTTGCTGCCGGGCCGGTCGACGTACGGGGGACGGTCGAAGGCGCACACCTCGTGCCGGGCGCCGGTCGTGAGCCGGTGGACCGCGTCGCTGATGTCGTCGCGGTCCGTCAGGAGTTCGGCGGCCATGTCCGGGTGGCTGATCCGGGTCGCCTCGCGGTGCGCCTCGTTGAGCCGCTGCACGAGCGCCCGGGCCTCGCCCAGTTGCCGTTCCCGGTCCTGGATCAGCGCGCCGACCGCGACATCCGGGGCGGCGGCCGTGAACCGCGGCGGCCGCCCCGCGCTGCGCACCGCGAGTGCGTCCCTGACCAGGGCGGACAGCAACCGCCCGGTGGCGGACGCGGACATGCCGCACGCCGCGGCGAGCTCCGTGGCCGTGCACCTCGGCATGCCCACCAGAGCGGTGTAGACGCGCTCCGTGTCGTCCGTCAGCCCCAGTACGTCGAATCCCATGCCTCTCCGACACCTCCGTGGCACCAAACGGCCACCTGGCGGAAGGAGGCCATCCTCCCGATCTTGCGGCCCGTACGTAGTGCTTGACATCTTCCAGCAACGGGCGCGCCGCCCCGCGCCGAGGTGGGTGACGGCGCGCTCCGCCGTGTTCCCGCAGCACCTCGCCCCGCTGAAAAGGTGTTCCATGTCGCGTGCCCATCCGCACGGCAGACGGCCCGGTGCCGTCGCCGTCGCGCTCCTGGCCCTCACCGCCGCAGTCGCGGCGCTGCCGGCCCCCGCCACCGCCGCCTCCCCCGCCGCCGGTTCGTCCGCCGGTTCGTCGTCGCCGGTCACGGCCGGCTCCGTACCGTCCCTCACCGCCCGTACGCCGCTGGGCGGCACCTCGCCCGGGCAGACGCCGCCCGCGCAGCGCGAGGGCGTGGTCCCCGGGCAGGTGCTGGTGACCCTCGCACCGGGAACCACGGTGACCGGCCGGAAGCTGCCGGGCAGCAGGGTCGCCGCGCGGAGCGCGGGGACCAGCGACGCCGCCGTGAACAGGAAGCTGAGCGCGGCCGGGGCGACCTCGATCCAGCCGCTCCTCCCCGCGCTGTCGGCGCCGGCCGCCGACGCGCTGACGTCGGCCGCCGGTGAGCGCCTGGGTGGTGACGCGGCCGATCTGTCGCGGACCTACGTCGTACGGACCGCCGACCGCGACTCCGCCGCCGTCGCGCGTGAACTCCGCTCAACGCCGGGGGTGGTGCACGCCGAGCCGAACCGGTACGTGAACACCATGAACACCGGGGGCCGTACGCTGCCCCCGGCGGCCGTGGCGAAGGCGAAGGCGAAGACGAAGGCGAAGGCGAAGGCGGAGGCGAGGAGCCTGCCGTCCGCGGCGGCGCACGGGGCCGGCGGGGACCCGGCCGGCTCCGGCGCGATACCCGGGAACTTCGCCCTGGCCACCTCGGCACAGGCGTTCCTCAACGCCGGCGGCGTGGATGCCGCCGGCGCCTTCGACGTCCTCCAGGGCCGCTACGGGCAGCAGCCGGGCACCGGGCGGACCGTCACCAACGTCTCCATCGGCGACCTGACCGACCAGGCGATGGCCGACTCCGGGGACGCCTACGTCCGGGGCAACGGACCGACGACGGTGCTGAAGGACGGTCAGCGCTACCTCGACCTGCCGTCGATGCCGCTGATCCCCGCCTACGTGGCGGCGCCGGACGGCACGCTGAGCGGTTCCGCCGCCACCAAGGAGCAGGACCCCACCCTCGGTGAAGTCCTGCTCGACTTCGGCGTGATGGCGCCGCTGGCCCACGACCGGCAGCGCCCGGACCGCACCGGCGACGGCTACACCGACCTGCTCGGGGTGGCACCGGGCGCCGGCTACCGCCTCGTCGTCCCGCAGCAGCCGACCATGGACCAGATCGCGACCGCGCTGCTCGCCGCCGCCCACCAGTCCCCCAAGCCGGACGTCATCACCGCCAGCCTCGGTTTCGGCACCGACGCCCAGGGCTTCCCGGGGCGTTACCTGGAGGACGACCCCTACGTCCGCTCGGTGATCGCCTCGATCGTGCAGAAGGACGGCGTCGTGGTGGTCGTCTCCTCCAACGACGGCACCAGGCTGTACACCCCCGCCGCCGTCGGCCCCGACGGCGGCAGCACGCCCACGGACCGGGCACGGAACGACCGCGACGCCACCCGCATCGACGACGTGGCGTACTCCACCGCACCGTCGCAGGTGCCCGACAGCGGCGCGATCGCCGCGGGCGGCACCACCCTGGACGACACCCTGGCCACCCGCACCGGGGACGCCACGACCGCGGAGACCCGCATCAGCGGTTTCGGCACCTTCTCCTCCGGCTTCGGCACCCGCGTCGACCTCTCCGCCCCCAGCGACAACATCGTCGCCTTCGTCCACACCCAGGGCGGTGCCGCGCAGTCCGTCACCCCGGTCCTCAACGGCGGTACCTCCGCGTCCGCACCCGAGATCGCGGCGGCCGCCGCCGTGGTGCTGCAGGCCGCGGGACTGGCCGGGCACGAGCTGACGCCCGCGCAGGTCCGGGACGTGCTGCGGCGGACCGGCCGCGCGGTCCCGACCCCGGCGCAGATCGACCGCACCCTCGACGTCGGCCGGCAGATCGACGTCACCGCCGCCGTCGAGGAGGCCCTGGGACACCGTGGCGGCCCCACGACCGCGGTGCGGCTGTCGGTCGCGCACCGGGTCACCACCGGCGGACTCGGCGGGCAGTTCGTGGAGTCGACCGACCAGGACCGCATCGACATGGGCGACATGGCCTCCGGCGGCAACGGGATGGGCCTGACGGGCCCGGTCACCTTCGCCGGGGACGTCACCGGGCTGCCGAAGGGAGCCGCCGCCCGGTACACCCTCACCGTGGGCTCCCGGACCTGGCGCTCCGCCGGCCCGGCGATCCGGGTGACCCCGACCGAACTCCTGGACGCAGCGGGCCTGCCCGTGGTCTCCGCCACCGACCGCGAGGTCACCGTCACCTACCGGGTGCTCACCGGCGACCGGATCCGGGCCACCGTGCGGCGTACCCTCACCGTCGGCCCCAGCGACGGCCGTTACGTGGAGAGCGCCGCGCCGAAGGCCCCCGCGGTGGTCCGGGCCGGCCACGCGGTCACCGTCTCCTACGACCTGACCGGGGTGGCGGGCACCTCCGCCCCGCAGCTCGTCGTGTCCACCGTCGGCCACTGGAACCCGGTCCTGGCACCGGTGTTCAGCGCCGCGTGGCACCAGCCCCTGACGGGCACCCGCGGCACCGTCACCGTCCCGGCCGACGCGTTCGCCGCGGGCGGTGGTCTGTACGGCATCGGCATCGCCCAGTCCGGGTTCGGCGGCAATCCCGCCCTCGTCACCTACGGTGAGTTCGCCCCGGTCCGGGTCAACGGAGCGAGCGCGGCCGAACGTCCGGAGGCGCCGCTGGTGTCCGGGATGGACGGCAAGGCCGGACACGCCGCCCAGGTCACCCGGGCCCACCCGCGCTTCACGCTTCGGTACGACGTGCGCGAGGTGCCGGGAGCGCGCTACGCGCAGGTGGAGTTCTCCGCCCCTGCCCCGACGCTCCACGGCTCCCTCAACACGTTCACCAACGCCAATGGCACCGCGCTGGACGACGACGGGGTGGACACGCCGTCCAGCGCCCACCGCGTCCTGCCCGCCGCACACGGCACCACGGAACTCGACGCGCTGCGGCTGGGCCTGCCGACCTCCGCCGTGTACGGCGTACGCGTCATGGCCCTCGACGCCGGACACCGGATCATCGGGCAGGCCTCCCCGATCTCCACCCTCGAGCTCGACGACGGCCCCGCGCCGGACGGCGGCACGGTGCTGTCCTTCGCCGCGGCCGGCGACGACTCGGTCGCCGCCCTGCGCACGCTCTCCGGCGCCACCGAGGTCCGGCACTACTCCACCAGGACCGGCGGCTACGGCGCGGTCATCGCCTCCGACCCCGGCGACGGATCGGACTACGAGGTCCTCGGCGTGGCGCCCGCCGCGCACCGCACGCTGCTGGTGCACGAGGCGACCCCGGGCGGCGACGTCCAGGTGGAGACCTGGGACACCGCCTCCGGCGCCCTCGTGGGCCGCACGACGCTGGCAGCGGCCGACTACCGCTTCGTCGTCGGCCGGGTCGACGCCGCCCGGGCCGCCGGGGCGCTGCTGCTCCGCGCGACCGGCGACGGCACCGATCTGGTGCTGCCGGTCGGTCTCCGGGACGGAACCACCGGTGACCCGGTCCCGGCCGACCTGCCCGGCGTGCCCAGGGGGACGTACAGCCTGCTGGACTTCGACTCCTCGACCGGCGACGTCTACCTCGCGAAGGGCGCGCCGCTGGGTCTGTGCCTGGGCGGGGTGCAGGTCCCCCGGGTGGATCTGCGGACGCGGAGCGTGACGCCGGTGGGGACCATGTCCGGTTGCAGCAACGGCTTCGCGTCGGACGGGGCCGGCACCCTGTACAACCTGTCGGCCACCGCGATCAGCACCAAGATCGTCCCGACGAGCGTCCTGGGGTCGCTCGACGTGGCGAGCGGTGAGCCCGGCGATTCGCCGGCGGTGCGCCGCGGTCCGTCCGCGGCCATGGCGGTCGACGGCCGGAACCGGGTGGCGGTGGCGGCGTTCGCGGCACCGGAGGGCACGAGCTACACGGGCTCGGGCACCCCGTTCGTGGCGGACAACAACGCCACCGGGCAGGTGCTCGTCGTCGACCTGGCGACCGGCGGCGTGCTGCGGACGCTCGGCGGGTTCCAGTTCGGCGGGCACGGCGGCGAGTTGGTGCACGGCGGCCTGATGAACTCCGTTCAGCTGGACCCGGCGACCCGCACCGGCTGGACGTACGGCCCGTACGACGGACAGATCCACCAGTTCTCGTACTGAGCGCGAGTCCGGGGCGGGGAGCGGCGCGCGCCGCTCCCCGCCCCGGCCGGCGTGCGGCCGCTCCTCAGGCCGGTGCGGTCAGCGGGCGCGCGGCACGGCGCCCGCGCGGCGGGCCGGTGACCGCCCAGCCGTACACCGGCCCGACGACCGGGCGGACGACCGGCCGGACGACGGTCCAGAGCGCGCGCACGCAGGCCAGGAGCCCCCGCGGGCGCGGCCGGTGGGACGGGTGCGCGCGCCGGTGCCTACGGTGCGCGCCGTGGGGCTGTGCGGGGTCGGTCGTGTTCATGGGGATCACCTCGTCGTGGCGGGGCCGTCGTCTCGGGTGCTGCCTCGCCACCAGCAGACAGGGGGACGGACGGCGCTGTCATGCCCCGTGATCGCGGGGCTTGCCGGGCCTCCGCCGTCCTGCTAAGCCCGGCCCGGACGCCGGCGCCGTCATCGTCGAGTACACCCTCAACGACCGGACACGGCCGCCACGTCGGCGCGGGTGCGACGCGGCACGGCGGGGCCTCGGGGTTTGCGTCCCCCAGCGGGACGATGATCTACTTGCTTGGCGCAGCAAATACCCTCCCGGCCGTGGCGTACCACCGCCGCAGGGACCGCTGCGAAGCCGGGGGCCGCCTCGCCCGGCGGCCCGGCCCGGCTCGTAACCACGACGAACGGACACAGATGAAGAGAACACTGACCCGGCCCGGCGCCCGCCGCCGGGCCGCACTCGGTGCTGCCGCCCTGACGGGCATGGTGACGCTGCTGGGCTTCGGAGCGGGAACCGCCGGCGCGACGCCGGCCGGTCACGGCGGCCGGGACCACGTCGCGCTCGGCGACTCCTACGCGTCCGGTCCGCTGATCCCCGAACAGGTCGACGCGGCCTGTCTCCGGTCGAGCCGCAACTACCCCTCGCTCGTCGCGGCGCGCACGCACGCCCGCCTCACCGACGTCAGCTGCTCGGGGGCGACCACCGCGGAGATGACCGCGCCCCAGGGCAGCGCCCCGGCGCAGCTCGACGCCCTGGGACGCGGCACGGACCTGGTCACGCTCAGCATCGGCGGCAACGACATCGGCTTCAGCAGCGTCATCGCCACCTGCGCCGGCGTGACGGCCTCCGACCCCACCGGAGCCCCCTGCCGGGCCCACTTCACCGCCGACGGCCACGACCAGCTCGCGGAGCGCGTCGCGCAGACCGCTCCCAAGGTCGGCACCGTCATCCGCGACATCCACCGGCGCTCGCCCCACGCGCGCGTCGTGGTGGTCGGCTACCCGGACCTGTTCCCGGACGACGGATCTGCCTGCACCAGCCCTTCGACGCCCTTCGCGGCCGGTGACTTCGGCTACCTGCGCGACACGGAGAAGACCCTCAACGCCATGCTGGCCACCCAGGCCCGCAAGGCCGGCGCGCGTTACGTCGACACGTACACCCCGACCGTCGGTCACGACATGTGCGCACCGACGGGCACGCGCTGGATCGAGTCCCTCGCCCCCGCGACCCCCGCGGCACCCGCGCACCCCAACGCCCTTGGCGAGGAGGCCATGGCCGGCGCGGTGCTCCGCACCATCGCCCGCCACCACCGCTGACCCGGGATCACCCCTGGTCCCCGGTCGGCGCCGGGGCCGTGCGGTGACGAGGGCCCGCCTCCCCTCGGGGAGGCGGGCCCTTGCCGTGTGCCGCGGCGTCAGGCCTTGCGCATGTCCCGGTAGGTCTCCAGCACGCGCAGCCACACCTCGCTGATCGTCGGGAAGGCCGGGACGGCGTGCCACAGCCGGTCCACCGGGATCTCACCGGCGATGGCGACGGTCCCGAGTAGAGCAGTTCCTGCACCCCCGGGCCGACGAAGGTGACGCCGACGACCGTGCCGCGGTCCGGGTCGATCAGGACGCGCGCCTTGCCCCGGTAGTCCTCGACGTACTGCACGGCACCGGCGAGGCGCCCGATGTCGTAGTCCACGACGTCCACGCGCCGCCCCGCGGCCTCCGCCTCACGGGTCGTCAGGCCGACGGACGCGACCTCGGGGTCGGTGAAGACCACCTGCGGCACGGCCTCGGTGTCCGCGGTCGCGGCGTGCGCTCCCCACCGGCCGTCGTCGACGGGTTCGCCCTTGGCCCGTGCCCCGATCACCGCTCCCGCGATGCGGGCCTGGTACTTGCCCTGGTGCGTCATCAGGGCACGGTGGTTGACGTCACCCGCCGCGTACAGCCAGCCGTCGGCGACGGCCGTCACCCGGAAGGTGTCGTCCACGGCCAGCCAGTCGCCCGGGGTCAGGCCGACCGTCTCCAGGCCGAGGTCCGCGGTGCGGGGGGCGCGCCCGGTCGCGAAGAGGACCTCGTCGGCGACCACCGTCCCGCCGTCCGCCAGTGTGACGCGTACGGGACCGTCCGGGCCGTCCTCGCGCGCCACCGCTGCCACGGAGGCGCCGAACCGTACGTCCACACCCGCCTCGCGCAGGGCGTCGGCGACCATCTCCCCGGCGAACGGCTCCATACGGGGCAGCAGTCCGCCGCTCCCCCGGACCAGCATGGTCACCTCGGAACCGAGCGCCCGCCACGCGGTGGCCATCTCGACGGCGACGACGCCGCCCCCGACCACCACCAGGCGGCCGGGAGCCTCGCGGGCGCTCGTCGCCTCGCGGTTGGTCCACGGACGGACCTCGGCGAGCCCCGGCAGTTCGGGGAGCCGCGTGGTGGTTCCGGTGGCGACGACGACGGCGTGGCGCGCCGTGAGACGGACCGTCCCGCCGTCCGGCGTGGCCACGACGACACGGCGGGGGCCGTCCAGGCGGCCGTGGCCGCGGACCAGGTCGACGGAGACGGAGTCCAGCCACTCCACCTGGTCGTCGTCCTTCCAGTTCGCGGAGAGCCGGTCGCGGTGGGCGAGGACCTCGGCCACGTCCAGCGGTCCGCCGACCGCGCCCTTCAGGCCGGGTATGCGGCGGGCGTCGGCCCGTGCCACCACCGGCCGCAGCAGTGCCTTGCTGGGTTCGCACGCCCAGAACGAGCACTCGCCGCCCAGCAGTTCGCCCTCCACGAGCACCGTGGCCAGTCCGGCGGCGCTCGTCCGGTCGGCCACGTTCTCGCCCACCGGTCCGCCGCCGATGACGACGACGTCGTATTCCCGGGACGTGCCACTCATCGATTGACCCGTCGTTTCGTCGGTCTTCATAACCTGCTTCCAAGGGGGGCCGGAGGGAACCCGGTCAGGGGCCCGCGGTGCCGCGGAGGGGGGATCCACGGCACCGCGGGGGTTTCGGGGGGAGGGTCGGTCGTCGGGGAGGGAGTGCGGGATCAGCGTCCCGGCAGGCGCTCCGTGACCTCCTGGAGCGCCCAGCCGTTGCCGTCCGGGTCCGTGAAGGTCGCGAAGGAGCCGTAGCTGACGCGTGCCGGGTGCGGGCCGGCGACCCGGGCGGTCTCACCGGCGTGGTGGAAGACGCCGCCCGCGTCGTGGAAGACCTCGCTGATGTCGACGCCGCGGGCCGCCAGGTCGGCGCGGGCCGCCACGATGTCCTCGACGATCAGGTGGAGGCCCTGAACGGAGCCCGGGGCGGCCGTCGTCACGCCGTCGCCGAAGAGGATCGAGGCCCCGGATCCCTCCGGCGTGAAGTGGACGACGCGGAATCCGTCGTCGCCGACGTAGTCGACGTCCAGCCGGAAGCCCATCGCCGCGTAGAAGTCCTTCGCGCGGTCCACGTCGGACACGGGCAGCACCACAACCTCGAGCTTCAGTTCCATCACGTTCTCCCAGTTCTGCAAATCGTCACCGCTTTAACTGGTGATGAGCATGGCCCAGCGGTACGTAACCTGTCAAGGCGGTGACGCACAGTCTCCCCCCACGGGGGTTGGTGTGGGGGTTGCCAGAATATACTTGACGAGTCAATTAACCCCCATCGTGATCTCGGCACGTCCACTCTTTCGTCGACCGAATACGCGACCGGTGTCATCACCGTGTGCACGGCGGCCACCAGCCGCCGCGCAACAGAGGCTGACCAGCAGCCCCGACATCACCGCCAGGCACCCTGTAACCGTCTCCGTGTACGGAGCGGGCGATATCCGGCGAATTGCCATCTCGCGGTAACTCTGCGTGCGGGATGCATGAGGTGTCCCCGAAAAACGGAAGCAGTTCGGTGCGCGGGAGGATGACCTCGGCTTCTGTGCGTTTGCGCCGGGTCAGGCGGGCTATCCACCCAGTGTCGGGGTCCGTTGACGAGCGGTCGCCCAGGCCGCCGGTCCCCGCAGGGGAAGGAGCCGACCGATGACAACCGTCAAGGACATGCTCGCGACCTACCCTGCTGACCTTGGCAACGTCGACCGGGAGAAGCTCAGCCGCTGCATCGAGGAGTGCATCGCCTGCGCGCAAGCGTGTACCGCATGCGCGGACGCCTGCCTCTCCGAGGGCATGGTGGGCGATCTCGCAAAGTGCATCCGCACCGACATGGACTGCGCGGACATCTGCACCGCCACGGCGTCCGTCCTGTCCCGCCACACCGGGTACGACGCCAACGTCACCCGCGCGATCCTTCAGGCATGCGCGACCGCGTGCAAAGCCTGTGCGGACGAATGCGGTCGACACACCGGGATGGAGCACTGCCGCATTTGCGCCGAGGCGTGCCGTTCTTGCGAGCAGGCCTGCAGTGACCTGCTGCAGGCACTCGGCTGACCTGGCCGGAACCACCGATGTGACGTGGAGGACGCCAGGGATCTGGCACATCCGGAGAGCCGTTACGGCGACGCGGAATACGAGGGCCTCGCTGTCCGTCTGCGACTGGCAGTCGAGGCCCTCTCATGACCACGCCTTCGGTGCCCAGCAGTGCTTCAGGAGGCGCGTGAGCCCTCACAGTCGCAGTGCCCGCCGCAAAGCCCCGTTCGGTTCGTAGAGCTTCGCCTCGCTCGTGGGCAGGTCCGAACGCGCGGCGCTGATCACACGGTGCCGCACGCGGTCATTGACCTGGGCCAGAACGACCTCTTGCAGCGCGTGGCCGGCCGCGCCGATCTGGGTGAGGACGTCGACCTTGTGCGGACGAGCCATGTGGTCGGACTTGTGAGCCGCGTACCCGGGCGGGAGTTCACGCCTGCTTCGGCGGGTCATGGCGAGTGGCCTTCCTCGCGGGTGCCGTGAACCTGCGGCGCGCGGTAGCGATCAGGTGCGGAGTCGAAGGCTGCAGCGCAGTGCGATGAGCAGAAGTAGTAGGTGTCCCGCTCGTACTCGCGTTGTTCGGCCGCGTTCACCGGGTCGACGGGCATTCCGCACACCGGGTCGGCAGTGATCTCACGCCGGCCTTTCTCCGCGGTGGTCTCGCTTGCCGTCAAGCGATCGGCCGCGCTCTCGACCCGGGGCTGTGCCGGCGGGGTGAGGGCAGCAGGAAGCGAGGTGGGATGCCAGCGGCGCAGGCGGGAGGAGTTGGTGACGACCGACAGCGAGGACAGGGCCATGGCTGCTGCAGCGATGATCGGGCTGAGGCGGACGCCCCACAGCGGGTAGAGGACGCCTGCCGCAACGGGGATGCCGACGGCGTTGTAGATCAGAGCGAAGAACAGGTTCTGGCGGATGTTGCGCATGGTTGCCCGGGACAGCCGGATGGCTGTGACGACACCGATCAGGGAGCCGGAGATCAGGGTGATGTCGGCGGCTTCGATGGCGACGTCGGTGCCCGTGCCGACGGCCAGGCCGACATCGGCGGCGGCCAGCGCCGGTGCGTCGTTGATGCCGTCGCCGACCATGCCGACGGTGCGGCCCTCGCGCTGCAGACGGCGGATCTCGTCGGCTTTGTGTTCGGGCAGGACCTCGGCCAGCACGCGACCGATGCCGACCTGGGCGGCGATGGCGGCGGCCGTTCGGGCATTGTCGCCGGTGATCATGACGACTTCGATGCCGAGATGGCGCAGAGCGGCGATGGCCGCGGCCGAGTCCTCCTTGACCGTGTCGGCGACGGCCAGAACGCCCGCCGGCCCTCCGTCGACGGCGACCAGGACGGGGGTGGCACCGTCCGCCGAATACGAGGAGGCGACATCGGCGAGATCACGGGTGTCGATGCCGACGTCACCGAGCAGCCGTGCGGTGCCGACCAGGACGGCGCGGCCGTTCACCGTTGCCTGAACACCCTTGCCTGTCACCGAGTCGAACCCGGAGGCGGCGGGCGGAGTGAGCCCGCGCTTCCGTGCACCGGCAACGATCGCTCCGGCCAGCGGGTGCTCGCTGTCGGTTTCGGCGGCAGCCACCAGATCCAGCAGTGAGTACTCGTCGAAGCCCGCTGCAGGATGGACCCCGGTCAGGACCGGGGCGCCTGCGGTGATGGTGCCGGTCTTGTCGAGGACGACGGTGTCCAGTTTGTGTGCGGTCTCCAGGGCCTCCGCGGAGCGGATCAGAATCCCTGCTCGGGCGCCCTTGCCAGTGCCGACCATGACCGACAGCGGCGTGGCGAGTCCCAGGGCACAGGGGCAGGCGATGATCAGCACCGAGACCGCGGACACCAGGGCCAAGGTCAGTGCCGGTGCCGGACCGGCGGTGAACCACACCGCGAAGGCAGCGACCGCGATGGCGATCACGACGGGCACGAAATAGGCGGAGACGGCGTCGGCGAGACGCTGGATCGGCGCCTTGGACGCCTGGGCCTGCTGAACGAGGCGGATGATCTGCGCGAGCATGGTGTCGGCGCCGACCTTGATCGCGCGTACCCGCAGGGATCCGGTGCCGTTGACCGTCGCGCCGATGACGCTGTCACCGGCCCGTTTGGTGGCGGGCATCGGCTCGCCCGTGACCATTGACTCGTCGACGGCCGAGGACCCGGACAGCACTACCGCGTCCACCGGCACCTTCTCCCCGGGCCGGATGACCACCTCTTCGCCCACGGCGACGTCCTCCACGGGGATCTCGGTCTCCGCACCGTCGTGGATCACGCGAGCGGTGCGCGCCTGAAGCCCCAGCAGGGCGCGGATGGCCTCGCCGGTGCCGGCCTTGGCCCGGGCTTCCAGGAGCCGGCCGAGCAGGATCAAGGTGAGGATGACGCCGACCGCTTCGTAGTACACCTCGCGAAGCTCATTGGGCAGCACACCCGGCGCGAAGGTGACCAGCAGGCTGTACCCGTAGGCGGCCGTGGTGCCCAGGGTGATGAGGCTGTTCATGTCCGCGCTGCGGTGCCGCAAGGCGAGCCAGCCCGTCACGTGGATGGGCCGGCCGGTGTAGAACATCACCGGTGTGATCAGCGCGAGCTGCACCCAGTGGTTCAGCAGCCAGGCAGGCACCCAGTCGGCGCCGAACAGTTCGTGCGCCATGACCGCGAACAGCACCGGGAGCGTGAGCACCGCACCGATCACGACACGGCGGGTCAGGTCCGTGATCTCCGCCTGCCGCTCCGCGGCGTCCGCGGCCTCCGCCTCCGCCGCGCCGGCGTCGGTCGGCGGGACCCGTGGAACCGCGTAACCGGGAACCTCGCCGGACGTCCCGCTGTCGTGTGCGCCCGTGTCGCCGTTGCCGGGTTCGACCAGGAGCGTCCCGTGGATCATGTGCATGCCGCAGTCGAAGCCGTACGAGCCCGCCCTGTCGGGGCTGAGCCGCACGGTGGTGCGAGTATGCGCGGGAAGCCCGGCGCCCACCTTGAGCTCGGGGAAGACCACCCGTGAGGTGCACTCCCCCGCCTCCTGACGGTCGAAGACCACCTCGACTGGGATCCCCTGCCGTACGCGAATGACGTTCGGGCTGTAGCCCCCGCGAACCGTCACCTCCACGCGCTGCACCCCGTCCTCGAGCCGAGCGGACCGAGCGCGCCGCGGCCCGAAAAAGAACCAGCCCAAGGCGGTTATCAGTACGGCTGAGACGATGACGACGACGAGATCGAGAGCGCCCACGGCGGATCTCCCCTCTGCGTGGTGACCCTTCCAGCCTGCCCCCGGCTACCCCTGCGGGGTAGGGGCTGCTCGACCCGGGAAGCAGGTCCCACCCGGCCCCGGCGCCTTTACCGCCGCACCGCGAAGCCGGAATCAGGCGAAGCGATTCGGTTCGGAGCAGCGCCGACCAGCCTCATCTGGCCGGCCCTCGTGGCGGTCTGCCCACCGATGATGTTCTTCATGATGCGCGGCATGCGCGGCAGCAGCACTGGCCGGAGCAGCGGAGACCATGACCCGTCGACCCCAGGTGTCCCTCCCCGGGGCATTGGCACGCGCAGGACTCAGCCACCCATCGCGCACCAATGGTGACCGCACTCCTCCCGGCCTGGCCTTGTCAAGGTGCCCCCGGTCACAGCGCGTCCCTGGTTACGATGGCGCCGTGAGCCGCATCAAGGCGATCTCCGCCTCGTCACAGCCGCAGCCGACGCTGCGGCTGCCGGCGTTGCTGGTGCTCACCGTTCTGCTCGGCTTGCTGGGCATGCATGGCCTGGCGGCGGGCAGCGCTACGCCCGTCGCTCACACCGGCGCCCACACTGCGCATCACCGGATGATGGCGGCGGAGCCCGGCCACGCGTACGCCTGCCACGACACCGGCGATCCGGCCGGCCATCACGGCGCCCACGCGGATCAGCTGTGTGTCTCGGGTGCGGTACCGGGCTCAGCGGTGGCCCCGGCCCTGACATCGTCGGGCCTGGAGTCATCGCCCCAGTTGCAGCACATCGTGGCCGCAGCCCCCAAGGAACCGAACGGCGGGCGCGCTCCCCCCTCACTGGCGGAACTCCAACTCCTGCGGATCTAGAGGCACCCCGCGGAACGGCACCTGTCCCCTCAGGACAGGGTCGCCGTCCCGCGCGCAGGCATGCCTTCATCCCCGCAGACCCCAGGAGTTACCTCAACCATGCACGCCAATCGTTCCCTTGCCCGTCGCGCCTGGCTCGTCGCCGCTGCGGCCGCCACTGGTCTGCTGCTCGCCGCCTGCGGCGGTGGCAATGACCACTCCGGAGCCACGCACGGCGCACCCGGCAACAGCGTGTCGGCCTCGGCCTCCGTCGGCGAGTACAACCAGGCCGATGTGTCCTTCGCACAGCAGATGATCCCGCACCACCGCCAGGCCGTCGCCATGGCCGGGATGGCGGCGTCCCACGGAGCCTCCAACGAGGTCAAGGCACTCGCCGAGAAGATCGAGAAGGCACAGGACCCGGAGATCGAGACGATGTCCGGGTGGCTGAAGACCTGGGGCGCGAAGGTCCCCGATGCCATGGAGGGCATGCCGGCGATGGGCGGTATGGACCACGGCGACCACGCCGCCATGCCCGGGATGATGGGACAGGAGGACATGGACGAGCTGGATGGCGCATCCGGCAAGGACTTCGACCGTGTGTTCCTGACCATGATGATCGAGCACCACGAGGGTGCCATCGACATGGCGAAGACGGAGCAGCAGAAGGGCTCGGCCCCGGACGCCACCTCCATGGCCGGTGACATCGTCACGGCTCAGACCGCGGAGATCACGCAGATGCGGCAGATGCTCGGCACCAGCTGATCCCAGAGCGCTGTGCGGGGGTGGCCTCATGCCGCCCCCGCACCGTCAGTGCAGCCGCAGTGCTCGCGTGATCAGCCGGGCCGGCGCGGTGGCCGCGTGCAGCACGACCTCCAGCGGCCCGCGCCGGAAGATCCGCTTCCATGCCGGTGCCAGAACCATCGCGGCCGCGGCGAAGCAGAGCAGAACCGGCCGCGCAGCGGAGTCGGGCAGGCCATGGGTCTGATGCAGGTTTTTGCGCGTCGCCACGAAGAGCCCTTCCTCGCAGGGCTCTCTCCGGCTCCGCCCTTGGGGGCGTTGCCGCTGCTCACGGGGGCGGTGGTGACGGATGTTCACATTGCGCATTCCGGATCATCACCCGTTTCACGGCAATGGGACACCAACGGCACCTCAACTGAACGGCGACCACCGGCCCAACAGGGAAAGAAGTCAGCAAGTGCCGTTCCCCCTCCAGCCCGCCGCCCCCGGTCCGCGTTCCGCGGCACGCCGTGGCGCCGCCGTGCTCGCCCTGGCCACCGCGCTCGGCATCGGCGCCGGGATGATGACGACCGCCCAGGCGTTCACGCCCGAACAGCTCACGTCGGCACCCGCGGGCACGACGAAGCCGGGCGCCTCCGGCCGTGGGCTCATCCCGAGCACCCCCGGCGAGTCGATCGTCACCCGCGATACCCGCACCCCGATCGCGCCCGGGCTGAACCTGACCCGCTTCGACCGCTTCGACGCCGGCGGCTGGGTCCGGGGGCAGGTGCTCGTCGCGGACCTCGCCGAGGACCGGCTCAGCGTCGACCACATATCCTCCGGCACGGTCACCGGGAAGTCCCGCGTGACGGAGCAGGCCAGGCGCACGGGCGCCGTCGCCGCCGTCAACGGCGACTACTTCGACATGAACGACACCGAGGCCCCGATCGGCGGCGCCGTTTCGCGCGCGGGCGGCCTGGTCAACTCGCCCACCGTGGGCCGCAACCAGACGGTCGCCATCGGCGCGGACGGCCTCGGCCGGCTCGCCCAGGTGTTCCTGGAGGGCGACGTCACGGTCGGCGGCACGCAGCACCTGAAGCTGGCCGGGGTCAACTCCCCCGTCCTGGCGGCCGGCGGGATCGGGCTCTTCACCGACCAGTGGGGAATCGCCCCGCGCACCAAGCCGGTCAGCGGCGCGGACCGGGTCACCGAGGTCCTGCTGCGCGACGGCAAGGTCACCGAGGTGCACTCGTCCGTGAGCTCCGGCCCGATCCCGGCGGGCACCAGCGTGCTGCTGGGCCGGGAGGCGGGGGCCGACGCGCTCGCCGGGCTCGCGCCGGGCGACCCCGTGACCGTCGCCTACAAGCCGCGCGCCGACTTCGGCGACGTGGCGGTCGCCGTGGGCGGCGGGCAGGTCCTCGTCGAGGACGGCACGGTCAAGCACTTCACGGACGGCGACACCGTCACGGCGACCTCCCGTACCAGCGTCGGCTTCTCCGCCGACGGCCGCACCATGTACCTGGTCGCCGTCGACGGCAAGCAGACCGACAGCCGCGGCATGGACCTCAACGAGCTCGGCGCCTTCATGAAGGGGCTCGGCGCGCGGAACGCCCTCAACATGGACGGCGGCGGTTCCACCACCATGGCCGCCCGGCTGCCCGGCGAGAGCACCACGGGCCTGGTCAGCAGCCCCTCGGACGGTTCGGAGCGCCAGGTCGCCAACGGCCTCGGCCTGTTCGCGGCGCCCGGCTCCGGCAAGGTCCACGGCTTCCGCGTGCGGCCCGCGCTCACCGCGGACGGCTCGGACAAGGTCTTCCCGGGGCTGCACCGCACCGTACGGGCGCTCGCCCACGACGAGACGTACGCACCGGTGTCCGCCGGGCGGGTGCAGTGGCACGGCGACGGACGGCTGGACGTCCGGGCCGGCCGGGACGGCTCCGCCGTCGTCACCGGCAAGCGCTCCGGCAGCGGCCGGGTGGAGGCCTCCTCCGGTCACCGCGCCACGGGGTCCGCGGAGCTGACCGTGCTCGCCCCCGCCGTCCGCATCGCCCCGGGCAGCAGCCTGGTGGCCCTGGACGGCCTGGACGACACCGCCCGCCTGACCGTCACCGGGTACGACGCGCTCGGCGACTCCGCCCCGATCGACGCGTCCGACGTCAAGGTCACCGGTGGCGAGGGGGTCGTCTCGGTGTCGCCCGCGGACGACGCGACGTTCACCGTGCGCGGCCTGACCGACGGCGCCTCCACCACCCTGCACCTGACGGTCGGGAAGATGACCACCGACGTCGCGGTCACCGTCGGACTGGCCGAGAAGACCTTCGCGGACCTGTCGGACGCGTCCTCCTGGACCTCGGCGAACGACCGGGCCCCCGGTGGCTCCGTCGCCCCGGCCGAAGGCCACGACGGCGCCCCCGGCCTGAAGCTGACCTACGACTTCACCCAGTCCACCGCCACCCGCGGCCAGTACGCCGTGCCGCCGCAGCAGATCCAGCTGCCCGGCCAGCCGCAGGCCGTCACCATGTGGATCAACGGCGACGGCAACGGCGAGTGGCCGCGGCTGCAGTACCGCACGGCCGCCGGTGTGACCGCCAACCTGGACGGCCCCACCATCACCTGGACCGGCTGGCGCAAGGTCGAGTTCCCCGTGCCCGTGGGCACCCCCTACCCGCTGACGTTCCAGCGGGTCCGGCTGCTGGAGACCAGCGCCGCCCGCTCCTACACCGGGTCGGTCACCGTCAGCGACCTGCGGGCCAAGGTGGCGCCCGACGTGGAGCTGCCCGTGCAGCCCAGGGTCGAGGACCCGGTGGTCGTCACCAACGGCACCGTCGACGGCCGTCCCCTGCGCGTGGCCGTGATGTCCGACGCCCAGTTCGTCGCCCGTGACCCCGGCAGCCCGCTGGTCGCGGCGGCCCGCCGGACCCTGGAGGAGATCGCCGAGGCCGAGCCCGACCTGCTGGTCATCAACGGCGACCTCGTCGACGAGGGCTCCCCGGCCGACTTCGCGCTCGCCCGCACGCTGCTCGACGAGTTCGACGCCCGCACCAAGGGCACCGTCCCGTGGCACTACGTCCCGGGCAACCACGAGGTGATGGGCCCCGGGAACACCTCCAACTTCAAGGCCGCCTTCGGTGACACGACGTCGGTCTTCGACCTCGAGGGCACCCGCTTCATCACCCTCGACTCCTCCAGCGGCACCCTGCGCGGCGGCGGCTTCGCCCAGCTCCAGCTGCTGCACGACCAGCTCCGCGACGCGGCCTCGGACCGCTCCGTCAGCGGTGTGGTGGTGTTCGAGCACCACCCGACCGAGGACCCGCTGCCGGACAAGGCGAGCCGGCTCGGCGACCGCAAGGAGGCCGCCCTGGTCGAGCAGTGGCTCGCCGACTTCCGCGCGGAGGGCCACAAGTCCGCCGCGTTCGTCGCCGGTCACGTCGGCGCTTTCTCCGCGGCGCAGGTCGACGGGGTCCCGTACCTGGTGAACGGCAACTCCGGCAAGAACCCGGCGAGCACGCCCGACAACGGCGGCTTCACCGGCTGGACGATGCTGGGCATCGACCCGCGCCACGGCCGGGTCGGCGACCCCTTCGACGTCCCCTCCGGCGACTCCGGGACCTGGCTGCGCGCCGAGGTGCACGCCCGCGCCGACGCGGTGGACATGGTGGCCCCGGCCACGCTCACGGTCGGCGGCCTGGGCCACGCCTCGGCGACGGTCACCCAGGACGGCACCCGCACCGTCCCCGTGGCCTGGCCGGTCGGCGCCACGTGGTCCGGCAGCCGGGTCGACGTGGCCGGCGCCGACGGCGGCGACCACGGGCACGGGCACGGCGACGGGGCGCCCGTCGTCACCTACGACCCCGCCACCGGGGCGCTCAAGGGGCTGCGCACCGGCACCGCGGTGCTGCGCGTGACCGTCAACGGCGTGACCGCCGAGCGGACGATCACCGTACGCCGCGGCTGAGCGATCGCATCCGGCACCCGCCCCTTCCGGGCGCTCCCTCGTACGGGGAGCGCCCGGAAGGCTCCGCCGATCGACGGAGCCGTCGCGTGCGCGGGCCTGCCCGCGGCGCGGTGCGGGCAGGCATGGAGCCGGAGGTGCGTGATCCATGCCCAGCGGTGACGTGCTGGTCCTCGTCGACGAGGACGGCCGGGTGGTCGAGTGGGGGCGTCCGGCCGAGGAGCTGTTCGGGTGCTCCGCCGAGGAGGCCGTCGGCCGGTCCCTGGGCGCGCTCCTGCGCGGGTCCGCCACGGCCGCCGGAAGCCACCGCGCCGGGCTCGCCGGCGGGGTCGCGGTACGGATCGAGCCGCTGCTGCGCGGCACTTCGGTGCTGTGGCGGGTGCGGACGGCGGGTGACCCGGCGCTCTCGCAGCAGGACGTGGCGATCCTGAAGACCGTCTTCGCCCACACGCCCATGGAACTGCTCGTCCTCGACCGGCAGTTGCGCGTGGTCCGGATGAGCGCCGCCTTCGGCACGGCGCGTGGCGCGTCGGGCGGGAGCCCGCTGGGCCGGCACTTCACCGAGGTGTACGACCTCGGCGGCCCCGAGGAGGAGGCCGCCGTGGCGCACGGGGTCCTGGAGAGCGGGGAACCGGTCCTCGACCGGCTCGTCCACGGCGCCGGGCCGCCGGGGCGGCGCGGCTGCCGCAGCCGTTCCGTCTGCTATTTCCGGCTGGAGGACGCCCGGGGCGAGGCGCTCGGACTGGTGGCCTCCGCGGTCGACGTCACCGACCGCGAGAAGGCACAGGGCCGGCTGGACCTCCTCGAGCAGGTCCGCACCCGGCTGGGGCAGGTGGCGAACGTGGGACTCGTCTGCCGGGAACTGGTGGACGCGGTCGTGCCCGCCCTGGCCGACACGGCCGTCGTCGAGATGGTCGACGACGTCGTCCGCGGGGAGGAGCCGCCGAAGGTGCCCGTCCACCAGGACGTGCCGCTGCGGCGGGCCGCGTTCCGGGGCCGGCTGCCGGCGTACCCGGTGGGCGAGGTGCGTCCGCTGCCGCCCGGCACCCCGTTCGCGGAGGTGCTGTCCGACCCGAGGGCGCGCCTGGTGCCGGTCGACGAGGACGCCACGTGGCTGGCCGCCGACCCCGCCCGGGCGGAGGCCATCCTGGGCAGCGGCACCGAATCCCTGATCGTGGCCCCGCTGGCGCTGCGCGACCAGGCGCTGGGCGTGGTCAGCCTCTACCGCGAGCAGGACCGGGACCCCTTCGACGAGGACGATCTGCGGCTGGCCTCCGCCGTGTGCGCGCACGCCGCCCTGTGCATCGAGAACGCCCGCCAGTACATGCGCGAGTGGATCATCGCCTCGACGCTCCAGCGCAGGCTGCTTCCGGGGCAGCCTGCGGACCGGCCCACCGTGGAGGTCTCCCGGCTGCACCATTCCGGCCCGGAGGGCGGCGGGGCGTGGTCCGACGCGATCCCGCTGCCCGGTGCCCGTACCGCGCTGGTCGTCGGCGACGTGGCCGGGCGGGGGATCGTCGCGGCCATCACGATGGGGCTGGTCCGGACGGCCCTCCACACGCTCGCCGCCCTCGACCTGCCCCCGGACGAACTGCTGGCCCGGCTGAGCGAGACCGCCGGCCGGCTCGCCGCCGCCTCCGCCGCGCTGCCCCAACTGGACTTCGAACCGCTGGGCATCGGCTGCGTGATCGCGGTGTACGACCCGGTGGAACTCACCTGCACCGTCGCCCGCGCCGGACTGCCGGAGCCGGTCGCCGTCCTCCCGGACGGCAGCTCGGCCACCCTGGCCGTCCCCGCGGGCCCCCTGCTCAGCGGGCCGTACGACGCCCCCTTCCCCGCGACCACCGTCGCCCTCCCCGCGGGGAGCACCCTGGCGATGGCGACGACCACGTTCGCGGAGCGGGTCCTGGCACCCTCCGCTCCGCTGCGTCCGCTCCTGGACGGCGCGGCTCGCCGGCCCCTGCCCGAGGTGTCCGACGCCATCGGGTCCGGGTTCGCCGGCTCGGGCCGGAGCGACGAGACGGTGATGCTGCTCGCCCGCACGAGGGCGCTTCCCGCGGACCGGGTGATGACCTGCGCGCTCCCGGCCGGCGCCGAGGCCGCGCCGATCGCCCGCGCGGCGGCGCGCCGCCGGCTGGCGGCCTGGGGCGTGGCGGAGGAGACGGCGTTCACCACCGAGCTCATCGTCGGCGAACTGGTCGGCAACGCGGTGCGCTACGGCGCTCCGCCCCTGCAACTGCGCCTGGTTCTCGAACAGATGCTGACCTGCGAGGTCAGCGACACCGCGGCCGGTGCCCCGCACGTGAAGCACGCGCGGACCGTCGACGAGAACGGGCGCGGGCTGTTCATCGTCGCGGGCCTCGCCGACCAGTGGGGCGTCCGCTACCGCGCCCAGGGAAAGACCGTATGGGCCCAGCAGCCGCTCGGCCCCGGCTCGGAGGGGACCTGACCACTCCCCGCGTCACCCCCGCCCGGGTCGCGCTCCCGGGTCCGCGGCCCGGGGAGGCTCGTGGTGGTCGAGGGCGGTACCCCCATGGACTTCCACGACATACCCGAGTACGTCGACCGGGCTGTCGCCGAGGCCGTCCCCTTCCTCCGGCAGCACCTCGCCGTCCCGGGCGCGGCGCGGGACTGAGGTCTCGCAGGTCCCGCCGGGACACCTATTCCCGGCACGGGGGGATGTTTTTGTCCCCTTTTCGCCGCATGTCCGGCATGTCACGGTGAAGTCACGTCGAATCCAGCAGCCGAGGAGCAGGGAAACCCACCATGACCCGCATCGGAAACCGTCACCCCAACACCGCCGAGGTCCGCGAGGACGCCGGCAGCACGGGCCGCGACCGGTGGTTCGTGGGCTTCCGCTTCCGCACCCCCCGGGGCTCCGTCGGCCGGCAGTTCTTCGTCGTCGGCGAGGCCGCGGACGCCGAGGACGCGGTGGCGATCGCGATGGCGCGGGCCTCGCTCCCCCGCTCCCGCGGCGCGCGCGAGGACGACGCCGAGATCGACGGCGTCGAGGTGCGGCGCCTGCGGTGGAACCCGCTGGGCTGGGCGTACCTCACCCGCTCCTGCGCCTGAGGGCGACACCGGTACGGGTCGGCGGCGCCTCCGGCACGACAGGAGGAGACGCCGCCGGGTGAGCGAACGGCGCACCCGCGACCCGTCGGTCGAGCGGGTGCGCCGTCGGCGTGGGATCAGCCCGCGAGGCCGCTGTTCAGCGCGGCGGTGAGCTTGATGACGCGCTCGGTCTGGATGCGGGCGGCGGTGCGGGTGGTGTCGTTGACGGGGTTGTTGCCCTGGGCGTCCACGTGGGAGGTGCCGTAGGGGTTGCCGTCGACGAACTTGGACGGGTCGGTGTAACCGGGGGTCACGACGATGCCGCCGAAGTGGTGGATGGAGTTGTACAGGGCGAGGAGGGTCGACTCCTGGCCACCGTGGGAGGTGGCGGTGGAGACGAAGGCGCTGTAGACCTTGTCGGCCAGCTTGCCCTGCGCCCACAGGCCACCGAGGGTGTCGATGAACTGCTTGAGCTGCGAGGACATGTTGCCGAAGCGGGTGGGGGTGCCGAAGATGACCGCGTCGGCCCACTCGACGTCGGCCGGCGTGGCCACGGGGATGTCCGCGGTGGCGGCGTGGTTGGCGGCCCAGGCGGGGTTGGAGTCGATCGCGGCCTGCGGGGCCAGCTCCGCGGCCTTGAGCAGGCGCACCTCGGCGCCGGCCTTCTCCGCGGTGTCGGCCATCTCCTTCGCGATCTCGGTGATGGTGCCGGTGGAGGAGTAGTAGACGATCGCAAGCTTGATCGACAAGGTGGTTCCTTTCAAGGAGGACCTGCCCCACGCGTCGGGGGTGCACGGCCCAGGGACACCGCGGCCCGTGGGGGCGGGCCGCGCTTCACTGGTTGAAGAATAAACAACATTGGGGCACCCCTGTCCACCGGTGTCCGTGCGACGAATGTCACGCGGTCCGCTTCCGAGCCCCCGCTCCACCGGCCTTCCCCCGCTCGGTGCGGGCGAGGGCGGCGGCATCCGGTGTCACGCGGTCCGCTTCCGAGCCCCCGCTGCACCGGCCATCCGCCGCGCGGTCCCGGCGAAGGCCGCGACATCCGGGCGCGAGGCCTCCCGCGGCCAGGCCAGCGCCAGTGTCGTCGCCGGCAGGTCCGCCACCGGGACGGCGACCACGTCCCGGGTCAGCCGGTCCGCGGCGGCCGAGCCGACGACGGTCACCAGCCGGCCGAGCGCCACCCGGTCGACGATCTCGTCGAGGCCCACGGGCGGGCACTCCTCCCGGTAGCCGGGTTCCTCGCGCAGCTCGGCGGTGGTCACCTCGTGCCGGGTGGCGAGCCGGTGGCCCCGCGGCAGCAGCGCGACGGGCAGCTCCTCCGCCACCTCGACCGTCCCGAGGCCGGTCAGGTCGTCACTCCCGACGCACAGCAGCGCGACATCGGCCGAGCCGTCGCGCAGCGCGCCCACCCGGTCGTAGGTGAAGACGAGTTCGGGGACGGCGCCGTCGTACGACCTGAGCAACTCCGCCAGCAGACCCGAGCCGGTACCCGGCCGGACCGCCAGGGCGAGCCGCGCGGGGGCGGCCGCCCGCCGGGCGCGGTCCACGGCCCCGTCAAGCTCCCGCAGCAGTCGCCGGCACTCGTCCAGGAAGACCTCGCCGGCGGGGGTGAGGGTGACACGGCGGCTGGTCCGCTCCAGCAGCCGGACCTCCATACGGCGCTCCAGCCGCGCGATCGCCCGTGACAGCGGCGGCTGCGCGATGCCCAGACGCTCCGCCGCGCGACTGAAGTGCAGCTCCTCGGCGACGGTCACGAAGTACTCGAGCTCACGTGTCTCCAGCCGATCCATACCTCCAGAGTATCGCCGCATGTCAGAAGCGTCATGGCTCCCGCGCACAACCCTTGGTCCACTGGGACCGGGCACCGCGGGGAACGGGTGCCCGAGACGCACGAGGAAAGGGAGGCACCGCACATGAGCACGCAGGAGCGCGAGGTCCAGGAGGTCCTGGCCCGCTATGTCCGCGCGACGGACCGGCGGGACGGCAAGGGCCAGGGAGCCCTGTTCACGGACGACGCCGTCGTACAGATCTACGCGAGGACCGGCGCCGGCGACCACGAACCCGTCGGCGAGCCCCTCGTCGGCGGGGCGGCCGTGGCCTACGCGGTCGAGCACTACATGGCCCCGCACCCCGAGGGCGGTTCCAGCCACCACATGACCGCCGACCACCTCATCGAGGTCGACGGCGACCGTGCCCATATGAACGCCCAGTTCGTCGTCTTCCGGACGCAATCCGCCCCGCGCCCCGCCGACGGGTGGCCCGCGGGCGCCTTCGGCGCCCAGGGCACGGTGGAGCCGGTCGAGTCCGGCTACTACGACACCGACCTGCGCCGGGTGGACGGCGTGTGGAAGATCGTCCACCACCGCGTCCTGATGGACATGCCGATCGCCCTCCCGGGGGCGTGATGCGGGCCGTGGTCTACCGCCGCTACGGCGGCCCCGAGGTGCTGGAGCTCGCCGAACTCCCCACGCCCAGGACGCATGTCGACTCGGTGCTGGTACGGGTGCGCGCGGCAGCGCTCAACCCCGCCGACCTGGCACTCCAGGCGGGCGCGCTCGACTCCGCCGTCGACACGTACTTCCCCGTCGTCCCGGGCTGGGACATCGCGGGCGTGGTCGAGCGCGCCGGGCCCGCCGCACCGGAGTTCACGCCGGGCGACGAGGTCATCGGGTACGTCCGCGGCGACGTGCAGCGCGCCCACGGCGGACTGGCCGAACTGGTCGCCGCCGACGTGCGCACCCTGGCGCACAAGCCCGCCGGGATGGACTTCGCCGAGGCCGCCGGACTGCCCCTCGCGGGGCTCACCGCCCGCCAGGCGGTGGTGCGCGCGCTGGACGTCCGGCCGGGCGAGACCCTCCTCGTGCACGGCGCGGGCGGCGGCGTCGGCTCCCTCGCCGTCCAGATCGCGCTGGCCCGCGGCGCCCGGGTGATCGGCACGGCCTCCCCCGCCGACCAGGACCACCTGCGCTCGCTCGGCGCGGAACCCGTCGCCTACGGCCCGGGAACCGCCGCACGGGTAAGGGAACTGGCCCCGCGCGGCGCCGACGCGGTGCTCGACACCGCCGGTGGCGGCACCCTCTCCGCGACGGCGGACGCCGCCCGTACGGGCGCCCGGGTGGCCTCCGTCGTGGAGACCGGGTTGCCGGGGGTCGTACCGGTCTTCTGCCGCTTCGACTCTGCGGACCTGGCCGCGCTGGTGGTGCTCGCCGAGGCCGGGAGGCTGTCGGTGCGGGTCGCCGCCACTTACCCGCTGGAACGCGCGGCCGACGCCCAGCGCCTGCTTGCTGCGGGCGGAACCCGGGGCAAGGTGGTGGTCGACCTCACCTGACCTGCGGCTTTGAAGTTACCGTCCGTTCTTGGTTCCATCGCGTCGGCTATGTGGACGGCAGGAATGGATGCTCTCGTGGAGAATGACGCACCGCTCGCGTGGGTCGGGGTGGACACGGTTGCGGAGCGGGCCTACCGCCTCCTGTTGTCCCGCGACAGCACGACCGTCGACGACGTGGTGTCCGCGCTGGGCGTGCCGGCGGACGAGGGACTGGCGGTCCTCGAACGGCTGCACCACGCGGGGTTGATGAGCCGCCGCTCCTCGGGGGAGTTCTTCACCGTGGACCCGCGGCACGCGCTGCGCTCGCTGGTCGAGTCGCGGGAGCGCCAGCTGGCCGCCGTGCGCGAGGCGGCCGGCCCGCTGGGGGCGCTCTTCGACGCGGCGAGGAGGGCCTCGGACGGCGGTCCCGGCACCGGCGTGATCAGCGGCCTGGAGGCCGTCGGAGACCGCTACTACCGGCTCAAGCAGACCGCGCGGACCGAGCTGTGCGCACTGGACCGCCCGCCGTTCCTGCTCGCCCCGAACGAGCCCCTCGACGAGGCGGCGGTACGGCGCGGGGTGCGGGTACGCGCCGTCTACGCCGCCGCCAGCTTCGAGGCCGACGGCGGCTGGCAGGACCTGGGCAGCCTCGTGTCGCGCGGGGAGGAGGCCAGGGTCGTGCCGGCGCTGCCGATCAAGCTGGCGATGGCCGACCGTTCGGCCGCGATGGTGTCGCTGAGCCTGTCGGCCGGGAGCGCCGAGTACCTGTACACCGAATCCCCGCCCCTGCTCGCGGCCCTGGGCGAATTCTTCGAGAACTACTGGTCCTGCGCCGCCCCGTTGACCGTCGAGCCGGGATCCGGCACCCTGCCCGCAGCTGTGCCGGAGGTGCCGGCCGCCGGAGGCGGCGGGTCCCAGCGGCCGACCGACGAGGAACGGAACCTGCTCGCGCTGTTCGCGGCCGGCGTCAAGGACGAGGCTATCGCCCGCCAACTGGGCATCTCGCCGCGGACGCTGCGCCGCAGGATCCAGGAGCTGTTCACCGAGCTCGGCGCCACCAACCGGTTCGGCGCGGGCGTCGCCGCGGCCCGCCGCAACTGGATCTGACCGGAGGCGGTGGCCCCTTCTGGCCACTGGCCGGTTTCGGCAGCGCAGGACGTTGGTCACCAAAGGATCACCCGGCTAGAACTTGTGTGCGCCCGCACGGCGTTTCGCTCGGCCGGGAATCCCGGCCGCCCCCCGATGAAGGAGCTTTGGTGGCACCACCTGCCCATCCTCCTGCGCGCCGACGGGCGATACCGCGGTCCCTCGCGGCCCTCGTCGCCGGCGTCAGCCTGACGGTCCTCACCGCCGCCGGACCGGCCGTCGCGGCCCCGGTCCCCACGCCACCCGCCGTCCCCGCGCCGTTCGCCGCGCACGACCCGGGGACCGGCGAACAGCCGTCCGCCGGGCGGTACATCGTCACCCTGCGCGAGCCGGCCGCCGCCACGTACACCGGCGGTGTGGCCGGAAAGGCCCGCACGGCCCCCCGCGAGGGCGAGGGCCTGAAGGCCGGCTCGGCCCCCGTGAAGGCCTACCGCGGCTACCTGCGCCAGCGCCAGGACGACGCGGCCAAGACGGTCGGCGCCCGCGTGATCTCCTCGTACTCCGCGGCGCTCAACGGCTTCACGGCCGAACTCCAGCCGCGGCAGGTCGAGGAGTTGCGTGCCGACCCCACGGTGGTGTCGGTCGTCAAGGACGACCTGCGCAAGCCGCTGGCGGCCGTCAACTCCACGGACTACCTGGGCCTCAGCGGCGGGAGCGGGGTGTGGGCCGGCAACGGCGGCGTCGGGAACGCCGGCAAGGGCGTGGTCGTCGGCGTCGTCGACACCGGCATCGCCCCGGAGAACCCCTCGTTCGCCGGTGCGCGGCTCGGCACCGAGCCGGGCCCCGAGCCGTACCTGGACGGCTCCGTGGTCACCTACCGCAAGGCGGACGGCGGGACCTTCACCGGCGCCTGCACCGCGGGCGTCCAGTTCACCGCCGCGGACTGCTCCACCAAGCTGGTGTCCGCGCGCTACTTCGTCGACAACTTCGGCGCCACCCACATCGGCGGTCCCTCGGTCGGCGAGTACCTGTCGCCGCGTGACGGCGAGGCCCACGGATCGCACACCGCCAGCACGGCGGCAGGCGCCAACGGCGTCGCCGCCGACCTCGGCGGCGTACCGATGGGCCCGATCTCCGGCGTCGCACCGGCCGCCAAGGTGGCGGCCTACAAGGCCTGCTGGAGCGGTCCCGACGCCAAGGACACCACGGACGACGGCTGCGCCACCGGTGACCTGCTGGCCGCGATCGACGCGGCCGTCGCCGACAACGTGGACGTGATCAACTACTCGATCGGTTCGGCCGACGGCGCCCGCACCACCGACTCGGTCGTGGACGAGGCGTTCCGCAACGCCGCCGCGAGCGGCATCTTCGTCGCCACCGCCGGCGGCAACTCCGGACCCGGCGACAGCACGGTCGACAACGCCTCGCCGTGGATCACCACCGCGGCGGCGAGCACCATGCCGACCCGCGAGGCCACGGTGGAGCTCGGCGACGGCCAGAGCGTCCTCGGGGCGTCCGTCTCGCTCCCCGCGGACGGCCGCAAGGTGTCCGGCCGGCTGGTGGCCGCCTCGGGCGCCGGCACCGACATCTCCGTCCGGCCGCAGCTGTGCGGTCCGGACAGCCTGGACGGCGCCAAGGTCAAGGGCGCGATCGTGCTGTGCGAGCGCGGCACGTACGACCGGGCGGCCAAGTCCGCTGAGGTGAAGCGCGCGGGCGGCATCGGCATGGTCCTGGTGAACCCCTCGCCGGACTCGACGGACCTCGACACCCACGCCGTCCCGACGATCGCCGTCGACGCGGACGGCTACGACGCGCTGTTCTCGTACGCCGCCACCGAGGCGCCCACGGCGACCCTGGTCGACGGCAACCCGCACGGGCTGGCGTCGGCGGCGGTCCCGCAGATCGCCGGGTTCTCCTCGCGCGGCCCGGTCCAGGCCGACGGCGGCGACCTGATCAAGCCCGACCTCGCGGCACCGGGTGTGGCCGTCCTCGCCGACGGCGCCAACGCCGCCGGCGGGCGGCCGAGCTTCACCTTCATGTCGGGCACCTCGATGGCCTCCCCGCACGTGGCCGGTCTCGGCGCGCTCTACCTGGGCCTGCACCCGCAGGCCACCCCGGCCGAGATCAAGTCCGCGCTGATGACCACCACCCGGCCCACCGTGACGGGGGCGGGAGAGGCGTCGGAGGACGTCTTCGCGCAGGGCAACGGCCAGGTGGACGCGACCCGTTACCTGCACCCCGGGCTGCTCTACCTGAACGGTCCCGACGACTGGGCGCGATACGTCGCCGCCGTCAAGGGCGACCGTACGGCTCCCGCGCCGTCCGACCTCAACCTGGCGTCGATCGGAGTGGGTTCGCTGGCCGGCCGGCAGACCGTGACCCGCACCGTGACCTCCACCGGGCCCGGCACCTTCACCGCCGACCCCGTGCGGATCCCCGGCGTGGACACCGTCGTCGAGCCGCGGTCGCTGACTTTCACCGCGGCCGGGCAGTCCGCGACGTTCAAGGTGACGTTCACCCGGACCAGCGCCCCGCTGGGCGAGTACGCCACGGGATACCTGACCTGGCGCGACGGCGAGCAGAGCGTGCGCAGCGCCCTCGCCGTACGACCGGTGACCCTGGTGGCGCCCACGGCGGTCGCCGCCTCGGGCAGCACCGGCCGGACCACGGTGACCCTCAAGGGCGGTGAGGACCGCGACGTGCCGCTGGACCTCACCGGGCTCTCCCGGGGCCTGCGCGTTCAGGGCTCGGGGACCGTCGGCGGTCCCGCGCGGACCCACGTCGTGGAGGTGCCGGCCGGGACGGAGCACGCCCGCTTCGCCCTCGACGCCGCCGACGACAAGGCCGACCTCGACCTGTCGGTGTACCGGCTCAACGAGTACGGGGACACGGCGCTGGTCGACCGGGCGGCCACCGAGTCCGCCGACGAGCAGCTGGACCTGGAGGACCCCGAGCCCGGTCTGTACGAGGTCGAGGTCGACTTCTTCGCCGGGTCCGGACCGCTCGACTTCACCGTGACCAGCTTCGCGCTGGGCGACAAGGGTGCCGAGGGCTCGTTCACCGCGCAGCCCGCCACGGCGGCCCTGCGCGCGGGCGGCACCACCCCGGTCGCCCTGTCCTGGAAGGGCCTGCGCGCCGGAGCGGTCTACCTCGGGCGCGTCACGTACGGCGACACCGGACGGACCACCTATGTGACCGTCACCGGCGACCCGCGCACCGGCCCGCCCGGCGGTTCCCCCGGCGCCCGGCCCGCGGTCGCCGTGAAGCCCGCCTACGCCGTTCCGGGCCAGTCCGCGGTGATCGTGGCGACCGGGCTGACGCCGGCCGTCGACTTCCAGATCCGGGTCAAGGGCTCCGGGCGGGTCCTGGCGAGCGGACGCACCACCGACGACGGCGGCGTGGGCCGTCTGGTCACCCTCCCGGCCGACATCGCCACCGGGAAGCAGACCCTGGAGGTCCGGTACGGCAACCGGAGCGCGGGCGGCTCCTTCACCGTCGCCAAGCTGGTCCTGGGCGACGCCGAGCACTCCGACGCCCACGCCTTCGACGGCAACCCGCTGGCGGCGATGACCACCGCCATCCGGGGCAAGGGCACGGTGCGCATCACCGTCCGCGGCTCCTCCGGCACCTACCTGAGCCGGACCCTCGCCGTCGACGCCGGTGAACTGGGCTGGTACGCCTGGAAGTCCGAGCCGGTCGAGACCAGGCCGGAGAAGCTCACCGCCACGCTCACCGTGGTCGCGGACCACGGCCGCACCGGGCAGAGCAGGTCGGTGACCTGGACGCCCACGGCGGTCAAGGCGAGCAGCGCGTCGATCACCGAGGACCGCGGCACGGCGCACTCCGCGCAGGTGAGCTACACCAACAACTCGGACGTGCCGGTCTTCCCGACGCTGCGCTACAAGCTGACCAACGGCGACCTGGTACTGACCACCCTGCAGGCCGACCCGGAGGACACGTTCACCCGCTCCTACGACACGACCGGGGTGGACCGCCTCGACCTCGTGATCGACGGGACGACCGTGGCCACGTACCGGAACAAGGACCGCGCCGGGCTCACCGGACGTCCCGCGATGGTGGAACCGTTCTACGCGACCTTCCAGCGCGGCACCCCGGCCGGGCACCACGGCGGTCCCGCGCCGCTGAAGATGACGGTGACCAACCGCCCCGCGGCGTACAGCGCGGGATTCGCCCTGACGGTCGGCGAGGGCCCGGAGATCTACGCGGGCACGTCGCTCCTCCTCGACGAGCGCATCCCCGTCACGCGCAGCGCGCAGGAGGGGGCGCCCGTCTCGCGGACCGTCACGGTACCCGCCGGGCGACCGCTGTGGACCACCGCGTACTACGAGATCCAGGGCCCGATCTTCCAGGCCCTGGCGGTGCGGCGGATCCTCGTGCCGCCGGTGGACGCGGCGGACCTCGAACCGGTGCGCGGCTCCGGTTCCCGGTCGCCGTTCGTCGTGGACGCCATGCCCACGGAGGCGGCCGCGGGTTCCACCGCGTCGGTCACCGCGGCGGGCCTGTCGCCCCGTGAGCGCTTCACCGTGCGGCTCGACGGCCGCGTCGTGGGCTCCGGCCGCGCGACGGCGGGCGGCTTCGCCCACGCGTTCGTCACCGTCCCGCACGGCCACGACCGGACGCTGACGGTACGGGTGACCGGAACCGGGGCGGGTCGTTCGGGCGGGACCGTGCTCGGCGTCTCCGGCTGACCGCCGGCCCGGCCGGCGTGCCCTCCCCAGGGGTACGCCGGCCGGGCCGCGCCCGGGCCCCCGCCGAGGAGGCGCCGACGCGCCTGGGTGCGCGTGACCGACCGGGACCCGCCCGCGCAGGCACACCCGGTCCATGAACACCCCGCCGGCCGCGGCAGACCCGGAACGCCGATCATCTCCACCGGTCCGGCGACGCCCGTGAGCAGACCGGCGGTCAATGCTCCCGAGGCCGACCCGTACGGGCGGGAACACCCCCATCGCGCCGTCGGCGATGACGACCGGCACCGGCTCCGCGGCCCGGCGCAGCCGAAGTGAACGTGCACACCCGCCGCCGCGACGGGCCTTCCCCCTCGCAGCCGAGATCCGGCCGCGTTCCGCCCGGTCCACGCCCGGCGTCGCTGATCACGGCGAGCCCGTTCCTGCCGGTGGCGCGGCGCGCCGCCGGCAGGCGGTCACGCGCTCTCAGGGACCCGGCTCGGCCGGTTCCCGGTCCCCCGGCCGCAGGCTGCCCCGGTTGGCGAGCCGGAACAGGAGCGCGATCGAGGGGAAGATGAGGAGTCCGGCCACCACGGCGACGCCGATCGTCACCGCGAGCGTGGCCTCGGGGGCCGCCGCCGCGTCGATCTCCAGATGGGTGCCGAGCAGGTACGGGAACTGGGCGACGCCCCAGCCGAGCACGACCAGGGCGACCGCCGCCGCGGCGAGCCCGCGCAGGAACCTCGTCCGCTCGCGCCACACCATGACCATGGTCGCCACCCCGCAGAACGCGGCCAGCAGCACCAGCGGCAGTGCGCCGTGGCTCAGCCGGCGGAACAGGTGCGGGGAGTCCTGCCGGAGGACGAACACACCGGCGATGCTGACGCCTCCGGTCAGCACGGCGGCGAACAGGGCCCTGCCGCGGAAGTGCCGCTGCAGGGCGTGGTCGCGCTGCTGACGGGCCGCCACGTACAGGTAGGTGGCCGCGAGGTAGGCGCAGACGAGCACCGCCAGCACGCCGCCGAGCACCGACGTGGGATTCAGCCAGCTCGTGACGGCCTCCCCGTTGCCCGCCGTGGGCACGCGCCCGGAGGCGATGCCTCCGGCGATCGACCCGAAGCAGTACGGGGTCAGGACGGACGACGCGGCGAACGCGACGCCGTACAGGCGCTGCTCGGGGGTGCGCAGCGAGGCCTTGCGGAAGGCGAAGCCGGCGCCGCGCAGCACGATGCCCAGGACGGCGATGCCCAGGGGGATGTAGAGGGTCGTGGTGATGGCGGTGAACGCGACCGGGAACCCCGACCACAGGAAGACCAGGCAGTAGACGAGCCAGGTGTGGTTGGCCTCCCACACCGGGCCGACGGAGGTGTCGATCAGGTGCCTGGGGCGTCTGCCCCGCTCGGCCCCGCCCGCCGTGAGGTCCCAGAACCCGGCGCCGAAGTCGGCACCGCCGAACAGGCAGTAGGCGATGACGCCGAGGAAGAGGAACGCGGCGACGGCGTCCGGCATCACTCCTCCGTCCCGGCGCGCGCGCCGACCGGTTCCGGGCCGCTGCGCGGACCGTAGGGGACGTCCACGCTGTCGTCGCCCTCGGCCTGCCAGCGCCGCTTCATCGACAGCAGCACGGTCACCGCGCCGACGCCCACGGCCGCGTAGATGACGACGACCGACCCGAAGAAGGGCCACAGGTTGCCCTGGGTGGTCACCGCGTCCCGGGTGAGGAGGTGACCGACGACGGTCCAGGGCTGGCGGCCCACCTCCGTGACGACCCATCCGCTCTCCAGGCAGGCCACCGCGGCGAGCCCGCTGACCGCGCAGCAGCGCAGGAACCACCGCTGCCGGTCCAGGGAACGCCGCCGCCACCACAGCCAGGCGAACCACGCGGCGAGCGCCAGCAGGGCGAAGGAGAGCCCGACCATCACGTCGAAGGCGAGGTGGACGGTGCTGACGATCCGGTCCGAGGGACGCACCTCGGCGGGGATCGCGTCGAGCCCCTTGATCTCGGTGGAGGGGTGGAAGCCGGCCAGCAGGGAGGCCATGTCCGGTACGGGGATGCCGTACCGGACCTTTCCGTCGACCAGTACGCCGCCGAGCGTCTCGGGGACGTGCGTGCCGGTGTCCGGCAGCAGCTCGATCGCGGCGAACTTGGCGGGCTCGGCCTGGTACACGTACCGGGCGATGGTGTCGCCCACCAGGACCTGCAGGGGCAGCGCGAGGGCGGCGGTGACGAAGCCGATGAGGAATCCGGTGCGGTGGTAGCGGGAGGTGCGGCCGCGCAGCATGCCCACCGCGTAGACGCTCGCCACCGCGAACCCGGCGACGATGTAGGCAGCCAGCAGCATGTGGAGGAACTCCCACCAGAAGGCCCCGTTGAAGAAGACCTCCACCGGCCGGACGGCCACGATCCTCCCGTCGCGCATCGTGAAGCCGCCCGGCTGGTTCATCCAGCTGTTGGCCGCGATGACGGCGCCGGCGCCCCCGATGCTCGACAGCGCCACGGGTACGCCCGTCCAGAAGTGCGCCCAGGGCGAGAGCCGGTCCCAGCCGTAGATGTAGAGGGAGACGAAGATCGCCTCGAGGAAGAAGAACAGCCCCTCGATGGCGAACGGGAAGCCGAACGCCGGGCCGAAGCCGCGCATCAGGCCCGGCCAGAGGATGCCGAGCTCGAAGGAGAGCACGGTGCCGGTGATCGCCCCCACGGCGAAGAGCACCGCGGCCACCTTCGACCAGCGCCGCGCGAGCAGCATGGCGTCGGCGTCCCCGCGGCGCAGACCGCGGTGGTTCGCGATGAGCATCAGCGTGGTGAGGGCGACACCGAACGGCACCAGGATGATGTGGAAACCCAGGGTGAAGGCCATCTGCTGACGGGCCGGCAGCAGCTGAGCCGGATCACCGGCCGACCCGGGGCCCAGCGCCAGCAGGTCCCAGGCCCCCGTCATCGTCCGCACCGCCCGTCGGCGAGGATCCTCCGGCCCGTACCACTCGTGTTCGCCACCGCCATCACATCGACCACGACCCTTTCGCGACAGGACGATCACCTTAGGTCACGACGGTCGGTATGAGCGGGAATGCGCACTGCGGGCGGGTGCCGATGACCCGTTCGGTGGTCGTGGAGCCCGTGCCCCGGGCCGGTCGGTCCGGGGCGGGGCGCCCGGCGGTCAGCGGGTGCGCGCGAGTGGGGACAGCTCGCCCGAACCACGCGGCACGAGCCGGGTCCCGACCAGGATCGTACGGGCGCGGGTGCGGTCGCCCTCGAGGCGTTCGAGGGCGGTGGAGCCCGCCAACTCGCCCATGGTGGAGGGGTTCTGGGCCACGACGGTCAGCGCGGGTTCGAGGATGCCGGCCATGGGGACGTCGTCGAAGGCGACCACCGCGACGTCCTTGCGCCCGCTGCGGGAGAGCTCGGTCATGACCCCGATCGTCATGACGTTGTTGCCCGACAGCAGCGCGGTGGGCGGGTCCGGGAGGGCGAGCAGCCGGGCCGTCGCCTCGGCTGCGCCCGCCGGGTCGTGGGCGTCGGCGACGAGTGTGCGGTCGTGGGGCAGGTCCGCCCCGGCGAGCGCCGCGCGGTAGCCGGCGAGCCGCTCGCGGCGCGTGTACAGCCGGGCCGGCAGGTCGCCTATGAAGCCGATCCTGCGGTGTCCGCCGGCGATCAGGTGGGCGACGCCCTCCTGCGTGCCGGCCCGGTTGGAGCTGACCACGGTGTCGGTGGTGAGTCCGTTGCCGGGCCGGTCGAGGAAGACCACCGGCATCCCGGCGGCCCGGTGGGACTTGAGGTGGGCGTGGTCGGCGCCCACCGCCGGCGCCACCATGAGCACGCTGACCCGGCGGGCCAGGAAGGTGCGGATCAGCGCGTGCTCGCGCTCCGGGTCGTCGTCCGACGAGCCCATCAGCAAGGTCAGTCCGTGGCCGTGCACGGCGTCCTCGATGCCGCCCGCGACGGCGCCGAAGAACGGGTTTCCGAGGTCCGGCACCACCAGCCCCACGGTGGTGTCGGGGCCGCCCACCCGCATGCTCCTGGCCATGAGGTTGGGCTGGAAGCCGAGCTTCGCCACGGCTTCCAGCACCCGCCTCCTGGTCTCCGGGGAGCTGGGACCGTCCTCGTTCAGCACCCGGGAGACCGTCTTGGCACTGACACCCACCTCGCGGGCCACGTCGGCGAGGGTCGGTCTGCGGGTCGCTGTCATGGACCACCTTTTCTCCGTGTGTCGGCCCCGCGGATGCCGGAGCGCGTCGGTCAGCTCCCCAGGACCCCGGCGGCCGAGGCTGCGTCACTGTCCGCCACGACCGTACCGCCGTCGGGTCGCACGCCGAGCGCGCCGGTCATGATGGCCACCACCTCGGCCATGGAGTAGTCCGACGGCTTGATGACGGCCTCCCGCCTGCCGAGCCGGTGGACGTGGACGCGGTCGGCGATCTCGAAGACATGGGGCATGTTGTGGCTGATCAGGATCACCGGGATGCCCTTGTCCCGGACGCGGCGGATGAGGTCGAGGACCTGTCCCGACTCCTTGACGCCGAGGGCGGCGGTCGGCTCGTCCATCACCACGACGCTGCGCGCCCAGGCGGCGGCGCGGGCGACGGCGACGGCCTGGCGCTGGCCGCCGGAGAGCGTCTCCACGGGCTGCGTGATGGAGCCGACCCCGACCTTGAGCGCGGCCATGTGGTCGGCGGCCTGACGGCGCATCGTCTTCTTGTCGAGGAGGCGGAGCACCGAGCCGAGTACGCCGGGGCGGCGGATCTCGCGGCCCAGGAACATGTTGGAGGCGATGTCCATGGACGCCGCGACGGCGAGGTCCTGGTACACCGTCTCGATGCCGTGCGCCCGCGCGTCCTGCGGCCCGGCGAACCTGATGGGCCGCCCGTGCAGGCGGATCTCGCCGGCGTCGGGGACGAGCGCGCCGGTGAGTGCCTTGATCAGGCTGGTCTTGCCGGCCCCGTTGTCGCCGATGACGGCCAGCACCTCGCCGGGCATGAGCTCGAAGTCGGCGTGGTCGATGGCGGTGACGTGCCCGTAGCGCTTGACCAGCCCGCGCGCGCTGAGCACGGGTTCGGGCCCGGCGGCGGGCGCGGAGGCCTCCGGTGCGGGAACGTCCGGTGCGGGAACCTCCGGTGCGGGAGGCGCCGGGTCGTGGGAGGCGGGGCCGGTCATCGGGTCCCCTTTCGCGAGAGCTGGTCGACGGTCACCGCGAGGATCACCAGCACACCGGTGACCAGCGTCTGGTAGACGGACGAGACGCCCATCAACTGCAGGCCGTTGCGGAAGACTCCGACGATGAGCACGCCGACGAACGTGCCGAGGACCGTGCCCCGGCCGCCGAACAGGCTCGTTCCCCCGAGGACGACCGCGGTGATGCTGTCGAGGTTGTCGGTCTGTCCCGCCTGGGGGTCGCCGACCCCGGTCCGCGACACCAGCAGGAGGGCGGCGATCCCGTAGACCAGCCCGGCCACCGTGTAGACGCCGACGGTCAGCCGGGAGACCCGGATGCCGCTGAGCCGTGCGCTCTCCGCGCTGTTGCCGAGGGCGTAGACGTGACGGCCCCAGGCGGTGCTGCTCAGTGCGTAGGCGAAGCCCAGGAAGAGGGCGATGGTGACCAGCGACCCGTAGGTGACGTCCGTCTTCCCGAGGGGGAAGGTGCGGCCCAGCGCGGTGAGCGGTTCTGGCAGGCCGGTGACGGTCTGCTCGTCGGAGTAGATGTGGGTGAGGGCGAAGGCGACGTTGAGCATGCCCAGTGTCACGATGAACGGGGGCAGCGGCACCGTCCGCACCAGCAGCCCGTTGACCAGCCCGAACGCTCCGCAGACCAGGATGCCCAGGCCGATCACGAGCAGCGGCGGCAGCGGCCCCTGGACGGCGAGCTTGGCGATGAGGATGCCGCCGAAGGCCATGACCGCCCCGCACGACAGGTCGATGCCCGCGGTGAGGATGATCAGCGTCTGGCCGATCGCGAGCGTGCCGACGACCATGACCTGCTGGAGGATCAGCGAGAAGTTGCCGCCGGAGAGGAACTGGTCGGTGGCCAGGGAGAAGAACACCGAGGCCAGGACCAGGGCCGCGAACGGTCCCGCGGCGGGCGCCGCGAGGAACCGGCGCAGCGCGGCCGGCTCCTTGCCCACGGCGGCGAGCGAGGTGGATGCGGTCACCGTGGTCAGCCCCAGCAGTTCTGCAGGCCGAAGCCGGTGTCCTCGGCCTGCGCGCCCGGCTGCGCCTTGTCGGTGATCAGGGTGACGCCGGTGTCGGTGTAGCCACTGGTCTTCTTGCCGTCCTTGGCGAACGCGGCCACCGCCTTGACGCCGTCGGCGGCCATCTTCAAGGGGTACTGCTGGGAGGTCGCGGCGATCTTGCCGTCCTTGACCGCCTGCACGCCGGTGCAGCCGCCGTCGATGGCCACGATCATGACGTCCTTCTCGCGGCCCTTGGCCTTGATGGCGGTGTACGCGCCGAGCGCGGCGGGCTCGTTGATCGCGTAGACCAGGTTGATGTCCGGCGCCTTCTGCAGGCAGTTCTCCATGGCGGTCTGGCCCTTGGCCTGGTCGCCGCCGGTGTCCTGGGAGCAGACGATCGAAGGGTCGGAGGCGTCCACGCCGAACCCCTTGACGAAGCCCTCGTGGCGCTGCACGCCGACGGACACGCCGGGGGCGAGGTCCAGTGTGGCGATCTTCGCCGTCTTGCCGGCCATCGCGGCCTTGGCGTAGGCGCCGATCAGCTCGCCGGCCTTCACGTTGTCGGTGGCGAACAGCGCGTCGGCGGCGTCCTGCGGCTCCGGCGGGGTGTCCAGCGCGATGACGAGCACGCCCTTGGCGCGCGCCTTGGCGATCGCCGGGACGATGGCCTTGGAGTCGTTGGGGGTGATGAGCACGCCCTTGACCCCGGCGGCGACCATGTTCTCCAGCGCGGTGACCTGACTCGCGTTGTCGCCGTCGAACTTGCCCGCCGCGGTGGTCAGTTCGATGTTCTCGCTCTTGGCGGCCTGTTCTGCGCCCTGCTTCATCTTGACGAAGTAGGGATTGGTGTCGGTCTTGGTGATCAGGCCGACCTTCACCTTGCCCCCGGACGGGGAGCCGCCGCCGGAACCGGAACCGCACGCGGCCAGGGACAGGGCGAGGCCGGCGGCACCGATGACGAGGACCGGACGGGCTCTACGGGACATCTGCGACTCCTACGGGAAGCAGTGAGCGGGGACAGCCGTATGGCGCTGCGTTCGGCGAAGGATCTCGCCAGGAGAATGCCAACGTTGACACATGTCATCGTTGACACCGCATGCGGAGGATGATGGACTCCCGCTCCGGCAACGTCAATGCCCCTGCGGAGAAAGCCTGTTGGCGACACGGGGAGCCCACCCCCCGCATCCCGCCCGGGCCCTCGCCGGGGCCGGCCCGTGTCCCGTCCCCCACCTGGAGGAATCTCCCCATGCAGCCGCGTCAGGTCACCGTGCTCGGAGAGTGCGTCGCCGATGTCTTCCCCGAACCCGGGCACGCGGCGGCGGCCCCGCCCGGTGCGGACGGCCGCTCGCCGGAACGGGCGCCGGGGCTGCGGCTGCGCGTCCTGCCGGGCGGCGGCCCGGCCAACACCGCCGTGGGGCTGGCCCGTCTCGGTACGCCGACCCGGCTGCTGGCCCGGCTGTCCGGGGACGTCTTCGGGCGGCTGTTCCGCGTCCATTTGCTGGAATCCGGCGTCGACCTGTCGGCGGCCGCAGCCGCTCCCGAGTCCAGCACACTGGCGGTCGCCGACGTGGACGGCGACGGGCAGGCGGCGTACTCCTTCCACGCCGAGGGCACCGCGGACTGGCAGTGGACGCGCGGGGAGCTGGAACGCGCCGCGCTCGGCGACCCGGCGTGCGTCCACTCCGGTTCGCTCGCCCTGGTCAGGGCACCGGGCGCCGCCCTCGTGGAGGAGGTGCTGGCCGGGGCGCGAGAGCATGCGACGGTCAGCATCGACCCCAACGTCCGGCCCGCCCTGGTCGATCCGCGGGTGTACCGCGACCGCATCGGGACGTGGTGCGCGACCGCGGACATCCTCCGGCTGAGCGAGGACGACCTCGCCGTGCTGGCGCCGGACACCGCCCCGGAGGCGGCCTGCGACGGCTTCCACGCGGCGGGTGCCCGGCTGGTGGTGGTCACCCTCGGCGCACGCGGCGTCCTCGCCTCGCTCGACGGCCGGCGGGTCTCCGTACCCGGCGTGCCGGCTCGCGTGGTCGACACCGTCGGCGCCGGGGACTCCTTCACGGCGGGGCTCCTGCACCATCTCGGCGGCCGCGGGCTGCTGGGCGGCCGGCTCGACGGGCTGCGGACCGACGACGTCCGGGCGGCCTGCGCCTACGCGACCCGCGTGGCCGCGATGACCTGCGCCGTCCCCGGGCCGAACCCGCCGTGGGCCGCCCAAGTGGACGCGGCGCTCGAGGACTTGAACGCCCATCCGGAAGCATGACGGGCCCCGGCCGATCCTGTGCGAGGCGTTGACGGGCTCTCGGCAGGGGCCCATCATCGGTCATCGATCGGATGTCAGCGATGACATATGTCAACGATGACATCACCGGCGTGCAGAGAGTGGGTTCACATGCGTCGAAGAGTCGGGGCGCTGCTCGTCGCCCTGATCGCGAGCCTGGCCGCGTTACTGCCGGGCACCCCCGCGGTCGCCGGAACCGTGGGGGACTACGCGGAGTTCCCGTATCCGGCCACCACCTACAGCGAGCCGTTCCGCGGCCAGTTCCACTTCAGCTCCCAGTCGGGCTGGATGAACGACCCCAACGGCCTGGTGTACGCCAACGGGCTGTACCACTTCTTCTACCAGCACAATCCGCACGGCCTGGCCTGGGACACCATGCACTGGGGCCATGCCACCAGCCCCGACCTGGTGCACTGGACCCAGAAGCCGATCGCGCTCGAGCCCGGCGTCCATCCCGGCACGCTGTTCTCGGGCGGCGGCGTCGTGGACAAGGCCAACACCTCGGGGCTGAAGACGGGTTCCCTGGACCCGATCGTGGTGTTCTCCAACACCGACGGCGTGAGCGTCTTCTACAGCAACGACAACGGCCGGACGTTCCAGGCCTACGACAAGGGCCGCAAGCAGATCGAGATCCCCTCCGAGAGCCGCGACCCCAAGGTGTTCTGGGACGCGGCGCGCAAGCGGTGGGCCATGGTCGTCTGGTCGAACCAGGGTGGCAACGGGGTGAACATCTACACCTCCCCCAACCTCCTCGACTGGACCCTCGCCAGCCGCTTCCAGGCGCCCTGGCTCTTCGAGTGCCCCGACATGTACCCCCTGGCCCTGGACGGCAAGGCCGGGCAGCAGCGGTGGGTGCTGACCTCCGCGTCCAGCCAGTACGTCGTCGGCACCTTCGACGGCACGACCTTCCGCACCGACTGGACCGGCCCGCAGCAGATGGACCTGGGCACCACCTACGCCGGGGGCACCTTCTACGCCGCCCAGACGTTCGCGGACACGCCCGACGGCCGGACCGTGCAGATGGCGTGGCAGGGCGGCAACCGCGGCAGCACCTGGACGGGCAACTCGACCTTCCCCGCCACCCTCGGACTGGTCAGCACGCCCGACGGGCCGCGGATCACCCGGACGCCCGTCGCCGAGCTCGCCTCGCTGGGCTCGGAGACCCGCAGCTGGAAGAACCAGACGGTGAACGCGGCCAAGGGCGACAGCCTCTTCGGCGGCATCAAGGCCGACACGTACGAGATCACCGCCCAGTTCGACGTGCAGGGCGCGACCGCCACCCAGTTCGGCTTCGACCTGCACGCCCGCTCCGACGGAACGGCCGACCGCAGCGTCGTCTACGACACCAGGGCGCAGACCCTGCGGGGCAAGCCGCTCAAGCCGCGGAACGGCAAGGTCACCATGCGGCTGCTGGTGGACCGGGGGCAGTTGGAGACCTTCGCCGACGGCGGGCTCTACTCCCTGTCCGACAACGTCGACTTCGACTCCGCCGCCGACAGCCAGGGCATCCGGCTCTTCGCCGTCGGCGGCAAGGTGAAGCTGGACAGCGCGACCTTCACCCGCCTCAACACCAGCTGGGGCACGGCCCAGTCCACCCTGGAGAGCAACCTCAAGGGCCCGTGGCACGCCTCGGGCGGGGCCTGGACCGACGTCAGCGGCGGCAAGCGCGCCTCGACGAGCGGCGACGGGTTCTACCTGAGCGCGAGCAGCGCCGGTGACGCGGTCTACCAGGGCGACCTCACGCTGGACACCGCGCAGGCGGCGGGCCTGACGTTCCGCGCGAACGCCTCGGGCGCGGGCTACACGGCGAACATCGACACCAGCGGCGTCCTGAAGCTGTGGCGGCCGGGCCGGGACATCGCCACCTACGCCACCCCGATAGCCAAGGGCCGCGCCTACCACCTGAAGGTGCAGACGAACGGCCCCCGCATCCGGGTCTGGCTGGACAACGGCACCGACCCCGTCGTCGACGCCACCGACGACACCTACACCACCGGTGTGTTCGGGGTGAACGTCTTCAACGGCACGGCGACGGTGCAGAACCTCAACACCGGAACGACCGGCTTCTCGGCCTTCCCCGCCGGCAGGTGGACCCCGCGGGGCGGCACGTGGACGGTCACGCCGTCCGGGCTGAGGGGGAGTTCGCCGCAGGACGGCTTCTACCTCAGCGACCGTACCGGCGGTGACTTCACCTACGAGGGGGACCTGTCCGTCACCAACGGGACGGCGGCCGGTCTCACCTTCCGCGCCCGTGACGACGGCGCGGGCTACACGGCGAACATCGACACCAGCGGCGTGGTCAAGCTGTGGCGGCCGGGCCGGGACATCGCGACGTACGCCACGCGGATCGTCGAGGGCCGCACCTACCACCTGAAGGTGCGCACGGACGGCCCCCGCATCCGGGTCTGGCTCGGCGGCGCCGCGGATCCCGTCGTCGACGCCACCGACGACACGTACGCCGAGGGGCTGTTCGGGGTGAACGGCTTCGCCGCCAGCACCCAGGTGCAGAACCTGAGCATCGGCTGACCCGGCCGGGACCGCTCCGGTACGGGCCTCCGCGGCCCGCTCCGGAGCGGTCCCTCCGTCCTGCCATTTTCCAACGTTGAACACGTTCCGGATCGCCGTGGCGGCATGCCGCCCGCCCCGAGCGCATGCCTTGTCAGGGGCACATCACCCTCGTCGCCCGGGCCCGGTGATCCCCTTCCGCTCCGCTCCGGCAAGGGCACGGAGGCCCTCGCGGCGCGTTTCGCCACGACCTGACGGCCCGTTGACGAGCTTCTACGCGAGGTCTGGACATGGCGGCGGGGCGCTGCTTTCATGCTCTCCGCGCCGAAAATTTCCAACGTTGTACAACCGCGTTTCCGGCGCGCAGCGCTCTTGGTTCCAGGCACCGCACACTCCTGACCCGCAACTTTCCCGTCAAGGCGTCGACGACTCCCACGGAAGGTGCACCATGAGTCCTGGCCGACGACGTACCAACCGCTTTGCTCGGTTCACCGCCCTGGTGGCGCTCCTCCTCGGGGCGGCCCTGCTGACGCCGGTCACGGCGTCCGCCCGGCCCTCCGCCACGGCCGACGTCCCCACCGACGTCACCGCCGCCTCCGCGGACGCGGGCCTGCGCGGCGACTACTACCGGATGTCCAGCGGGACCGCCCTGGACTTCGCCCAGTACACCGGCACCCGCATCGACGGCTCGCTCCACGTCGACGACCTGCTGCCCACCCTGCGCACCTACGCCGGCACCACGGACAACGTCGCCGTCCGGTGGACGGGCCGCCTGGAGGTGCCCGCCGACGGCACGTACACCTTCTACATCAAGGGCGACAACGGCTTCCGCATGTCCCTCGACGGGGCGAGCGTGATCGACCACTGGACCACCGACTGGGACGTCCAGACCACCTCGCGGCCGATCACCCTGACCGCCGGCCTGCACGAGCTGTCCTACGACTACAACCAGGGCAACGGCGGCGCCTACCTGCACACCGAGTGGTCGGGGCCGGGCTTCGACCGCCGGCCCGTACCGGACTCCGCGCTGCACCTGCCGGCCGGATTCGCCCCGGCGGACGCCGAGGCTTCGGTGGCCACGACCGGCCGCACGGCCACCGTCGAGCTGGACTCCCCCGTCACCGCCCTCCCCGAGGGCGCGGCCTCCCACCTGGCCCTGCTGTCCGGCGGCACGCGCTGGTCGGCAGCCGTCTCCCGTGACCCCAAGCATCCCTCCCGGCTGGTCCTGAAGCCGGCCGAGGCCGACTCCCCGGTCTCGCTCAACGCCGACGTGCGGATCAGCTACGACGGCAGGGGCGGCATCACCACCAACGACGGCGACCTCGGTCCCTTCTCGGTCGTCGCGCGCAACGACTCGACCTGGTACTTCCGGACCAGGTGGGCCAAGGACGTCTCCCCGTCCAACCCGCTGCCCGATTACCCGCGGCCGCAGCTGACCCGCGAGAAGTGGAAGAACCTCAACGGGACCTGGCAGTTCCAGCCGACCGCGCAGGACGCGGCGCTCCCCCAGGGCAGGCTGAGCGGCAGCATCATCGTCCCGTACCCGATGGAGTCGGGCCTGTCGGGCGTCGCCCGGCACCACGACTGGTCGCTGTCCCAGCGCACCTTCACCGTCCCCGACGACTGGCGGGTCCGCTCCGGCAACCGGCTGAAGCTCAACTTCGGCGCCGTGGACTACGAGTCCTGGGTGTACGTCAACGGCCGTGAGGTCGCCCACCACACCGGCGGCTACCAGGCGTTCAGCGCCGACGTCACCGACGCCCTCGCCGGGCGGGGGCCGCAGACCCTGCTGGTGAAGGTCAAGGACACCACCGACGACCGTTACGCACTGGGCAAGCAGTCCCGCAACCCCAGCGGCATCTGGTACACGCCGAGTTCCGGCATCTGGCAGACCGTCTGGATGGAGCCGGTGCCCGAGGCGTCGGTCGACTCGCTGGTGCTCACCCCGAACCTGGCGGACTCCTCGCTCGCCGTCACCGTGCGGCCGGGCGCGGGCACCTCGCCGGCCGCGAAGGTCACCGCCACCGCGTACACCCGTGACGGCCGCAAGGCCGGCTCGGTCACCGGCGCCGCCGGGACGGCCCTGCGGCTGCCCGTCCCCCGCGCCCGCCTGTGGAGCCCGGACGACCCGTACCTGTACGACCTCGAGGTCACCCTGACCGACGGCCGCGGCAAGGACCGCGTCGGCTCCTACTTCGGCATGCGGTCGATCGAGGTGTCCCCGGCCGGCGGCACCAACCGGATCAAGCTCAACGGCAAGCCGGTGTTCGTCCTCGCCACCCTCGACCAGGGCTTCTGGCCCGACGGCCTCTACACCGCGCCGACCGACGAGGCCCTGAAGTACGACCTCGTGCAGCACAAGAAGCTCGGCTTCAACGCGGTCCGCAAGCACATCAAGGTCGAGCCCGACCGCTGGTACTACTGGGCGGACAGGCTGGGCCTGATGGTGTGGCAGGACATGCCGAGCCGCGGCACGGCGGCCGCCGGCACCCCGGAGACCCAGACCTTCCTCGACCAGGTCCACCAGATCGTCGACCAGCACATCAGCACCCCGTCCGTCCTCGTGTGGACGCTGATGAACGAGGGCTGGGGCGAGTGGAGCAAGCAGGCCACCGGTGAGCTCGCCGACGCCGTCAGGGAACAGGACCCCACGCGTCTGGTCGACGCCCATTCCGGCGTCAACTGCTGCGCCTCCAAGGGCGACTCGGGCCGCGGCGATCTGATCGACTTCCACGACTACCACGGCCCGGCGAGTCCGGCCCCGGACGACACCCGTGCCGCCGTCGACGGCGAGCACGGCGGCTACTCCTACCTCGTCCCCGGCCACATCCTCGGCACCGCGGGCGGCCAGGACTACGGCGACGCGGCCCACAGCAAGGAGGAGCTGACCGCGGCCTACGTGGAGAACACCCGCAAGCTGCTCCGCCCGGCGGCCTGCGGCCTGTCCGGCTCGGTCTACACCCAGATCACCGACGTCGAGGGCGAGCTCAACGGCCTGCTCACCTACGACCGCGAGGTGGTCAAGGTGATCCCGGAACAGGTACGGGAGGTCAACCGGCAGGTCATCGCGGCCGGTGCGGCCGCCGGCGGGGCCGACGTGCCGCCCGGCACGCCCGGGCCGAACGGCGTCGGCTGGTGGCCGCTGCACGAGGGCTCCGGCACCGTCGCGGAGGACGTCGCCGGGGACCACGACGGCACCCTGACCGGCGGCACGAGCTGGACGACCGGCCCGAACGGCGCCGCCCTGCAGTTCGACGGAAGCACCGGCTACGTCGACACCGGCGCCGCCGTACTGGACACCGACCGCCACGACTACTCGGTGGCCGCCTGGGTCCGGCTCGACGACAAGGGGCACTTCAGCACCGCCGTGTCCGTCGACGGCGACACCAACAGCGCCTTCTACCTGCAGTACTCGCAGGCCGACAAGCGGTTCGCGTTCAGCTTCGCCGGGAGCCGGGCCCTCGCGGGCACCATCGGCGAGCCGGAGGCGGGCCGCTGGTACCACCTGGTGGGCAGCTACAGCCACAGCGACGGGCGGCTGCGCATCTACGTGGACGGCAGCGAGTCCGGTTCCGTCCGCGGCTGCAACGCCGAGGGGCCCTCGGGCCACCTGGTGATCGGCCGCGGCAAGTACGGCGGCAACCGCGTCGACCACTGGAGCGGCGCGATCTCCGACGTCCACGCCTACGACCGCGCACTGACCGCCGCCGAGGTGGCGTCCCTGGCGGCCGGCGAACCCGCCGTGCCGGCGAAGCGCTGACCGGGCACCGACCACGGACCACCTGAGCGGCCCGCCCCGGCACGGGGCGGGGCGGGCCGCCTCCCGGGCCGTCCCCGGGGCGACGGCGGGACCACCGCCCCTGATCAGGCCGCACACCGCTCTCCGAGGAGTTGAACGTCCATGAGCACTTCCCGTTCCACCCGCTTCCTTGCCGTCGTGTGCCTCACCGCCGCGGCCGCCCTGACCGCCACCTCCTGCGCCAAGGAGGAGGGCTCCGGCAGCGCCTCCCCCTCCTCCTCCGAGGGCGCCCAGGTCGTGCAGTCGCCGACCGCGGCGACCGACGCGGCCGGCAGCGGCTGCACCCTGCAGACCTACGGGGCACAGAAGATCGACCTCAAGGACGCCGTCGTCGGCTTCTCGCAGTCGGAGAAGGAGGCGAACCCCTTCCGCATCGCGGAGACGCAGTCCATCAAGGACGAGGCGGCGAAGCTCGGCGTCAAGAAGCTGCTCACCACCAACGCGCAGTCGCAGCTGCCCAAGCAGATCAGCGACATCCAGGACATGCTCGCCCAGGGCGCCCAGCTGCTGATCGTCGCACCCCTCAACTCCGACGGCCTGGAGCCCGCGCTGCGCGCGGCGGCGGCCAAGCACGTGCCCGTCATCACCATCGACCGCAAGATCAACGCCACCGCGTGCAAGGACTACGTGGCCTTCCTCGGCTCGGACTTCGTCGAGCAGGGCAAGCGCGCCGCCGACCAGATGATCAAGGTCACCGGCGGCAAGGGCAAGGTCGCGATCCTGCTGGGGGCCTCCGGCAACAACGTCACCACCGACCGCACCAAGGGCTTCGTCGACCAGCTCACGGCGCAGGCCCCCGGTCTGGAGATCGTCGCCCAGCAGACCGGCGAGTTCGCCCGCGACAAGGGCCAGCAGGTGATGGAGCAGCTGATCCAGGCGAACCCCGGGATCACCGCCGTCTACGCGGAGAACGACGAGATGGGACTCGGCGCGGTCACCGCGCTCAAGGCGGCCGGGAAGAAGCCCGGCAAGGACGTCAAGATCGTGTCGATCGACGGGACGCGCAACGCCGTGCAGGCCCTGGCGAACGGCCAGTACAACGGCGTCATCGAGTCCAACCCGCGCTTCGGGCCGCTCGCCTTCGCCACCGCGCAGAAGTTCTTCGCCGGCGAGGCCATCCCCGAGGACGTGATCATCTCCGACCGCGAGTACGACGCGTCCAACGCCAAGGACTCGCTGTCCGGGGCCTACTGAGCCCCCGCGCCTGCCGCCCGGTCCTCCTCACCGGCCGGGCGGCAGGCCCGTCCCTCTCACGGCCCCCCGACACCGCGACCCCACGGAAGGCCCGCCATGGCACCCCCCGACGCGGCACCCGCCGCACCGCCGCCCGGTCCGGACGACGGCCCCACCGCGCCCGCGGTGCTGGAGGCCGTCGGCATCGGCAAGCGCTTCCCCGGTGTGGTGGCGCTCGACGACGTCTCGTTCACCCTGCGCCGGGGCGAGATCCACGCCCTCGTCGGCGAGAACGGCGCCGGCAAGTCCACCCTCATCAAGGTCCTCACCGGAGTGCACCGCCCGGACGCCGGCGAGGTGCGGCTCGACGGCCGCCGGGTCGCCTTCGCGCGGCCCGCCGACGCACAGCACGCCGGGGTCACCACCATCTACCAGGAGGTCAACCTCGTCCCGCTGATGAGCGTGGCGCGGAACATCTTCCTGGGCCGCGAGCCCAAGAACCGCCTCGGGCTGATCGACTTCCCGCGGATGCACCGGGAGGCGGCGGCGCTGCTCGCGGGCTTCGGCGTCACCGCCGACGTCCGCCACCCGCTGGGCAGCCTCGGCGTGGGCACCCGGCAGATGGTGGCGCTGGCCCGCGCCGTGTCGGTGCGCGCCAAGGTCGTGGTGATGGACGAGCCGACCTCCGCGCTGGAGCCGCGCGAGGTCGAAACGCTCTTCAGGGTCATCGGCGACCTCCACGACCGGGGCATCTCCGTCCTGTACGTCAGCCACCGGCTCGAGGAGCTGTACCGGATCTGCGATCGGGTGACGGTGCTCCGCGACGGGCGCCTGGTGCACTCCGGCGACCTCGCGGACCTGGACCGGATGCAACTGGTCGCCATGATGCTGGGCCGCGAGGTCTCCGAGGTGCGCCGGGACGGACGGACCGGCTTCGGTGAGGACCACCACCCCGACCGCGAGGCGGTGCTCACCGCCACCGGGCTGAACCGGCGTCACGTCCTGGACGGCGTCTCGCTGGAGCTGCGCCCCGGCGAGGTGCTGGGCCTGGCGGGGCTGCTGGGCTCCGGGCGCAGCGAGACCGCCAAGGCCCTGGCCGGGGCGCTGCCGCTGGACTCGGGAACGGTGACGGTCGCCGGGCGGCGACTGGGCCGCCCCTCCCCCGCCGCCGCGATCCGCGCGGGCATCAGCCTGCTGCCCGAGGACCGCAAGGCGGAGGGCATCGTCCCGGGCCTGTCGGTGCGGGAGAACATCGTGCTGGCCGCCATGCCGCGGTTGTCCCGGGCGGGTGTCGTCTCGCGCGCCCGGCAGGACCGCGTCGTCGAGATCTTCATGAAGCGCCTGCGGATCAAGGCCTCGGGACCCGAGCAGAAGGTGGGCGAACTCTCCGGCGGCAACCAGCAGAAGGTGCTGCTGGCCCGCTGGCTCTGCCTGGAGCCGAAGGTGCTGCTGCTCGACGAGCCGACGCGCGGTATCGACGTGGGCGCGAAGGCCGAGGTGCAGGCTCTGGTGGACGAACTGGCCCAGGAGGGACTGGCGGTGCTGCTCATCTCCTCCGACATCGAGGAACTCGTGGAGGGCGCCGACCGATTGGTGGTGCTGCGCGGCGGCGCGGTGGCGGGCGAGCTGACGGGCGAACGGGTCGGCGAGGGCGAGTTGCTGGAGGTCCTCGCGGCCCACGCGCCCGCGGCCCACGCGCCCGCGGCCGACAGCGGCCCGGACGACGAGGAGGTCCGGCACGATGGCTGAACTCTCCCCCACCGTGCGGCGGGGCCCGGTCGGACTCCCCGCCCCCGCCTGGTTCCAGGCCTACGGGGTGTACGCGGCGGTGGCCGTGCTGGTCCTGTTCAACGCCGTCTTCACCGACCATTTCCTGACCGCTGCCAACCTGCGGACCCAGCTCGTCCAGGTGGCCCCGGTGGTGATCGTGGCCCTGGGCATGGCACTGGTGATCGGCACCGAGGGCGTGGACCTGTCGGTGGGGTCCGTCATGGCACTCGCCGCGGCCCTGCTCCCGCTGTACCTGGGCTACGGGCTGCTGCCCGCGCTGCTCACCGCGCTCGCCGCCGGGGCGGTGGTGGGCGCGGCCAACGGCACCCTGGTCGCGGTGGTGGGGCTGCAGCCCATCGTGGCCACCCTCGCCCTGTTCGTGGGCGGCCGGGGCCTGGCCCTGGTCCTCGCCGACGGGCAGCTCAAGCAGATCGCCAACCCGGGCCTGCTGGCCCTGGGCACCGACGACGTCCTGGGCGTCCCCGTGGTCGTGCTGATCGCCGGTGTGCTCGCCCTGCTGGTCGCCGGGGTGGTGCACCGCACCACGTTCGGCCGGCAGTTGGTCGCGATCGGCGGCAACCGTGCCGCCGCCGGACTGGCCGGACTGCCGGTGAAGCGGGTGCTGATCGGCGTGTACGTGGTGTGCGGGGTGCTCGCCGCCCTGGCCGGGGTGCTGGCCACCGCCCGTCTGACGGCCAGTGACCCGTCCACCCTCGGCTCCCTGATGGAGCTGTCCGCGATCACCGCGGTGGTGGTGGGCGGGACCCCGCTCACCGGCGGGTCGGTACGCGTCCTCGGCACGGTCTGCGGGGCGCTGCTGATGCAGCTGCTGCGGGCCACCCTGGTCAAGCACGACCTCCCCGACTCCACCGCGCAGATGGCCCAGGCCGTCATCATCCTCGTCGCCGTCTACGTCGCCCGGGAGCGTCGATCCCGATGAAGTCACTCACCACGCCCCGCTCCGCCGGGGCCACGCCGGAGCCGCCCGCGGTGGCGGCGGCCCGCGCCGGGGACCGGAGGCGGCTCGCCGTGCTGGTGCAGCGGCAGGGCGTGCTCGCCGTGCTCCTGCTGCTGGTGCTGGTCTCCTCCTTCGTCTTCCCGTCCTTCGGAACCCTCGACAACGCGCGGAACGTCACCGTCCAGGCCTCGTTCCTGGCGATCGTGGCCCTCGGCATGACCCTCGTCGTCATCACCGGCGGCATCGACCTGTCGGTCGGCTCGGTCTTCGCGCTGGGCGGCGTCCTCGCCGCGTGGGCCGCGCAGTACGGGACCCTGCCAGCGCTGCTGCTGCCGCTCGCGGTGTGCGGTCTGCTCGGCACCGTGCACGGTCTGCTCATCGCGCGGGCCGGGATGGCCCCGTTCATCGTCACGCTGGCGGGGCTGCTGGCCGCCCGGGGGCTGCTGCTGGCCCTGACCGACGAGGGCGCCGACACCTACCTGGTGCCGCACGGATCGGCCTTCGCCGAGCTCGGGCAGGGCACGGTGGCCGGGTTCGGGTACCCGGTCCTGATCGCGCTGGTGCTGTTCGCCGCCGGCGGGCTGGTGCTCCAGCGGACGTCGTTCGGGCAGTCGCTGTTCGCGGTGGGCGGCAGCCCGGACGCGGCCACGCTGATGGGGCTGCCGGTGGCCAGGACCCGGGTGCTGGTCTACGCGGTCAGCGGGCTGCTCGCGGGCTTCGCGGGCGCCCTGAACGCCGCCCGGCTGTCCTCGGGCGTGACCATCATCGGCGTCGGCATGGAACTGGACGCCATCGCGGCGGTCGTCATCGGCGGCACGCTGCTGGTCGGCGGTGCCGGCTCGGTCAGCGGCACCCTGTGGGGCGTCCTGGTGCTTGCGGTGATCCAGAACCTCATCAACCAGATCGGCTCCCTCAATTCCTCGTACCAATCGGTGGTCAGCGGCGGCTTCCTTATCGTGGTGGTCGTGGCCCAGCGGTATCTCGCGCGGGGACCGCGCACCACATGACCGTGCCGGTGCCGGTGGACCGCGCGCGGCCCTCCGGCACCGGCCCAACCCGGAGGGAGCGCCGTGGGCGTCAGCCTCAAGGACGTCGCGCAGCGCGCGGGAGTGTCCATCAAGACCGTCTCGAACGTCGTGAACGGCTACCCGCACGTCACACCCGCGATGCGCGCGCGGGTCCAGCAGGCGATCGACGAACTGGGCTACCTGCCCAACCTCACCGCCCGGCACCTGCGCAAGGGCCGCACCGGCATCATCGCGCTGGCCCTGCCGGAGCTCGGCAACCCCTACTTCGCCGAACTGGCCGGTGCCGTCATCGACGCCGCCGCGCGCCACGACTACACCGTGCTGCTCGACCACACCGCGGGCGAACGGCGCAAGGAGATCCTGGTGACGCAGGGTTTCCGCACCCATGTGATCGACGGGCTGATCCTCTCGCCGATCGAGCTGGAGACGCCGGACCTGCTCGCCCGCACCGACAGCTCACCCCTGGTGCTCCTCGGGGAGCGCGAGTACGACGCCCCGTACGACCACATCGTGATCGACAACGTGGCCGCGGCGCGCAGCGCGGTGCGGCACCTGGCGGGAACGGGGCGGCGGCGGATCGCCTTCATCGGCGCCCGCAGCGAGGTCGCCCGGCAGCCGGCCCACCTGAGACTGCGCGGCTGGCGCGAGGAACTGGCCGCCTGCGGGCTGCCGCACGGCGACGACCTGGTCGCCACCGCCTCCGGGTACGGCCGGGCGGACGGCGCCCAGGCGATGGCCGACCTGCTGGACCGCGGGGCCCGGCCGGACGCGGTCTTCGCCTACAACGACCTCCAGGCCATCGGCGCCCTGCGGGTGCTGACCACCCGTGGGCTGCGCGTGCCGGAGGACGTGGCGCTCGTCGGGTTCGACGACATCGAGGAGGGGCGCTACGGAACGATCACCCTGACCACGGTCTCCCCCGACAAGAAGGCCATCGCCCGCCAGGCCGTCAACTGCCTCGTGCAGCGTCTGACCGGGGCGCCGGACGCCCCGCCGCGCCGTGTGCGGCCCGGCTTCGACCTGGTCGTCCGCGAGTCCACCCTGGGCCGCGGTCACTGACCCGCCGGGCGCCGCGCGTTCCGCTCCCACCGGCGGTGCGCGCGGAGGGCCGAAGAAACGAGCCGGGTACGTGTGCTTCGCGCGGCGGGCCGCGCTGAAGGAGCCGGCGAGGCGACGGTTCGCGCCGCGTCACTGAGCGGGGCGCGGAGTTCTGGCAGCGGTCGTCCGTCCCAGGGGGCTTGCGGATCGGCGCGGCGGGAGGCGACCCTGACAATCAGATGTTCGAGTACGGGTACGCCGGGCGACTGCCCGGCAGGTGGAACCAACCACCGCCAGGCTGGTACTCAAGCCATGGAGGTGGATCACCACGATGATGTCGCTGGCCGCAGCGGGGCTGCGCATCGTGGAGGGCTGGACCGCGCCCGACGGGCTCATTCCGCCCAACGTCACCGGACAGGCGCCGAGTGTCCCGTTCGAGGACGGGCGCGTCGAGGCCATGCTGGACTTCCTCGATCCGCAGCTGCACGAGAAGGCGAACGCCGACTGGTACCGGCTGTCGGTCGAAGGAGGACTCTTCTCCGAGACCGACCGCAGGTTCCTGATCGCGCTCCACCCCGGCCAGGACCGCCTCGCACGGTGGCACTGCGTCGAGCTGCAGAGCGAGTGGGACATCATGGGCAAGGGTGCTGACGGGCTGCTCGGCAGTGCCCCCTACCGGCCCGAGTTCCGCATGCTGTCGCTCGACGGGAACGTGCTGTGCTTCGCCACGACATGGGAGCACGACATCAGCACCTCGGTGCTGAAGGCGCCGCACCGTTCGCAGGTCCTCCGCCGCTGGGCGGAGGCGCTGACGGACGGCTCCATGGACTACATGGGCGAGCCGGACGACACGCCACTGAGCGTGGCGGCCCGCCGCTGGCTCGACAGCCACTAGAAGGACCGGGAGCCCCGACCGAGACATCGGTCGGGGCTCCCGCTGTTCGTCCAGAGACCGCCTACGGCCGCCCCCGCGCCTCCGCCTCGAGTTTCAGCGCCTCCTCCATCACCGCTCTCGCGATCGGTCGGTCCAACGCTGGACCGCCCTGGCGGCGACGGTTCACAACCTCACCGTCAGCGAGTGTTGGGATTCGCCCGGTACGTGGCCACGAGGTCGTGGGTCTCGGGATCGACCGAGAAGAACTCCCCGAGGTCTTCCCCCTGAGGAACGGCGTTCACAACTACGCATCGCCACGCCTCTACCACTGGTAGTAGATGAGAAGCAGTGCACGGCATCCCTCATGGGTGCCGTGCACTGCTTTGTGCAGAAAGGTTGAAGCAATGGACCACGCTGGGCGACTCGCCCCCGCCGGACTGGTCTTCCTGTGCCTGATGGACCTGGAACTCCCCCTCATCCCGCCGACGCTCGCCAACATGGCCACGGGATACAAGCCGCCGTCCGGCGAATGGCCGCGCTCGGTCGTCGGCCGCGACACCCCGGATTTTGTCGCCCAGGCGAACGAAGGCTGGTTCGAGCTCTCCCGCGAAGGCGGCCTCTTCGGGGACGACCGGGAATTCCTGGTCACTGTCCCGCTCCAGGAGGGCGGGAACGACCTGTGGTGGGCGCACGTCAGGCTGGCCGAATCCTGGGACGTGGTGGGGGCCGGTTCCGCCGCCGCGCTCGGCAGCGGTTTCGGCGAACCGGAGTTCACCGCACTGTCCCTGGCCGGAGACGTCGTCGCCTTCTGCTACGCGCACAGCGCCGCGGTCGGCAGCGTCCTGGCGACCGGATTCTCGGATCTCGCGGATCTTCGGAAGATGGCGGAATGGGAGGCGGACTATCCGAGAACGCCGAGGCAGGAGAAGGCGGCTGCCCGGCGATGGCTCGACGCCACCGCCGGCTGACAACCGGGGCACGACGCCAGTGGGCCGCCCTCACCACCACCGTGGTGAGGGCGGCCTTTTCCCTTCCAGCCCTACGGCCGCCCCGCGCCTCCGCCTCAAGTTTTTTAGAGCGTGCCGCCCATTCTGCTGACCAGCTGGTCGAGCGTGATGCCGTACGGCACGAGGAAGGCCGCGATCCTCCGGTCCTCGACCGGGTCGGGCAGGACCCGCTCGGCCTCGTCGGCGACCTCCGAGAGGCCCGCCTTGCGCAGCATGACCACGAAATGGTCCCTGGTGTACTCCACCGTCACCACCAAGCTCCGGTCAGGGGGCGCCGAGGTCGACGCGCACCACGGGCGTTCCGGTCCGTCGCGCCCTCGTATCCGTGCGAACAATCTACGACGGCCCGTGTCGGGGCGCCTTCTCCGCCGTGGGCTTTTCTTTACCTACCGTTCGTTCCAGATTGTGTTAGCCTCCGATGGCAGGCCGGGAAGAACGGCCCGCGCCCCGCGGAACCCACCGGGGCACAAGGGCCGGAGCCCGCAGAACCCCACATCGCACGGAACGGGAACCCCCGGGCCGGCCGCCGGCCGCCCGCGGGCACCGGAGGGAGCACACATGTCGAACCGTCTGGAATCCAAGGTCGTCATCGTCACCGGAGGGACGTCCGGCATGGGCGCCGCCTTCGCCAGGCGCGCCGCCTCCGAGGGCGCGACCGTCGTGATCGGCGCGCGCGACAAGGCGCGCGGCGAGGCGACCGTGGCCGGGATCGAGGCCGCGGGCGGCCGCGCGCACTTCCTGCCGACCGACGTCACCGCCGAGGACGACGTGGCCCGCCTCGTCGACCACGCGGTGACCGAGTTCGGCGGTCTGCACGGGGCGTTCAACAACGCCGGCGGCGGCGACAACCAGCGTACCTTCGGCACGACCGACGCCGCTTTCTGGCACCACATGATCGCCACCAACCTGACCAGCGTCTTCTACAGCCTCAAGTACGAACTCCCGGCGATCGCCGCCTCGGGCGGCGGGTCGATCGTGAACAACGCCTCGACGGCGGCCGTGGTGGGCGACGCGGGCATGCCGGCCTACGTGGCGGCCAAGCACGGCGTGGTGGGCCTGACCCGTTCCGCGGCCCTCGACTCCGCCAAGGCGGGCGTACGCGTCAACGCGCTGGTGACCGGGCTGATCGACACACCGCTGTGGCGCTCCGCCGTCCAGGCCCACCCCGAGATCGAGGACCGGTTCCTGGAGCGGATCCCCACCGGGCGGCCGGGCGCGGAGGAGGACGTCGCCGCCTTCGCCGCCTTCCTGCTGAGCGACGAGAGCCGCTTCGTCAACGGCGCCGCGCTGGCCATCGACGGCGGCTTCACCGCGCAGTGACGGCGGGAGCCCGGCCGCGAGGCGCGAAACGGCCGCCGGAGGATCAGTCGAGGGCGTCCAGGGCGGCGTCGACGACGGCGGTCAGCGCCTCGCGGTCGGGATCGATGGCCCCCATGACCCGCAGACCGTGCATCGTGACGACGAGGTACCGCGCGAGGTCCCGTGCGTCACGCTTGCCGGACACCTGGCCGTCCGCCTGGGCCTGCGCGACGACCTGCGTCAGCGCGTCCTCCAGCAGGGCGGTCGTCGACTCCACGTGCGAGGCGACCCGGGGATCGTGGGCGACGCGCTCCATGGCCGCACCGACGATCAGGCAGGCCCGCCGGCTGCCGTCCCGCGCGATCTCGTCGACCGCGGCGACCAGCACCTCGCGGAGCAGTTCGCGACCGGGGGCGCCGGAGCGCAGGACCTCGACCAGGGGCAGCGCGTACCGCTCCCGGTAGCGGTCCATGGCCGCCAGGTACAGCCCCTCCTTGCTACCGAAGGCCGCGTACAGCGAGCCGCGGCCGACGCCGGTGGCGTCCACCAGGTCCTGGACGGACGTGCCCTCGTAGCCCTTGCTGCGGAAGGCGTTCATCGCCGCCTCCACGGCCTTCTCGGTGTCGAACTCCCTCACGCGTGCCATGAGCGGAGTGTACGCCTATCAGGAACGAACGGTCCAGTTTTTCCCTCCGCCCCCTTCATCGAGGAGCACGACCATGTCCCACGACGACACCCTGCCGCCCGATCCGCGGCGCTGGGCGGCCCTGTTGTTCATCGGCATCGCCCAGCTGATGGTCTTCCTGGACGGCGCGATCATGAACATCGCGCTCCCGTCCGCGCAGCAGGACCTCCACTTCACCGACGGCGGCCGCCAGTGGGTCATCACCGCCTACGGGCTGGCCTTCGGCGGGCTGCTCATCCTGGGCGGACGGCTCGCCGACCTCTGGGGGCGCAAGCGGCTGTTCGTCATCGGGCTCGTCGGCTTCGCCCTGGCCTCCGCGATCGGCGGGGCGGCGCCCGGTCTCCCGGCACTGCTCGCCGCCCGCGCCCTCCAGGGCGCCTTCGGCGCGCTGCTCGCCCCGGCCGCCCTGGCCCTGATCTCGCTGGCCTTCACCGACACCAAGGAACGCGCCAAGGCCTTCGGCGTCTACGGCGCCATCGCCACGGCGGGCGGCGCGGTCGGACTGCTGCTGGGCGGCGTGTTCACCGAGTACGCCGACTGGCGCTGGGGGTTCTACGTCAACCTCCCCATCGCCGCCGTCGGCATCGCCGGAGTGCTGACCACCGTCCGGGACCACGGCATTCCCGCGGAGCGCGCGCGCCTGGACGTCCCCGGAGCCCTGCTGGCGAGCGGCGGCGCCGTCGCCCTGGTCTTCGGCTTCTCCCGGGCGGAGGGCGAGGGCTGGGGCGCCGGATCGACCGTCGGCATGTTCGCCCTCTCCGCCCTCCTGCTCGGCGCGTTCGTCCTCGTGCAGGCGAGGTCGGCGTCACCCCTGCTGCCGCTCCGGGTCCTCAGGGACCGCACCCGTGCCGGCGTCTATGTGTCCCTGGGGCTCTCCGTCATGACCATGTTCGGGATGTTCCTCTTCCTCAGCTACTACTTCCAGCTGGTCAAGGGATACAGCCCGGTGCAGAGCGGCGCCGCCTTCATCCCGATGGCGGCCGCCCAGGCCGCCGGCTCCACGCAGATCGGCGCCCGCCTCTTCCACCGCGTCCGCCCCGGCCTGCTGATGGGCACCGGTTTCGCGGTCTCCGGAGCCGGGGTGGTGCTGCTGGCCCTGCTGGACCCCGGCTCCTCCTACGGCTCCGTGGCACTCGCCGAGATCGTCGTCGGCGCCGGCATCGGCGCGGCGTTCATGCCCGCCTTCAGCCTGGGCGCCCACGGCGTCGAGGCGCGTGACGCGGGCGTGGCGTCCGCGATGACCAGCACCGCGCAACAGGTGGGCGGCTCCATCGGGACCGCGCTGCTCAACACCCTGGCCGCCGGCGCCACCGCAGGTTACCTGGCCTCCCATCGCGGCTCCGCCGGCCTCACCGGCCGCTCGTTGGTGCACGGCTACTCGGTCGCCTACTGGTGGGGCGCCGGGATCCTGGCCCTGGCCGCGCTGATCGCGTACGCCACCGTGGACGCGGGCGGGCCCGCGCGCGGACGGACCGTCCGGCGCGGGATCGTCCGGCGTGGTGGCGCGCGGGGCGGGGCGCTCCAGCACACGGAGTGACCCGGTCGCCGGAACGTCCCGGGGAACACCCGGGCGTCCGGGCGTCGCGGACACAAAACGCACACATGGGGTAATCCTTGATGAGGTGGATGCGCCACGCCGACGGGCCGCTGCCCGGCCGCCTCCGGAAGAGGGTGAGGGCATGGACGCTGCGGTTCCCACGGCCGCTACGGGCTTCGGGGCGATGTCGCCGGACACCGTCCTGGCCAGGGCGCTGCGGGACAGCGAGGCGTCCGTGGGCGCGGTCTACCTGCTCCCACCGGGGGAGCCGGTCCTGCGGCTGGCCGTGCTGAGCGGCGTCTCCCGCAGGACCGCCGTGCCGTGGACGCGGGTGGCGCTGACCGACCACACCCCGGTGGCCGACGCCGTTCGCGAGCGTCGCCTGGTGTGGGTCGGCGGCCAGGAGGAGATGGCGCGCACCTACCCCCGTCTCGCGCTCATGCTGCCCTACCCTTTCGCGCTGGCCGCCGCCCCGGTCACGGACGGCGACACCGCCTCGGGCGGGCTGGTCCTGCAGTGGCCCGGTACGCACCCGCCCCGGCTGAGCCCGCGGGAGCGGGCCACGATGGACAGCGCCTGCCGCGACCTGCTCCGGCTGCTGCGGCGTGCCGAGGAAGAGGGCCGGCCGCTCGCCGCGCCTCGGGAGCCACGCGTACTGCCGCCGGCGCGGCCGCGCGCGGCCTGGCCGGACGAGGCACGGTCCGCGGTGGACTTCGCCGAACGCCTCCCCGGCGGCTGCTGCACGCTGGACCTGGACGGCCGGATCCTGTTCGCCACCACCGGGGCCGCGGGCCTCCTGGGCACGGACATCACCGAACTGCTGGGCGCCTGCCTGTGGAAGGCCCTGCCGTGGCTGGACGAACCCGTCGTCGAGGACCATTACCGGGCCGCACTGATCAGCAGGCAGCCGGCCTCCTTCACCGCCTCGCCGCCGGCGGGCCCGTGCCTGTCCTTCCACCTGTACCCGAGCTCCTCGGGGGTCAGTGTCCGCATCGTCCCCGCCGCCCTCCCGACCGACCCCGCGCGGGTGCTGCGTCCCGCGCCGCCCGCCGAAGCGGGGCGGGGCGCCGTGCTGTACCACCTGATGCACCTGGCGGCCACGCTTACCGAGGCGATCGGCGTGCGGGACGTCGCCGACCAGGCCGCCGACCAGCTCCTGCCGGCCTTCGGCGCGCAGGCGCTGGCGCTGATGACGGCGGAGGACGGCCGGCTGCGGATCATCGGGCACCGCGGCTACCCCTCCGAGCTCATGGAACGCTTCGACGCGGCCCCGCTGACCTCGGACACCCCCGCCGTCCGTGCCATGACCACCGGCGCGCCCGGCTTCTTCCCGACCTTCGCCGGGCTCCGGCGGGCCTACCCGCCCGCCGTCCACCAGGACGGCATGAGCTCCTGGGCCTTCCTGCCGCTGATCACCTCGGGTCGTCCGGTGGGTTCGCTGGTGCTCGCCTACGAACGGCCCCACCTGTTCACCGACGAGGAGCGCACCGTCCTCACCTCCGCCGCCGGGCTGATCGCCCAGGCCCTGGACCGGGCGCGCCTTTACGACGCCAAGCACCGCCTCGCCCAGGGACTGCAGGAGGGTCTGCTCCCCCAGACCCTCCCCCGCGTGCCCGGGCTCGACGTCGCCGCCCGCTACCTGCCGGCCGGCCTCGGCATGGGCATCGGCGGGGACTTCTACGACCTCATCCGTCTCGGCACGCACCTCGCGGGCGCGGCCATCGGCGACGTGCAAGGGCACAACGTCAGCGCCGCGGCACTGATGGGGCAGGTCCGCACGGCCGTCCACGCCACCGCGGGCGCCCCGCCCGACGAGGTCCTGGCGCGCACCAACCGCCTGCTCACCGACCTGGATCCGGGTCTGTTCACCAGTTGCCTGTACGTCCAGCTGGACCTGGCGCACCACCGGGCCCGGCTGGCCACCGCCGGGCACCCGCCCCCACTGCTGCGCCACCCCGACGGGCACGTCGAGGTCCTCGACCTGGCACCGGGTCTGCTCCTGGGCATCGACCCGGCGGCGACCTACCCGCCGACCGACATCCCCCTGCCGCCCGGTGCGGTGCTCGCGCTGTACACCGACGGCCTGGTCGAGGCTCCGGGCACCGACATCGGGGACGGCATCGCCGCGCTCGCCGGACGCCTAGCGAGCGCCGGGGCCGGAACCGTGGACGAACTCGCCGACGCCCTGGTGCACCCGGCCGAGCAGTCCCCCGCGCGCAGCGACGACATCGCCCTGCTGCTCATCCGGGCGCGGCGGAAAGGCGGTTGACACCGCCCGGGCCGCCACCGGGTCTGCCGGCGGCGGCCCGGACTTCGTGCAGGAGGGAAGCCGCGGCGGTCAGCCGATGCGGCGGGCCTGCACGCCGTCGGCCTCGAAGTCGTACACGTACCGGTTGATCCGGAGGCCGTCGACCGCGCCCACCCAGTTGTGGTCACGGCCCTTGCCGACGGCGACGCTGTTGATGGTCGCCTGCGGAAGCGCGTTCCGCAGCGTCGTGAAGTTGCACGGGCTGGACTGGGTGCACAGGGGCGCGAGTTCGTTGCCCGAGAGGAACCACTCACCGGTCGCGGCGGTGGCGTCGAGGAACCCGCTCCATTGGTTCACCACCGCGACGGCGGGCGGGACCCACACCATCGTGGAGTAGGTGTCGCTCGCCGTGAGCCGCGGGTTGATCTCGATTCTGATGTTCGGCAGGTTGCGGGTACCGCCGTATCCGACGTTCTCGCCGGTCTGGAAGACGTGGAACCCGAGCCTGGTCAGGTCCCGGACCCGGCTGCCGTAGAAGTCGACCTCGTTGCCGAAGTCGACCTTCTCGCTGGGGGGAACGAGCGAGGTGGAGTCGTCCGCCACCTCGATGCCCAGGCTGCCGTCGCCGTAAGGCGGCCTGGAGACGGATCCCGTGACACCGTACGAACCGAACGGGCCGTCCCGAAGGGCGGCGACAGGAGAGCCGACGGTGTTCCGGGTGATGACACCCCAGTGGCCGGAGCCCGTGAAGTCACCCGAGTGTCCGTCCGCGACGGCGGACACCGATCCCGTGAGGGCCGAGGTGACGATCGTGGCCAGTGCGACGGTCACGAGCGTCCTTCCCCGGCTCAAGCCGATACGAGCCTTCACACCCATTCCTTCCGGGTAGCCGAAGGGGCCGGTGCGCTGCCCATGCCCGAGCGCCGCACGACTGCGCGGCAACGAGGCACGACGGGGCGGCGTCGAGGCGTGACCCTTCGCGTTTCAGCAGAACTTGGTGAGTGGTTGTCGTTCGTGCGGGGATCCGGACGAGGCCGGGGCCGACCGTGCCGCGGTAGACGTACCCGGGCGGTCGGCCTCGGCTCCCCGGGCGAGGCGGAAAGTCACACGACGGCCGAAGCCGTCCGGCAGTTCCCGCGGCCCAGGCGAACCCCGGACGCACATGTAGACCGTTACACATGGTCACTTGGGACGCACTCCGGGTGAGCCGAACGTAGCCGGGCAACCACGCGCGGTGCGGCTCACCGGAATGTTGCCTAACGTCTTTAGGTATGTGCATAATCCATTACGGAATAAAGGAGGCGCGCTGTGCCACGCGTAGGACTCACCACGGAACGCCTCACCCGGGCGGGCGCGGAACTCGCCGACGAGGTCGGCTTCGCCCAGGTGACCGTCTCGGCGCTCGCCGAGCGGTTCGGCGTCAAGGTCGCCAGCCTGTACTCGCACGTCAGGAACTCGCAGGACCTCAAGACCCGGATCGCCCTGCTGGCCCTGGAGGAACTCGCCGACCGGGCGGCCGAGGCCCTCGCCGGCCGCGCGGGCAAGGACGCCCTGGTCGCCTTCGCGAACGTGTACCGCGCCTACGCCCGGGAGCACCCCGGCCGCTACGCGGCGGCCCAGCTGCGGCTCGACCCGGAGACGGCCGCCGCCGGCGCCGGCGTCCGGCACGCCCAGATGACGCGGGCCATCCTGCGCGGCTACGACATCCCGGAACCGGACCAGACGCACGCCGTCCGCCTCCTGGGCAGCGTCTTCCACGGTTACGTCAGCCTCGAGCTGGCGGGGGGCTTCGACCACACACCCGTCACCGCGGAGGAGTCCTGGTCATGGGCGCTGGACTCGCTCGACGCCCTGCTGAGCCGGCGGCCGGCGTCCTGAGGGCGCATCCCGGCACCTCCCCACCGAACGTACGGGCACCCGGCCCGCGGACCGTCCACGGACAGGCATCGGACCATGCACACGCACCAGAACCCGATCACCACTCCCGTCACCGAGGAGCTGCTGCACGGCGCCCTCGACCTGGAGCGCACCCGCCACGGGCTGCTCCCCCACCGCCTGCCCGCCGCGGCACGCCGGCAGATCCCGGACGAGCAGCTGGCCATCGCGGAGGCGCAGCCGTCCGGCGTGCGGCTGGCCTTCCGCACCCGGGCCACCACCGTCGAACTCGACACGCTGCCCACCAAGCGCGTCTACCGGGGCTTCCCGCCACCGCCGGACGGCGTGTACGACCTGCTGGTCGACGGCCGTCTCGCCGCCCAGGCCACCGTGGCCGGCGGCAACGTCCGGGAGATCACCGACATGGTCACCCAGGCCTCGGAACTGCACGAGGGGCCGCCCGGCACCGCCCGGTTCGGCGAACTGCCGCCCGGGGACAAGGACATCGAGATCTGGCTGCCCCACAACGAGATCACCGAGCTGATCGCCCTGCGCACCGACGCCCCCGTCGAGGCGCCGGCACCGCGGGGCCGCAAGGTGTGGCTGCACCACGGGAGTTCCATCAGCCATGGCTCCAACGCGGCGCATCCGTCGGCCATCTGGCCCGCCCTGGCCGCCGCCGAGGGCGGAGTCGAGCTGGTCAACCTGGGCTTCAGCGGCAGTGCGCTGCTGGATCCGTTCACCGCCCGCGCGATGCGCGACACACCGGCGGACCTGATCAGCCTCAAGATCGGCATCAACATCGTCAACACCGACGCGATGCGCCTGCGCGCCTTCACCCCGGCGGTCCACGGCTTCCTCGACATCGTCCGCGAGGGGCATCCCACGACACCGCTGCTGGTGGTCTCCCCCCTCCTGTGCCCCGTGCAGGAGGACACCCCGGGCCCGCTGGCACCGGAATTCGACGGCGGCACCCTGCGGTTCAGGGCCACCGGTGATCCGGCGGAACGCGCCGCGGGCCGGCTGACCCTCAACGTCATCCGCGACGAACTGGCCCGGATCGTCGCCCGGCGGGCGGCCGACGACCCCCATCTGCACCACCTCGACGGCCGCGAGCTCTACGGGGCGGCCGACTACGCCGAACTGCCATTGCCGGACGAGGTGCACCCCGGCCCAGCGGGCCACCGGCGCATCGGCGAGAACTTCGCCCGGCTGGTGTTCGCCGGCAGCGGACCCTTCGCCACGGCGAACCGCTGACCGGCCCGCCGCCGGCCGACCCGTCCGGCGGCGGGCCGCAGGGCTGTCATCCAACTGCCATCGACCCGCCCCATCGCGGGATGCGGTCCATCGATTTGCCTCACCTGCCGCACGGATCCACCCTGGGCAGCACTACCCGAGGTCCGCCCCGCGAGAGTCCGGCAGGCAGCACGGCATGCCGCGCGGAACACGGCGATCGCCGGAGAGGTGGAGACATGTCCATGGACGCCGTGTGGGTCCGTGGCGTGAACGGCCTTCAGATGCACCACGTCACCGACCTCCAGGACGCCGGCAGGTTCCTGGGCAACGCAGCCA
>NZ_JBHYMQ010000038.1:0-75402 GCF_042742985.1 Streptomyces sp. NPDC058864 | reverse complement strand
GCATCGGCGGCGGCCCCGGCGCCCGCCGCCGCGGCCCCGCCCGCGCAGGCCCCCGCCCCGGCACAGGCCGCCCCCGCCGCCCCGACCGCGCAGCCCATCGGCGACGCCTCGCGCGTCCACCAGATGTGGCCCACCGTCCTCGAGGCGGTCAAGCGGCTGCGGAAGGTGACCTGGATACTGCTCGAGCAGAACGCCCGGCTCGTCGGCTTCGACGGGTCGACGCTGCAGATCGGCTTCGACAACCCCGGCGCCCGCGACAGCTTCGCCAACCGCGGCCACGAGGAGGTGCTCAAGCAGGCGATCACCGAGGCCCTGGGCGTCCAGTGGCGCATCGAGGCGATCGTCAGTCCGGGCGGCGGCCCCGGAGGCGGCGGCGCCGGCCCATCGGGCCCGGGCGGTGGCTCCGGCGGGCCCCGTCCCGGCCCCGCCTCCCCGGCACCGTCCGCACAGCAGCCCCATCAGCACCAGCAGCCGCATCAGCAGTCGCAGCAGCAACCGCACCAGCAACCGCACCAGCAGTCCCAGAACCCGGGGCCGTCCCCGGCAGCTCCGTCGCCGCCCGCCGCGGCGGCGGCCCGTGCGGCGGTCAACGCCGCGCCGGCGGCGTCCGCCTACCCGCCCCTCGCCGACGAGCCCCCGCCCGTCGAGTACGACATGCCCGAGGACGACGACCCGGACCTGGACGAGACGGCGCTCAGCGGCCACGACCTGATCGTGCGCGAGCTGGGCGCGACCTTGATCGAGGAGATCGCCAACGAGTAGCCGCGGCGGCCCCGTTCCTCCTGTGGGGAACGGCACAGCCGGGGCGGAACGGGCGACGCGCGCCGCTCGTTCCCTCGTACGGGTAGCGCGAGCGGGGCCCTGAGCACGTAGGCTCGCCCTACCCGCACAACCGACGTCGTGAGGCAGGAGCGAGACCGTGATCCCCGGTGGTGGTCAGCCGAACATGCAGCAGCTGCTCAAGCAGGCACAGAAGATGCAGCAGGACCTCGCGGCGGCCCAGCAGGAGCTCGCCGAGACCGAGATCGAGGGCACGGCGGGCGGTGGCCTGGTGAAGGCGACCGTGACCGGAGCCGGCGAGCTGCGGGGTCTGGTCATCGATCCCAAGGCGGTCGATCCTGAGGACACGGAGACGCTGGCCGACCTGGTCGTCGCCGCCGTGCACAACGCCACCGCGAGCGCGCAGGAGCTGCAGCAGAACAAGCTCGGCCCGCTCGCCCAGGGGCTCGGGGGCATCCCCGGCCTTCCTTTCTAGTCACGGGCGAAGAGGGCACAGCGTGTACGAGGGCGTGGTTCAGGACCTGATCGACGAGCTGGGCAGGCTGCCCGGCGTGGGTCCCAAGAGCGCGCAGCGGATCGCCTTCCACATCCTTCAGGCCGACCCCGCCGACGTCCGACGGCTCGCGCACGCCCTGAGCGAGGTGAAGGCGAAGGTCCGGTTCTGCGCGGTCTGCGGCAACGTGGCGGAGGCCGACCAGTGCCGGGTCTGCCGTGATCCGCGCCGCGACCCGGCCGTCATCTGCGTGGTCGAGGAGTCCAAGGACGTGGTGGCGATCGAGCGGACCCGTGAGTTCCGCGGCCGCTACCACGTGCTCGGCGGCGCGATCAGCCCGATCGAGGGGGTCGGCCCGGACGACCTGCGCATACGGGAGCTGCTGGCGCGGCTCGCGGACGGCACCGTCACCGAGCTGATCCTGGCCACCGACCCCAACCTCGAGGGGGAGGCGACGGCCACGTATCTCGCACGCATGGTCAAACCGATGGGACTGAAGGTCACCCGTCTCGCGAGCGGCCTGCCGGTCGGCGGCGACTTGGAGTACGCCGACGAGGTCACGCTCGGCCGGGCCTTTGAAGGAAGGCGGCTGCTTGATGTCTGACAACGCCCTGGACCCCGACGACTTCGCCTCCTCGATCGCGGACCAGATCGAGAGCTTCATCCTGTCGGTACGGGAGGTCGCCAAGGGCGACGACCCCGACAGCGCGGTGCCGTACCTGCTGCTGGAGGTCTCCCAGCTGCTGCTGGCCGGCGGCCGCCTCGGGGCGCACGAGGACATCGTCCCGGATGAGCGCTACGAGCCCGACATCGGCCCGGAGCCGGACGCCGACGAGCTGCGCCAGCGGCTCGCGGTGCTGCTGGAGCCGATCGACGTCTACTCCGAGGTCTTCGACCCGTACGTGCCGCGCAGCACGCCGGTGGCCTGCCGGATCTCCGACGACCTCGCGGACGTGGTGACGGACCTCGCGCACGGCCTGGCGCACTTCAGGGAGGGCCGGGTCAGCGAGGCGCTGTGGTGGTGGCAGTTCTCCTACCTCTCCAACTGGGGGCCGACCGCCTCGGCCTCGCTGCGGGCCCTGCAGTCCCTCGTCGCCCATGTGCGGCTGGACAGCCCGCTGGACGCGCTGGACGGCCTGGACACCGACCACGGCGCGGACGACGAGGAGAAGCTCGCCGCCGAGGCCGGCCGCGTGATGGCCGCCGAGATCGCCAAGCCCCTGGGGCTGCGCCCCAGCCGCTGACCCCGGACCCCGGACCCCGGACCCGCTCCCAGGACCCCGGACCCGGTCCCAGGACGCCATCGCGCCCGTCCCCTCCCGAGGGGGCGGGCGCGCGTCCGTACGGGGGCGACCGGGGCCGTAGTGACCGGGAGCACGTGGCCCGGCGTGCATACCCCGGCGTGTCCTTGGGCAGATGGCCCGCAGAGTGGGCTTGGCGTCTCAACATGTGGTATTGAGGGGTCCGTACCGGCCTGCTCGTTAGACTGAGCCGAACGCAGTACCGGATTTGAGGAGCGCACGTGGGCCTTGTCGTGCAGAAGTACGGCGGCTCCTCCGTTGCGGATGCCGAGGGCATCAAGCGCGTTGCCAAGCGGATCGTCGATGCCAAGAAGAGCGGCCACCAAGTGGTCGTCGTGGTCTCGGCGATGGGCGACACGACGGACGAGTTGATCGAGCTCGCCGAGCAGGTATCTCCGATGCCTACCGGCCGCGAGTTCGACATGCTGCTGACCGCCGGAGAGCGGATCTCCATGGCCCTGCTGGCGATGGCGATCAAAAACCTCGGACACGAGGCGCAGTCGTTCACCGGCAGCCAGGCGGGTGTCATCACCGACTCCGTCCACAACAAAGCGCGCATCATCGACGTCACGCCGGGCCGCATCCGCACCGCGCTCGACCAGGGCAACATCGCGATCGTGGCCGGCTTCCAGGGCGTCTCCCAGGACAGCAAGGACATCACGACGCTGGGCCGGGGCGGCTCCGACACCACCGCGGTGGCGCTGGCGGCGGCCCTGGACGCCGAGGTGTGCGAGATCTACACCGACGTCGACGGTGTGTTCACCGCCGACCCGCGCGTGGTGAAGAAGGCGCGGAAGATCGACTGGATCTCGTCCGAGGACATGCTGGAGCTGGCCAGCTCCGGCTCCAAGGTGCTGCTCCACCGCTGTGTGGAGTACGCCCGCCGATACAACATCCCGATCCACGTCCGGTCGTCGTTCTCCGGCCTCCAGGGCACTTGGGTCAGCAATGAGCCGCGAGAGGACCAGAAGGGCATGGAGCACGCGATCATCTCCGGTGTCGCGCACGACACATCCGAGGCCAAGGTGACGGTCGTCGGTGTGCCCGACAAGCCGGGCGAGGCCGCCGTGATCTTCCGGGCGATCGCGGACGCCGAGATCAACATCGACATGGTGGTGCAGAACGTGTCGGCCGCGGCCACCGGCCTGACCGACATCTCCTTCACCCTCCCCAAGGCCGACGGCCCGAAGGCGATCGAGGCGCTGAAGCGCGTCCAGGGCGGCATCGGCTTCGAGACGCTCCGCTACGACGACCAGATCGCCAAGATCTCGCTGGTCGGCGCCGGCATGAAGACCAACCCCGGTGTCACCGCGCAGTTCTTCGAGGCGCTGTCCAACGCGGGCGTCAACATCGAGCTGATCTCGACCTCCGAGATCCGCATCTCGGTCGTCACCCGCGCCGACGACGTCAACGAGGCCGTGCGCGCCGTGCACTCCGCGTTCGGCCTGGACAGCGAAACCGACGAAGCGGTCGTCTACGGAGGAACGGGCCGCTGAGCACCCCGATTCCGGTCGGGTGACCCAAATCCCTGGTCTATACCGCTTGATCGGAAGCCTGTAGGCGCCAGACAATTTCAGCTCCCTGTGTGTCGCAACCGCGCGACGCACAGGGAGCGTCCTTGTGTCAGCGCACTGCCCTACTGTGCTGCAGGCCGGGCGCGGCGCAACAGCGCCAGCAAAAAGGGGCATTGGGGAAGAGTTGGTACGCATGCGCATATGTGCTACACCGTCAAAAACGGTGCCTCGGGCGTACAACCCTGACGGGGGGACGCGTGTCCAACAGTCGTGGCAGAGGCACTCGGCATCGAAGCACCCCTCGTGGGGCGGGGCAGCGCTCCGGCGCGCCCGCACGTCCGGCGGCCGTCGCGCGCAGTCGGCGGCATCCCGGTGATCGCGCCCTGGCCTGTGGCGCAGGCCCCCTCGGACCGCGGCGACACTGACGACGCGATGTCAGTCGGGACAACCGTCGACCACCTCACCGAGACCTACCGGGCCCACTACCGCTCGCTGCTCGGCCTCGCCGCGCTCCTGCTGGACGACACCGCCTCCTGCGAGGACGTCGTCCAGGAGGCTTTCATCCGCGTCCACTCGGCCCGCAAGCGGGTCCGCGAACCCGAGAAGACCCTCGCCTACCTCCGGCAGACCGTCGTCAACCTCTCCCGCTCCGCACTGCGCCGCCGGATCATGGGCATGCGGCTGCTGTCCAAGCCCATGCCCGACATGGCGAGCGCCGAGGAGGGCGCGTACGAGGCGCTGGAGCGCGACGAACTGAAGGCGGCCCTGCGCAAGCTGCAGCGCCGGCAGCGCGAGGTGCTCGTAATGCGCTACTTCGCCGACATGACCGAAGCCCAAGTGGCCGAGACCCTCGGCATTTCCATAGGCTCGGTCAAGGCGTACGGCTCGCGCGGTCTCGCGGCGCTCCGCGTCGCGATGGAGGCCCCGGCATGACCAACCCGAACCCACCCGGCGGTATGGAACCCGAGAACGACATCAGCGGCGGCAGCCCCGAGGTGCGGCTCAGCCCGGATGAACTGGCGCTGCGCCGGCTCATGCACGACGCGGTGAGCGACATCCAGCCCGGTCACGAGGCGCTGGACCACCTGCGCCGTGCGGTCCCCGCCCGACGGGCACACCGCCGGCAGCTGCTGGCCGGCACCGCGGCCGCTTGCCTGCTGGCGCTGGTCGCGGTCCCCGCGGCCCTCCACGCGGCGAACCTCTCCGGCTCCACCGAGACCGGGGCCAGCAACGCCTCCAGCGCCCAGGACACCGGTGGCACCCACGGCGACCCGGACGGCCCCGCCGCCGGAGCCGGCACGCCCAGCCCGTCCGTCGGCGACGACCGCCCCGACGAGAGCCCCACGCCCACCGGCGACACGCACCAACAGGTCACCCCCGGGTCCTCGGACCCCGCGGACCCCTCCGACACGCTCGCGGCCAACGCCCCGGTGTGCGCCACCGACGACCTCGGCGACGCCTCCGGCTACGCCGGCGCCGCGGACGGCTCGGGCCGGGTCAGCGGCTGGTTCAAGGTGGGCAACGTCTCCAAGGACTCGTGCACCGTCGACGGCGGCGGTTCGGTGACCTTCAGCGCCCAGGGCGCGGCCGAGCCCGCCCGCATCAGCGTCGTCGACCACACCCCGAACGACGGCACCTCACTGCCCGACTCCCTCGGCACGACGCTGATCCTCAAGCCCGGACAGAGCTACCGGGTCGAGTTCACCTGGGTCCCGGCCGCCGGCGGTGCGGGCGGCTGCACGCCCCCGTCCACGCCGACGCCCACCGCGACCGCCACCAACAGCCCGTCCGGCGAGGCGTCCGCGCCCCCCGCGAGCGACAACGGAGCCGGTCAGAGCGCTCCGGCGGCCGTCGTGCTGAGCCACACCCCGGAGGCCGGAGCTCCCGTCGTCAACGCGACGATCGACGGCGCCTGCGCCGGGACGGTGTACAAGACTGGCGCCGTCGCCGCCCAGTAGCGGGGGGCGGTTCCCGGGGACGGCCGGGCGCCCCGTACCGTTGACGGCGTGTACCGGTTCCTGCTGTCCCCCCGCTGGCTGGGCGGGCACCTCTTCACGGTGTGCGCCGTGGTCGTCTGCACGTTCATGGGCAGCTGGCAGCTGAGCCGGTTCGAGGCCCGCGTCGACAGCCACCGCGCCGCCCAGGACACGCCCGCTGCCGCCGCGCGCGACGCGGTGCCGCTGGAGCGCCTGCTGCCGCGGGCGACCTCCGCGGTCACCACCGAGACGGCCGGCCGCACCGTACGGGCCACCGGCCGCTACGACACCGCGCACCAGTTCCTCGTCCCCGGCCGCGAGCTCGACGGACGCACCGGCTACTACGTCCTCACCCCGCTGCGGACCGGGGGCGGCCAGGCCGTCCTGCCCGTCGTGCGCGGCTGGCTGCCCGGCGACGCGGACCGCGCGTCCGCCGCCGACGTGCCGGCGGCGCCCGCCGGCGAGGTCACCGTCACCGGGGCCCTGCAGGCCCCCGAGGGCGCCGACACCGACGGCGCGATCGGCAGCGGCGGCCTCCCCGAGGGACAGCTGGGGATCATCAGCGCGGCCTCCCTGGTCAACCTCGTCCCGTACCAGGTGTACGGCGCCTGGATCACCCAGACCGAGGGCGTCCGCGCGCCGCTGCGGGCCGTCCCGCCGGTCGCGCCGAGCGGTACGGGCCTGGACCTCAAGGCCTTCCAGAACCTCGGCTACACCGGTGAGTGGTTCGTCTTCGCGGGCTTCGTGGTCTTCATGTGGTTCCGGCTCGTCCGGCGGGAGGCCGAGACCCGGCGCGACGCCGAGCTCGGCCTCGTCGCGGAGGAGGGGCCGGCCCCGGCCTCAGCCGCCGAGGTGGCGCCGGACGAAGTCCAGCTCCAGTCGTAGCTGCTTGATCCGCTCGTCGACGACGAGCGAGCCGTGCCCCGCGTCGTAGCGGTAGACCTCGTGCGCCTTGCCCAGGCCCGCCAGCCGCTCGACGTAGTTGTCGATCTGCCGGATCGGGCAGCGCGGGTCGTTGAGGCCCGCCGAGATGTAGACCGGGGCCTTGACCCGCGCCACGTACGTGATCGGCGAGGACGCCTCGTAGCGGTCCGGGACCTCCTCGGGGGAACCGCCGAACAGGGTGCGGTCCAGCGCCTTCAGCGCCTCCATCTCGTCGCCGTACGCCGTCACGTAGTCCGCGACCGGCACCGCCGCCAGGCCCACCGTCCACAGCTCGGGCCGGGTGCCCAGCCCCAGCAGCGTCAGGAAGCCGCCCCAGGAGCCGCCGGACAGCACCAGCCGGGCCGGGTCGGCGAAGCCGGACTCCACCGCCCACGCCCGGACCGCCTCGATGTCCTCCAGCTCGATCAGGCCGACGCGGTGCTTGAGCGCGTCCGTCCACTCCCGGCCGTAGCCCGTGGAACCGCGGTAGTTGATCCGCACCACCGCGTAGCCGTGGTCGAGCCAGGCCGCCGGCCCGGCGGCGAAGGCGTCGGAGTCGTGCCAGGTCGGCCCGCCGTGGATCTCGAACACCGTCGGGTACGGGCCCTCGCCCGCCGCGGGCCGCTGGACGAGCGCGTGCACCCGGCCGCCCGGCCCGTCCACCCACACGTCCTCCACCGGCAGCGACCCGGGGGCCCGCTCGCCGGGCGCCTCCAGCACCACCGCGCCGGTCGTCGACCGCACCTCGGAGGGCGCCGCCGCGGACGACCACAGGAACTCCACGGTGCCGTCGGGGCGGGCCGTGGCGCCGCTCACCGAGCCCGCCGGGGTCTCCAGCCGGGTCAGCTCCCCGTCCGCCAGCCCGTAGCGGTAGATCTCGCTGCGGGCCCGGTAGGAGTGCACCACCAGCAGCGCGGTGCCGTCCGGGTACCACTCCGCCGCGACGTCACCGGGCAGGTCGATCGCCAGCGGCGTCTGGGTGCCCGCCGTGACGTCCCAGACCATCGGCTCCCAGCGGCCGCGCCGCTGGTGCGCCACCAGCAGCCGGGCGTCCCCCGGTACCGGGGCGAACCCCAGGCACTCCAGGCCCAGTTCCTTCGTGCCGCCCTCGCTGTCGTCCAGCTCCGCGACCGTCGTGCCGTCCGTCGTGACCACCCGCAGCGCCGAGTGCATCGCGTCGCCGTGCTCGGTGTGCTCGACGACGACCAGCGTGCCGTCCTCCGACAGCGCGCCGACGCCGCCCGACTCCTCGTGCCGGTAGATCTCCACCGGATCCGCCCCGGGACGCACGACGTGGACCGTCGTGCCCTCCTCGTCGGTGGAGCGGCCGACCACCGCCAGCCCGCCGCGGCCCAGCGCCAGCCCCGCGGGGTACGAGGGCTCCAGGCCGGGCGCGGCGGGCTCGTCCGCACCGCCCTCGAAGGGCTGCCGCATCCAGACCCCGAACTCGTCCCCGTCGGTGTCCGCGAACCACCACACCCAGGCGCCGTCCGGCGTCAGCGTCCCGTCCGACGTGCCGTTCGGCCGGTCGGTGACCTGCCGCTGCGCCCCGGTCGTCCGGTCCCACGCGTAGAGCTCGTACGTACCCGTCGCATTCGACACGAACAGGCTGCGGTGGGGGGCGTCCTCCGCCCACTCCGGCAGTCCGACGCGTGGCGCCCGGAAGCGCTTCTCCCAATCCGGCATCCCAGCCATGACGTCGCTCATGGCACCATCAAACCCGATCGCGCCCCGCAGCGGACCGTGGCCGTCGTCACCCGCTGCGCTCACGTCCCGGAAGGACGATCAGCGCCGTCCCCCGCCCCAGGTCCACCCGTGACCGCGGGGGAGCCCCGTCGCCCTCCTCGTCGCGCAGCATCAGCGTCGCCCGGCGCTCGTCCAACTCGCTCCGCTTGCCGGGGGAGAAGCTCGCGTGCAGCTGCTCGAAACCAGTCGAGGAGACCTGCCCGCTGCGTCCGCCCCACCGGCCCGCGCGCAGCACCTGGTCGACGAAGGCCACCCCGATCAGCAGGATCACCAGGCCCGGCAGCGTCATGAAGACCACGAACTCGACACCCATGGCCCTACCTTCGCACAGCGACGCCGGCCCGGACGGCGCGGCGGCACCCGGCTACCCTCGCGCCATGACAGCCGCCGAACAGCCCCTCGTCCCGCCGGGCTTCACCGTCCCCGACCCGCCCGCCACCGACCGCTTCCGCCTCGAACCCCTCGGTCCGCGGCACAACGCCGCCGACCACGCCGCCTGGACCTCCAGCATCGACCACATCCGCGCCACCCCCGGCTTCGAGGGCCGCTCCTGGCCGCCGCCGGACGGCATGACCCCGGAGGCCAACCTCGAGGACCTGCGCAAGCACGCGGAGGACTTCGAACGGCGCACCGGCTTCACCTACACCGTCCTGTCCGTGCCCGGCGGCGAGGTCATCGGGTGCGTGTACGTCTACGGCTCCCGCGACGAGCCCGGGACCGCCGACGTCCGCTCCTGGGTCAGCGCCCCGCACGCCGACCTGGACGCCGAACTCCACCGCGTCGTCGCCGGCTGGCTGGCCCGCGCGTGGCCCTTCGAGCGCATCGCCTACGCGCCCCGCTGAACCCCTTCCGCAGCGCCCCGGGGATTCACACGTTCGGCCCACCCGGGGCCGCCGCCACGCACGACGTGTGATGGGGTGATGACGCAGCGGAGTCGCGGGGGGCGCGTCCGAACGCTCCGCGACACGACCGGACGATGCCCCCCCCGGGCCGGTCCCGGCGCCGCGTCCGGCGGTCCCCCCCTCACACGGGCACACGAGGAAGGCGTGGCGATGATCGCTGTCCTGGACACCGACGGGATACCCCGGCGCAGGCTGCGCGGCGCGCTCGCGGTGCTGAGCACCTGCGGGCTGCTGCTGACCGCGGCCTGCGCCACCACCGTCCCGCCGCGGCCCGCGCCCGAGGCCGGCCGGGCCGCGGCCGCGGACCCCGCGGCGGACGTACCCCCGGAGCTGCGGCGCTACTACGAGCAGCGCCTCCACTGGGCGGCCTGCCAGGACGTGCCGGGCTTCCAGTGCGCCACCGTGACGGTGCCCCTTGACTACTCCCGCCCGGAGGCGGGCGACATCACCCTGACCGCGGCCCGCGTGCGGGCCACCGGCGACGCCGCCGCCAGGGTCGGCTCCCTCCAGATCAACCCGGGCGGCCCCGGCGAGTCCGCCGTCGACTACCTGGTCGCCGCCGCCGGCACCTTCTCCCCGGCCATGCGCTCCGCGTACGACCTGGTCGCCGTCGACCCGCGCGGCGTGCAGTACAGCACCCCCGTCGACTGCGACACCGACACCCCGGCCACCCCCATGGGCTTCGGCCTGCGGGTCTCCGGCGGCGCGGCGGAGATCGCCGACTCCTACGAGGCGTTCGAGGAACTCGCCGACGCCTGCGAGAAGCAGGCCGGGAAACTGCTGCCCCACCTCGGCACCCCCGACGCGGCACGCGACATGGACGTCGTGCGGGCCCTCCTCGGCGACGAGCGCCTGCACTACCTCGGCTACTCCTACGGCACCTACCTGGGCGCCACCTACGCCGAGCTCTTCCCCTCGCGGGTCGGCCGCATGGTCCTCGACGGCGCCATCGACCCCGCCCTCGACGGCTACCGCGAGAACCTGGACAGCACCGCCGGCTACCAGGTGGCCTGGGAGTCCTTCGCCGCCGACTGCGCCGCCCGCCCGGACTGCCCGGTCGGCCACTCCGTCGCGGAGGCCGGGCGCGTCCTCGACGGCCTGGTGGACAAGCTGGACGCCGGCCCGCTGCGCCAGGGCAAGGACATCGCCGTCACCGGCGAGGACCTCCTCACCGCGGTCATCACGGCCCTGCGCGAGGCGTCCTGGGAGGAACTGCGCACCATGCTGCGCCAGGCCCTGGCCGGCGACACCGCGGAGTTGCAGCAGTTCGCGGGCACGGACGAGGACACCTCCGGCAACGCCACGGACGCCCTGCTCGCCGTCGACTGCCTCAGCGCCACCCTCGGCGCCCGCTTCTCCAGCGCCGAGGCGGAGGCCGCCCTGCCCGCCTTCCTGCGCGCCTCGCCCCAGTTCGGTGCCTCGCTGGCCACGTTCCTGGTGCTCTGCACCCACTGGCCCGTACCGGCGACCCAGGCCCCGCACCCCATCGCCGCCCCCGGCGCCGCCCCGATCCTCGTCGTCGGCACCACCCGCGACCCCGCCACCCCGTACTCCTGGGCCCAGTCCCTCGCCCGCGAACTCGACTCCGGCCGGCTCCTCACCTACGACGGCGACGGCCACACCGCCTACCACCGCGGCAGCCCCTGCGTCGACGACGCCGTCGACCTCTACCTCACCCACGGCGAACTCCCTGCCCCGGGCACGGTCTGCGGCTGACAGGCTTGCTGAGAGGTCCCCTCCGTTGATCGACGTCCTGGTCTTGGCCCCATGGCTGGGACAACCAGGTCAACCGTGCTTGCTATCAAGCCCGAACACCAACACGGCCGCCCAAGCAGACACTGGCTCCATCCGACGTTTCCGCTGGTAAGGGTCTGCTGTGAAGGGGCCGCGCGCGCTCCGCCCACACGATATATTCGATCATGTATACTGATACATGATTCCATGTATATGGAGGTGGAGTTCATGAGTCGAACCGTCATTGATCTCGACGACGAGGCTCTGGAGGCCGCGGCAAAAGAGCTGGGCACTTCCACGAAGCGGGACACCATCAACACGGCTCTGCGTGAGATCGTCGCCCGTAATCGTCGCCTGCGCGCCCTGCGTGAACTACAGGATCTCGGGGATGAAGGCGCCCTCGATGTCGAACTCCTCTTGGACAAGCAAAACTACCGCGGTGGTGGTTCCGCCCGATGAGTGTGGCCGACTACCTCATCGATACGTCGGCCCTTGCTCGTATGCTATTGCGTCGGGCAACTCAGGAGTGGGAAGACCGGATGGGTGCCGGGTTGATTGCCCTGTGCGACCTTACCGAACTGGAAATCCTCTACTCCGCGCGTTCCGTGAAAGACCGCGAGGCCGTCCAGGAACGACTGAACCAGTTCTCGTGGTGCCCCATGCCCGACGGCATCTACCGGCGTGCGCGCGTCGTCCAGCGCGAGCTCACCGCCAAGGGGGAGCACCGCAGTGCCGGAGCCGTCGACCTCATCGTGGCGGCAGTCGCAGAGGAAGCAGGGCTCACGCTGCTGCACTACGACCGCGACTTCGAAACCATCGTCCGCACCACCGGGCAGCCGGTCCGAATGATTGACCTGAGGTAGCCGGTCGGCCAGTTTTCCAAGATCCATGGCCATGGCAGACGTCTTGATCCACACCGCCCGAACGGCGAACCCAGCCCCGGCAGATGCGGCAGAGCTTCGTGTTGGTGCTGTCGGACTGGGGTGCCGCCGGACGAGATGTCGTGCCTGGTCCAATAACAAGCAGAGCCGGTCTCCCCAAAGGGGAAACCGGCTCTGACCTGCACTTTACGAAGTCGGGGTGGCGGGATTTGAACCCACGGCATCTTCGTCCCGAAGCAATGGGAGCGCCCCTGTGACCTGCGGCTGCACTGTCCCTGAGCTGCGAGAACGGTCCGTAGACGTTCGTGGTTGTACGCCTCGGTGCGGGGCCGCTGTAGCGCAGTTAGGCACTCAGTCGGTGTGGTCTTGCTACTTGTCTAGACGGCCAGTAGCGCGGCGAGCAACGCAGCCGCCACTGCAGAGAAGAGCCGCGGCTTCCTCCAGCCCCGCCCGGAAGCCTGGCGCGTCAGTTCCCAGACGCCCACAAGTACGCCACCCGTGCCCAACGCGCTCCGCAGCAGGAAAACGGCGGTGTGCACAGGGATCCTCCAGTGGCTGTTCCCCGTGGGTCCCCGCTCGGCACCGCCTCACCTGGCACGGCTGCGGCACGCCGGGTCCCCTCGATGCGAACTATGGGCTCGACTGTCGCTGAGGGTCGCTTCACTGTTCAGCAGAGTTGGCAGGGGTCCCACTCGGTTGACTGCGGTCTGCCCGGTTGCTGTACCCCGTTGCTGTACAGCGACTTCTGGGGGAGCCATGACCGGACTGCCGGCGAGCGTGGACTGCGACATTCTGGAGGGGCGCACCGTACTCGCCGTGAAGACGATACGTGAGTCACGAGGATGGTCGCTCCGTGAAGCGATTGATCTCTGCCATCAGCGCTACGAAGAGCTTCACCCTGAACCGGACTCAGCCCGGGAAACTGACGGGCTCCGCGTGCTGAGGTTTGAGCGGGATGGCTCTTTGGTCGTGTTCGCGGGACTGCAAGGCGGGGCAGCAGCTAATCACGCCGATCCGTGACGGGTAAAAATTCATGTCAGCTCGGCGATCTGCTTACGCGCCGATTGCGGCAAGCGACAGTTCCCACAGACGTTCGGCGGCGTCCGGGTCGACCGCGTACGGGGCTACGCCACCGGGGGCCTTCCCCACGGCCTCGGCCGACAGCCTTTCCCCCTCGTTGTTGTCCTCGAAGTAGCGGCCGCCGATTCCTTCCAGCTGGGGTGAGGTCGCGACCAGGACGCTTGTCGCGGCGCCCTGAGCGACCGTCTTGAACCGGAACGGCGCGCCCTGGAACATGCCGAATTCCCCGGCCGTCTCGGCTTCACGCAGCTGTGCGAGTTGTTCCGGCTCCATGTAGCGAGTCAGGTTCGTCCCCAGGATCACCCCGGGGTGGACGGCGTTGGCGGTGATCCCTTCGGCTGCCCAGCGGTTGGTCGCCCCGACCGCGAAGAGGACGTTGGCAGTCTTGGACTGCCCGTAACCGAGTCGCGGGTCGTAGGGGCGGGAGGTGAAGTTGATGTCGTCGAACTCAACAGGTGAGGCATGGTGGCCGCGGGAGCTCAGCGACACGATGCGCGCGTTGCCGGCTGCCGCGAGCGCCTCGTGCAGGCCGAACGCGAGCGCGAAGTGGCCGAGATGGTTGGACGCGAACTGCAGCTCCCAACCATCTGGTGTGCGATCGAGCGTGGGCAGCTGCATCACGCCGGCGTTGTTGACGAGGATATGCAGGGGCCCTGTCCATGCGCTCGTGAAGGCGGCGATCGACGCCTTGTCGGTGAGGTCGACCCGGCCGACATGGACGGCCTTGTTGCCGGTGGCCTTGCGTATGTCGGCCGCGGCCCGCTCACCGGCGTCTGTGTCGCGGACCGCGAGGGTGACTGACGCGCCGGCATCAGCGAGGGCGCGCGCGGTCTCGGTGCCGAGACCCGAAGCCGCGCCGGTGACGACAGCTTGCTTGCCGGAAAGGTCGACACCCTCAATGACATCGGCGGCCGTCGACTCTTCTCCGAAGGGGGTGCGGATGCGCTTGGCAGATGTCATGACCTCAAGTCCTAGTCAATGGGGTAATCAGGGATGCGGAGATCGGCAGGTCTGGTTAATTGTAGACCGGTCGACTACTTCGAATGTAGGGGGCTGGACAGGGGGAATCAAAGGCCAGCAGGGTTTGATTGGAACCTGCTTCCTCTCAGCCGATAGGCCTGGACTCCCAGGGCGGTGTCGTTAGGCGGACGACGAGACCGCATTCCTGGAGCTGAATGCCCGTATGCGCAGCGCCCGCGCTGCCGCACTACTGTCCACGTACGCGGGTGAAAGTGTTCCTCTGCTCTCAGCTGTCATGCCAGACAACGACGGGGTTCTGCGGGCTCGTTGGTGAACCGAGCCGACGCCAAGCAACTGAGACTGGGCTCTCCGCCACCCCAAGCGGTGAGCGCTCCGGTCGAGGTTGGCGTAGCGGCTTTGCACGGGAGCTGCCATGGGGCGAGAGGTCGGGGCCCGTAAGCTTGCCGCGACTCGGGCAGGCCGCGACCAGGGCACCGTGGACGCCTGCACCAGCCTCAGCCGCATTCACACCATCCCGGCGCTCGGGGCCCGAAAGCTGCGGGACTTGAGCGCCGAAGACGTGGACAAGTGGCTCGGCAAGCTGGCGCAGACCCTCAGCACCCGAACTCTGGAGGGCATCCACTCCTGCCTGAACCGCGCCGTGAAGCGGGCCATGGCCCGGGACAAGGTGAAGCGCAATGTCGTGGAGCTGTGCTCGGTGCCCAAGGGGCAGCCTGGCCGGCCGTCCAAGGCGCTCACCCTCGCTCAGGCCGAGGCAGTGCTGACAGCTGCCGAACGCACCTCGATGCACGCCTGCATCGTGGTGGCGCTCCTCACCGGAGCACGCACCGAAGAGATGCGGGCGCTCACCTGGGAGCACGTCTTCCTGCGCGGCGACCCCAAGACCGACCCGCCGACCCCGCCCTGCATGGCGGCGTGGCGCTCGGTCCGCTCCGGGGGCGACGCGAAGACCAGGAAGTCACGCCGTACGCTCGCGCTCCCCGCCCGGTGCGTAGAGGTGCTGTGGCAGCACTGGGAGGACCAAGGGTGGGACCGCCTGGCGGCCGGCGATGCCTGGGAGGAACAGGGACCCGTCTTCAGCTCCGCTGTGGGCAAGGGAGGCGACGCCTCCCACGTCCGCCGGGCCTTTCGCGCGGCCCTCAAGAATGCGAACGGCGTGAACGCCGCTGAGTGGACGCCCCGGGAGCTGAGTCACAGCTTCGTGTCCCTGCTCTCGGACCGCGGGGTGCCGTTGGAGGAGATCTCGCGCCTGGTCGGCCACTCGGGGACGGCGGTCACTGAGGAGGTCTACCGGAAGCAGATCCGCCCCGTGATCCAGACTGGCGCGGTGGTCATGGACGGCATCTTCAAGCGCGATCCGAAGCCGTAGACACTCACTTAGACACTCAACAGCAAGCAGGGCCGGTTCCCTCAGTGAGGAAACCGGCCCTGACCTGCATTTTTCGGAGTCGGGGTGGCGGGATTTGAACCCACGGCCTCTTCGTCCCGAACGAAGCGCGCTACCAAGCTGCGCCACACCCCGGTGTCCCGCCCTGCCCTTGGGCCCGGCGCGACGAGGATTACTCTAGCGGACCTCCCGCTGGAGACGAAATCCGGTTTTCGCGGGCGGCTCAGGCGCCCGGGGTCAGGGTGAGCAGGGTGGCCTCGGGCGGGCAGGCGAAGCGGACCGGGGTGTAGCGGTTGGTGCCGCAGCCTGCGGAGACGTGCAGGTAGGAGCGGTGGCCGGCGGCCTCGTGGGTGGACAGGCCCTTGACCCGGTCGGTGTCGATGTCGCAGTTGGTGACCAGGGCCCCGTAGAAGGGGATGCACAGCTGTCCGCCGTGGGTGTGACCGGCGAGGACCAGCGGGTAGCGGTCGGCGGCGAAGGCGTCGAGCACGCGCAGGTACGGGGCGTGGACGACGGCGAGCGAGAGGTCGGCGTCCGTGTCGGGGCCGCCGGCGATGGCGGCGTAGCGGTCGCGCCGGATGTGGGGGTCGTCGAGGCCCGCGAAGGCGATCTCGATGCCGTCGTCGAGCTTGAGGCGGCCGCGGGTGTTGTTGACCCCGACCCACCCGGCCACGTCGAAGGCGTCGCGGACCTCTTCCCAGGGGTTGCGGGTGACGCCGATGGCCGGGTCGCTCTTGCCGTTGAGGCCGTGCACGCCCCGGACGCGCTCGACGAGGTAGCGGGCCGGGTTGCGCAGCTTCGGGGCGTAGTAGTCGTTCGAGCCGAAGACGTACGCCCCGGGGAGGTCGAGCAGCGGGCCGAGGGCGTCGAGCAGCTCGGGGACGCCGTGGGGGTCGGAGAGGTTGTCGCCGGTGTTCACCACGAAGTCCGGACGCAGCCCGGCCAGCGACTGCAGCCAGCGCCGCTTCTTGTTCTGGCCGCTCACCATGTGGATGTCGGAGACCTGCAGGACGCGGATCGGCCGCATCCCGGCCGGCAGCACCGGCACCCGCACCCTGCGCAGGCGGAACGACCGCACCTCGATTCCGGCGGCGTAGGCCACGCAGGCCGCACCGGCAGCTGTGATGCCCAGGGGTACTCCGTATCGCGCGCGCATGCCCTCCATGGTGGCAGACGGCTCGTCAGGGATAAATCTCCGGCCCTCCCGGCGACGACCTGGCAGACTCGACGCCATGACCACCACGCTCAAGCAGCGTCTGCACGACGACCTCACGGCTGCCATCAAGGGACGGGACGAGCTGATCTCGTCCACCCTCCGTCTCACCCTCACCGCGATCACCCGGGAGGAGGTCGCGGGCAAGGAGGCGCGCGAGCTCTCCGACGACGAGGTGCTGAAGGTGATCGCCCGCGAGGCGAAGAAGCGCCGGGAGGCCGCCGAGGCCTTCGAGCAGGGCGGCCGCAAGGAATCCGCGGAGCGTGAGCTGGCCGAGGGCGAGGTGCTGGACGCCTACCTGCCCAAGCAGCTGGACGACGCCGAGCTGGCCGGGATCGTCGCCGCGGCGATCGCGGAGTCGGGGGCCGAGGGGCCCAAGGCGATGGGCGCGGTCATGAAGATCGTGAACCCGAAGGTCGCGGGTCTGGCCGAGGGCGGCCGGGTCGCCGCTGAGGTGCGCAAGCAGCTCGCGGGCGGCTGACGGCGCCCGAGGGGGCGGCCGGTACGAGCGAAGGGGCGCCGGGACGGATCGGTCCCGGCGCCCCTTCGGCGTTCACGTCGCGTCCTGCGGGGATCAGCCCGCCCCGGTGCCACCGGTCTCGGGGGTGCCCGCCCCGGGGCCGGGGCCGCCGTTGTTCCCGCCGCTGCGGCCGCCGCCGGTGGTGAGGCCGTTCGCGCCGTCGCCGCCGAGGGTGTCGCCGCCGAAGATGCCGCCGAAGAGACCTTCGTCGCCACCGTTGCCGTTGCCGTTGCCGCGGTTGTCACCGGGACCGTGGTCCTCGTCATCGTCGTGGCGGGGCTTCTCGGGCTCGCGGATCGCCACCGTCGGAAGGCTGTCGGAACTCGTCCCCGCCAGGGCGCCGGACATGGCGTCCCGCCAGATCGGGCCCGGGGTGTCGGCGCCGAAGACCTTGGCGTGGTAGACGCCGCCGATGGTGATGTTGGTCATGTGGCGCTTGTGGGCCGGGTCGCCGACCCAGACCGCGCCGGCCATGTCGGAGGTGTAGCCCACGAACCAGGCGGCGTAGCGCTCGTCGGTGGTACCGGTCTTGCCCGCGCTGTCACGGTCGGACAGGCCCGCCTGCTGGCCGGTGCCGTCCTCGACCACACCCTTGAGCAGCGTGTTCAGGGTGGCCGCGGTCTGCTCCGTCATGGCCCGCTTGCACTCGGTCTGCGGCACCCTCAGCTTCTTGCCGGTGGCGTCGGTGATCGACTCGATGGCGACCGGGCTGCAGTAGACGCCCTTGTTGGCGAAGGTCGCGTAGGCGTTCGCCATGGTCAGCGGGGACACCTCCTGGCTGCCCAGGGTCAGCGAGGGCACCTGGGTGAGGGCCTTGCCGTTCGCGCGCTCTATCCCCATGGACTTGGCCATCTTGACCACCGGGCAGACGCCGATGTCGCTGATCAGCTGGACGTAGAAGGTGTTGACCGACTTCGCGGTCGCCTCCTTCATGGAGTACGGGCCCTTCTCGGACGAGTTCTCGTTCTCGACCGTGCTGCCCTCGGTGTTGACCCAGTTGCCGCTGCAGGTGGTGACGGGGCTCGGGTAGGTCATCTTGTACGGCGCGGGGTAGGTGGTCGCCGGGTCGGTGCCCTGCTCGATGGCCGCGGCCGCGGTGATCGGCTTGAAGGTCGAACCGGGCTGGTAGCCGACGCCACCGCCCATGCCCTGGTTGACCGAGAGGTTGATCTGGGTCTGGTTCTTCTTGAAGCCGTACGGGCGGGACTGGCCCATCCCGATGATCTTGCCCGTGCCGGGCTGGACCAGCGTCACGGCGGTGGCGACGTCGTCGCTCTTGTACACGTGCGCGCTGATCGAGTCCTGGACGGACCGCTGCGCCTTCGGGTCGAGGGTGGTGCGGATGGTGAGGCCGCCCTGGTCCCAGCGCTTGGAGCGCTCGGCCTTGGTCTTGCCGAAGGTCTTGTCGCTGAGGAAGACCTGGCGCACGTAGTCGCAGAAGAAGCCGGCGCCGTTCACGGCGGTGATGCAGCCGTTCTTCGGCTGGGTGATCTTGAGGGCCAGCGGCTTCTTCTTCGCCTCGTCGGCCTCGGCCTGCGTGATGTCCTTCATGTCGGCCATGCGCTGCAGCACCACGTCGCGGCGCTTCTTGGCCTCTTCCGGGTCGTTCACGGGGTCGTACCGGCTCGGCGACTGGACGACACCCGCCAGCAGCGCGGACTCGGTGAGCGTCAGGTCCTTGGCGGACTTGCTGAAGTAGCGCCGGGAGGCGGACTCGACGCCGTACGCCTGCTCGCCGAAGAAGGTGATGTTGAGGTAGTTCTCGAGGATCTTCTGCTTCCCCAGCTCCTGCTCGAGCTGGATCGCGTACTTCATCTCCTTGATCTTGCGACCGACCGTCTGCTGGGTGGCCTGGGCGACCTTGGTCGGGTCGTTGCCGGCCTCCTCGACGAAGACGTTCTTCACGTACTGCTGCGTCAGGGTCGACGCGCCCTCAGAGACACCGCCCTCCTGGGCGTTCTTGTTGAGCGCGCGCAGGATGCCCTTGACGTCGATGGCGCCGTGCTCGTAGAAGCGGGCGTCCTCGATGGCCACGATGGCCTGCTGCATCGACTTGCTGATCTTGTCGAGCCCCACGACCTTGCGGTCGCGCGAGTAGACGGTCGCGATCAGGTCGCCCTTGGTGTCCAGGATCTGGGTGCTCTGGGAGAGCGGCGGTCGCTTGAGCTCGCCCGGCAGGGAGTCGAAACCGGCGGCGGTGCCCTTGGCGCTCAGTCCGAGTGCCCCTGCCGCGGGGAGGGCGATGCCGGCCAGCACGACGCCGGCCAGGACGCTGACGCCCAGGAACTTGGCGGCCTGCTGAGCGGAACTGGTGCCGCCGCTGCTGGTGGGGCGCGATCGCTTGTGACCCATGGGGTGCAGCTTACGTTGCCATTCTTAAGACGTGGGCTCGCTTGTTCGCCTACTCTGTAACAGACAGGCGCGAACACCGAGCACACGTCTGTCCTCCCTCGTCACTCTTGTGGGTGATGAGAACTGCCCGAATTCCCGTCATATGCCAGCCATATGACGTGGATCTCAGGCCCCGGAAGTGGCGAATTGACCGTTTTGAGGTGATTCGTCCGTTCTGTCGTCGGCTCACTCCGTCGGGTGATCTGCTGCGTACCCATAGTCCGTTCGGGCCATTCAAGATTGGGCCTGAAAGGGCTGTTGCGCCGTGCCCACCTTCCGTAACGTCCTCAACTGGCAACGGTGAATATGCCGCTTGCCGCCGTGGGGGAGCCTCGAATCGGGAGAGGACGGCGCCAGCATGAGCAGCTGGGTTGTGGACTGGAGTACGCAGGCCGCGTGCCGCACGACGGATCCGGATGAGCTTTTCGTCCAGGGAGCGGCCCAGAACAGGGCCAAGGCGGTGTGCACCGGCTGCCCGGTACGCACCGAGTGCCTGGCCGACGCCCTGGACAACCGGGTCGAATTCGGCGTCTGGGGCGGGATGACCGAGCGGGAGCGCAGGGCGTTGCTGCGCCGGCGTCCCACGGTCACCTCGTGGCGCAGGCTGCTGGAGACGGCGCGCACGGAGTACGAGCGCAGCACCGGTGTGCTCCCGCTCGACGACGAGGGCTACGACGGGGACTACGGCGACTACGCCGCCGTCGGCTGACCCTGCGCGAGACGTTCGCCGATCGCGCGCAGGCCCTCGAGGTCGTGCACGTCGCCGGGCAGGGCCCCGACGTCCACCATGGGCACGTCCGGGTGCACGGAGACGAAGCGGTCGCGGGTGCGCCGCTCACGCGCGACCAGCTGCATCCGTTCGGCGTGCAGGCGCAGCAGGCCGGCGGCGAGGCGGTCGGCGTCCAGCGGGTCCGGATCCGTGGGCCGGCCCGTGACGGCGTCCTGGGCGGGCGCGGGATCGGCCGGGGAGCCGGTGGGCGATTCGGGAGAGCTCGTGTCCGCACTGTCCGTACTGGGGGTCCCTTCGCCGCCGTCGGCCGTACGGAGTCCAGCTTTCCCGCCGGGCTGATCCACAATGCCGACGCTTTGAAGATTTTCTGCAGATTCGTCAAACTCCCCGGTCAGCAGGGGAGTTGACGGATCTCCCGCACCGGGGTCGTCGGCGGCGGCCTCAGCGGTGTCCGGGTCCGCCGGGTCCACCGGATCCTCGGGGCCGTCCGGGTCTTCCGGGGCGTTCAGGTCGTCGAGGGCCTCCGCGGCCGCCAGCGCCCGCTCCGCTGTGAGCTGTGCCGCCCCGCTGCCGTGCACGCGGTTGAGCACCAGCCCCGCGAGCGGCATGTCCTCCGCCGCCAGCCGCTCCACGAAGTACGAGGCCTCCCGCAGCGCGTCCCGCTCCGGTGCGGCCACCACCAGGAACGCCGTCCCGTTCGCCTGGAGCAGCTTGTACGTGGCGTCCGCCCGGGAGCGGAACCCGCCGAACATCGAGTCCATCGCCGCCACGAAGGTCTGCACGTCGCGCAGCAGGTGCGCGCCCATGACCTTGCTGAGCGTGCCGGTCATCATCGACATCCCGACGTTGAGGAACTTCACGCCGGCCCGCCCGCCGACCTTCGCGGGTGCCATCAGCAGCCGGATGAAGCGGCCGTCCAGGAAGGACCCCAGCCGCTTCGGGGCGTCCAGGAAGTCCAGCGCAGACCGGCTCGGCGGGGTGTCGACGATGATCAGGTCCCACTCGTCGAGCGCGCGCAACTGGCCCAGCTTCTCCATGGCCATGTACTCCTGCGTGCCGGCGAAGCCCGCGGAGAGCGACTGGTAGAAGGGGTTGTCCAGGATCGCCCGGGCCCGCTCCCGGTCCGTGTGCTGCAGCACGACCTCGTCGAAGGTCCGCTTCATGTCGAGCATCATCGCGTGCAGCTCACCGCCCGCGGACTCGTCGATCCCGGCCACCTTGCGCGGGGTGTTGTCGAGTTCCGAGAGCCCCATGGACTGCGCCAGCCGGCGCGCCGGGTCGATGGTCAGCACGACGGCCTTGCGTCCGCGTTCGGCGGCGCGGACGCCCAGCGCCGCGGCCGTGGTGGTCTTGCCGACCCCGCCCGAGCCGCAGCAGACGACGATCCGGGTCCTCGGATCGTCGATCAACGGGTCGATGTCCAATACCGGACTCTCCAGGCTCATGCGACCCCCAGCCCCTGCTTCCGCAGATTTTCAGCCAATCTGTACAACCCGCCGAGATCGACCCCGTCGCCCATCAGTTCCAGCTCGTACGCCGGCAGCCCCAGCGCGGTCAGTTCCTCGCGCTGGGCGCGCTCCAGGGCCACGCGCTCCGCGTGCTCGTGCGCCTGGGCCAGCAGGGGGTCGACGAGCCGCTCCGCGAGGCCGCCGCGGCGTGCGCCGCCCAGCCCCGCCGCGGAGAGCGCCTTGGCGATCGCCGTGCGCTGCCCGTCGCGCGCAGAGGCAACGGTCGCGCCGTCCATCACCACCGGGCGCACCATGTTGATGACCACGGCCCCGGTCGGCAGCCCCGCGGCGCGCAGTTCCTCCACGCCGTCCACGGTCTCCTGGACCGGCATCTCCTCCAGGAGGGTGACCAGGTGCACGGCCGTCTCCGGGGACTTCATCACCCGCATCACGGCCTGCGCCTGATTGTGTATCGGGCCGAACCGGGCCAGCCCGGCGACCTCGTCGTTGACGTTGAGGAAGCGGGTGATCCGCCCGGTCGGCGGCGCGTCCAGCACCACCGCGTCGTACGACCGCCAGCCGGCCCGGTCCTTGCGGCGCACGGCCTCGCAGACCTTGCCGGTCAGCAGGACGTCGCGCAGGCCCGGGGCGACGGTGGTGGCGAAGTCGATCGCGCCCAGCTTCTTCAGGGCCCGGCCCGCCCGGCCGAGCTTGTAGAACATGTCGAGGTAGTCCAGCAGCGCCTGTTCGGCGTCGATGGCCAGGGCGTGGACCTCGCCCCCGCCCGGCGCGACCGCGATCTTGCGCTCCTCGTAGGGGAGCGCCTCGGTCTCGAAGAGCTGGGCGATCCCCTGGCGGCCCTCCACCTCCGTCAGCAGGGTCCGCCGTCCCTCGGCGGCGAGGGCGAGTGCCAGTGCCGCGGCGACGGTCGTCTTGCCCGTGCCGCCCTTGCCCGTCACGATGTGGAGCCTCACACCTGCGAGCCTAACCAGTAGAGGGCGGGGCTACGCAGGGGCGGGGCTGTGCCAGGCATTACAGTCCCCTCATGACCAAGTGGGAATACGCGACCGTGCCGCTGCTGGTGCACGCGACGAAGCAGATCCTGGACACCTGGGGCGAGGACGGCTGGGAGCTCGTCCAGGTCGTTCCGGGCCCGAACAACCCCGAGCAGTTGGTGGCGTACCTCAAGCGGGAGAAGAACGCGTGAGCGCGGTCGAGCAGCGGCTCGCGGAGCTCGGGCTGACTCTGCCCGCCGTGGCCGCACCGCTCGCCGCGTACGTTCCGGCCGTCCGGTCCGGCGCGTACGTGTACACCTCGGGCCAGCTGCCCGTCGTCGAGGGCAAGCTGACCTGCACCGGCAAGGTCGGTGCCGAGGTCACCGCGGACGAGGCCAAGCAGCTCGCCCGTACCTGCGCGCTCAACGCGCTGGCCGCGGTCCGTTCCGTCGTGGGTGACCTCGACCGCGTCAAGCGCGTGGTGAAGGTCGTCGGCTTCGTCGCCTCCGCCCCCGACTTCACCGGGCAGCCGGGCGTCGTGAACGGCGCGAGCGAGCTCCTCGGCGAGGTGCTCGGCGAGAAGGGCGTGCACGCCCGCAGCGCCGTCGGCGTGGCCGTGCTGCCGCTCGACGCGCCGGTCGAGGTCGAGATCCAGGTCGAGGTCGAGGACTGACGTCCCGTACCCCTCCGGCGGGCCGCGCCCGGTCACCGGAGGGGTGCCCGGGCCCGCCCGCCCGGGCCCTATCGAACATCCCCGCGGAACCGCATAGCATCCGCCACATGACCACCACGAACCAGTGGTTCCCGCCGAGCTGGCCCGACCGCATCCGCGCCCTCACCGCGGGCACCCTGGAGCCCGTCGTGCCGCGCCGTGCGGCGACCGTCGTGTTGCTGCGGGACGCCGGCGGCGGCCCCGCGGTGCACATGCTGCGGCGCCGGGCCTCGATGGCCTTCGCCGCGGGCGCCTACGCCTATCCCGGTGGCGGGGTGGACCCGCGCGACGAGCGGCCGGTGGCCTGGGCGGGACCCTCGCCGCTGGAGTGGGCCGCCCGGCTGGGCGAGGGCCTGGACCCCGCCTCCGCGCAGGCGATCGTGTGCGCGGCCGTGCGCGAGACCTTCGAGGAGTCCGGCGTGCTGCTGGCCGGGCCCGACGAGGGGTCCGTCGTCGCGGACACCACCGGCGGGGACTGGGAGGCCGATCGGCGCGCCCTGGTCTCGCGGGAGCTGTCCTTCGCGGACTTCCTCGCACGCCGCTCCCTGGTGCTCCGTTCCGACCTGCTCGGCCCGTGGGCCCGCTGGATCACCCCGGAGTTCGAGGAGCGCCGCTACGACACCTGGTTCTTCGTGACCGTGCTCCCGCCCGGCCAGCGCACCCGCGACGTGTCGGGCGAGGCGGACCGAACGGTGTGGCTGCGACCCGCCGAGGCCGTGGCCGGCTACGACCGGGGCGAGATGACGATGCTGCCGCCGACGATCGCGACGCTGCGGGAGCTGCTGCCGTACGACTCGGCGGGAGCGGCCCTGGAGGGCGCCGCACAGGGGCGCGACCTCACCCCGGTGCTGGCGAGGGCCAGCCTCGAGGGCGACGAGATCGTGCTGACCTGGCCCGGCCACGAGGAGTTCACCAAGCGCATGGGAGCCGCCGAATGACCCCGGCCCCGCAGCCCGGTGACCCCCGCGGGGAGATCGGCGGGCGGGCGACCGCCCGTGCGGTGTGCGTGCTCGCGCCGAACCCCTCGCCGATGACGCTGGACGGCACGAACACCTGGATCGTCTCCGAGCCGGACTCCGAGCTCGCCGTGGTCATCGACCCGGGGCCGCTCGACGAAGGCCACCTGACCAACGTGGTCTCCACCGCGCACTCCCTCGGCAAGCGGATCGCCCTCACCCTGCTGACCCACGGCCACCCCGACCACGCCGAGGGCGCGGGCCGCTTCGCCGAGCTGACGGGTACGCCGGTGCGCGCCCTGGACCCGGCGCTGCGGCTGGGAGACGAGGGCCTGGCCGCGGGCGACGTCGTCACCACCGGCGGCCTGGAGCTGCGCGTCGTGCCCACCCCCGGGCACACCGCGGACTCGCTGTCGTTCCACCTGCCCGCCGACCGGGCCGTGCTCACCGGTGACACCGTCCTCGGCCGCGGCACCACGGTCGTCGCCCACCCCGACGGGCGGCTGGGCGACTACCTGGACTCCCTGCGCCGACTGCAGGCCCTGACGATGCACGACGGCGTCGCCACCGTCCTGCCGGGCCACGGCCCGGTCCTCGCCGACGCGCGGGGCGCCGTCGAGTTCTACCTCGCCCACCGCGCCCACCGCCTCGCGCAGGTCGAGACGGCCGCGGAGCAGGGCCTGACGTTGCCCTCCGAGGTGGTCGCCCACGTGTACGCGGACGTCGACCGCGCCCTGTGGCCGGCCGCCGAGCTGTCGGTACGGGCGCAGCTGGACTACCTGCGGGAGCACGGGCTGATCTGACGGCCCGCACGCATCACGGACGGCGAAGGGGCGCCCACCTCCGGGTGGGCGCCCCTCCGTACGCGTACGGGCGTCAGCGCGAGCGCTTGGCCAGCCGCTCGACGTCCAGCAGGATGACCGCCCGCGCCTCCAGGCGCAGCCAGCCGCGGCCCGCGAAGTCGGCGAGAGCCTTGTTGACCGTCTCGCGGGAGGCGCCGACCAGCTGGGCGAGCTCCTCCTGCGTCAGGTCGTGCACGACGTGGATGCCCTCCTCGGACTGCACGCCGAAGCGGCGAGACAGGTCCAGCAGCGCCTTGGCGACGCGGCCCGGGACATCGGAGAAGACCAGGTCGGACATGACGTCGTTGGTGCGGCGCAGGCGCCGGGCGACGGCGCGCAGCAGGGCCGTGGAGACCTCGGGGCGGGCGTTGAGCCACGGCTGCAGGTCGCCGTGGCCGAGGCCGAGCAGCTTGACCTCGGTCAGCGCGGTGGCGGTGGCCGTGCGCGGGCCGGGGTCGAAGAGCGACAGCTCACCGATCAGCTCGCCGGGGCCGACGACAGCGAGCATGTTCTCGCGGCCGTCGGGCGAGGTGCGGTGCAGCTTCACCTTGCCCTCGGTGACGACGTACAGCCGGTCCCCGGGTTCCCCCTCGTGGAACAGCGAGTCGCCACGCGCGAGCGTGACCTCCGTCATGGAGGCGCGCAGTTCAGCGGCCTGCTCATCGTCGAGCGCCGCGAAAAGCGGTGCGCGCCGCAGAACGTCGTCCACGAGCTCTCTCCTTGTCGACATCGCTGGGTCGGTCCCCATCATGCCCGACAGCAAAACAGTGCGATCAATCACAAGTCTGTCTTATGTGCTCGTGTGATTGTGCTCCGGGGGTCCGTTTGGGGGCCGGATCGCTGCTCTCCAGGGCGATTGTCGGTGGTGAGGCTTAGGCTGGCCGGGTGTCCGATACGCCAAGTGCGCAGAAGAAACGGCGGGGTGGCGGGGCCGGGAAGGTGACCGCCACCGCGGATTCCGCTGTGAGCGAACAGACCGCCAGCACCACCCCCACCGGCCGTGCGCGGGCGTCCCGCAAGCCCGAGTCGCGGCTCGCGATGGTGCGCAGGGCCCGCCGGATCAACCGCGAGCTCGCCGAGCTGTACCCGTACGCCCACCCCGAGCTCGACTTCGAGAACCCCTTCCAGTTGCTCGTCGCCACGGTCCTGTCGGCCCAGACGACCGACCTGAGGGTCAACCAGACCACCCCCGCGCTGTTCGCCGCGTACCCGACGCCCGAGGACCTGGCCGCCGCCGACCCGGAGGAGCTGGAGCAGATCCTCCGCCCCACCGGTTTCTTCCGTGCCAAGGCGCGGGCGCTACTGGGCCTGTCCGCGGCACTCCGCGACAGCTTCGGCGGCGAGGTGCCCGGCCGGCTGGAGGACCTGGTCACGCTGCCCGGCGTCGGCCGCAAGACGGCCAACGTCGTGCTCGGCAACGCCTTCGGCGTCCCCGGCCTCACCGTGGACACCCACTTCCAGCGGCTGGTTCACCGCTTCGGCTGGACCACGGCGAAGGAGCCGGAGAAGATCGAGCAGGACATCATGGCGATCTTCCCGAAGAGCGAGTGGACGATGGTCTCGCACCGCCTGATCTTCCACGGCCGCCGGATGTGCCACGCCCGCCGCCCCGCCTGCGGCGTCTGTCCGATCGCGCCGCTGTGCCCGTCGTACGGCGAGGGCGAGACGGATCCGGAGAAGGCGAAGAAGCTGCTGAAGTACGAGATGGCCGGCGGTCCGGGGCAGCGGCTCAAGCCGCCGCCGGGGTTCCCGGGCAAGGCGGCGCCGTCGCTGGAGGTGGAGTGACGCAGGCACGACCCGGCATCGACGACGTCACGCTCGACCGCGAGGGGCTGCCGTCCTGGCTCGGCCCGGTGGTCCGCGCGGTCGACGCCGTACGGCCCGAGCAGCTCAGCCGCTTCCTGCCGCCGCCGAGCGGCGGCAGGCCCTCCGCCGTCCTCATCCTCCTCGGCGCGGGGGCCGACGGGCCCGAACTGCTCCTGATGGAACGGGCGGCGTCCCTGCGTTCGCACGCGGGGCAGCCCTCCTTCCCGGGCGGTGCCCTCGATCCCGAGGACGGCGACCCGGAGGGCGAGGGCCCGCTGCGGGCCGCACTGCGCGAGGCGTGGGAGGAGACCGGCCTCGACCCCTCGGGGGTGCAGGTGTTCGGGGTGCTCCCGCGGCTCTACATCCCGGTCAGCGACTTCGTCGTGACGCCGGTCCTCGGCTGGTGGCGCACGCCGTCCCCGGTGGGGGCGGTCGATCCGGCCGAGACCGCACGGGTGTTCACCGTCCCCGTGGCGGATCTCACCGATCCCGCCAACCGCGCCACGGTGACCCATCCCAGTGGCCTCCAGGGGCCCGCGTTCCTGGTGCAGGGCGCCCTGGTGTGGGGTTTCACCGCGGGCCTGATCGACCGGATCCTGCACCACGCGGGCTGGGAACGACCATGGGATCGTGCAAAGACGGTCCCGCTGGGCTGATCCTCCATGAGACGGTGTCCAGGTGAATGTGCTGGACATCGTGCTGCTGTTGGCCGCCGTGTGGTTCGCGATCGTGGGCTACCGCCAGGGATTCGTCGTCGGCGTGATGTCGGTGGTCGGTTTCCTCGGTGGTGGTCTGGTCGCGGTCTACGTGCTGCCCGCGATCTGGAACGCGGTCACCGGCAACGCCCAGCCCGGCACGGTGGCGGTGGTCGCCGCGGTGGTCCTGATCATCGTGTGCGCCTCGGTGGGCCAGGCCTTCACCACCCACCTCGGCAACAAGGTCCGTACGCACATCAGCTGGTCTCCGGTGCGCGCGATCGACGCCGTCGGCGGCGCCCTGGTCAACGTCCTGGCCATGCTGCTGGTCGCCTGGCTCATCGGCTCCGCGCTCGCCACCACGACCACGCTGCCCAGCCTCGGCCGTGAGGTCCGCTCCTCCCGGGTGCTGCTGGGGGTGGCGCAGATCGTGCCGCGCGAGGCCGACAACTGGTTCGCCGACTTCAGTTCGGTGCTCGCGCAGAACGGACTGCCCCAGGTCTTCTCGCCGTTCGGCAACGAGCCCATCACCGCCGTCCCCGCCCCCGACCCGGCGCTCGCCGACAGCGCGGTCGTCGGCCGCGCGCGGCGCAGCATCGTCAAGGTCGTCGGTACGGCACCGAGCTGCGGCAAGGTGCTGGAGGGCACCGGCTTCGTCTTCGCCCCGCACCGGGTGATGACCAACGCCCACGTCGTCGGCGGTGTCGACAACCCGACCGTGCAGATCGGCGGCGAGGGCCGGGTCTACGACGGCAAGGTGGTGCTCTACGACTGGCAGCGCGACATCGCGGTCATCGACGTACCGTCCCTGGACGCGCCCGCGTTGTCCTTCAGCACCACCGACGCCCGGTCACGCGACGACGCGATCGTCGCCGGCTTCCCGGAGAACGGCGGCTTCGACGTGCGTGCCGCCCGGGTGCGCGGCCGCATCCCCGCCTCGGGCCCGGACATCTACCACCGGGGCACCGTCGAGCGCGACGTCTACTCGCTGTACACGCTGGTCCGCCAGGGCAACTCCGGCGGACCGCTGCTCACCCCCGAGGGCAAGGTGTACGGCGTGGTGTTCGCCAAGTCCCTCGACGACGCGGACACCGGCTACGCACTGACGGCGGACGAGGTCCAGGCGGACGTCCGGGCCGGGCGTACGGCGAACGGAGAGGTCGACACCCAGAGCTGCGCCCTGTAAGTCCGGGGAGCGCCCTCCGGGGAGGAACGCCCACCGGGGAGCCGCCGGTCGGTGCGGGCCGCCGTCAGTCGCTGCGGGTATGCCTCAGCCGGGCGCCCACCCAGCGGGCGCGGCGCCTGAGGATGTGGGGAATGCCGAGTCGGGAGCCTCCGGACCCATGGTCCGGGGCCTGCGTCCCGGTGGTGACCCGCGCCCTGTCGGCGCGGCGGTCGCGTGACACGTCACGGTAGTCGTGCGTCCAGCCCATACCGAGCTGTCTGCCCGGGGTCCATGGTCGGTAACCGCCTGGCGCTCCATCAGTTGGCCTATGCGCCCGGCATTTGGCCGATCGTCATACTGGATCAACGGTCCGGTTCGGGGTCCTTGAGCCAGTTGACCAGCTCGGCCGAGAACGCGGCCGGATCCTCCTCGTGGGGAAAGTGGCCCAGCCCGTCGAAGAGCCGCCAGCGGTACGGCGCCTCCACGTACTCCCCGCTGCCCGCGGCGTGCCGGGCCCGCATCGCCGGGTCGAGCGAACCGTGCAGGTGCAGCGTGGGCACCCGCACCGGGCGCTTCATCCGCCGGTTGAACTGGAAGCCGTCCACCCGGGCCAGCGAGCGCACCATCCAGCGGTACGGCTCGACCGAGCAGTGCGCCGTCGACGGGATGAGCATCGCCCTGCGGTAGACGTCCACCGTCTCGTCCTCCGGCAGCCGGGGTCCCGACCAGTCCCGCAGCAGCCGTCCGACCAGCGCCGCGTCGTCCGCGACCAGTTGCCGCTCCGGGACGAACGGGCGCTGGAACCCCCACACGTAGCCGCCGGCCGCGCTGTGCCGCACGTCCGTCAGCATCGCCGAGCGCCAGCGCCGCGGGTGCGGCATGGAGCACACCGCGAGCCGCCGGACGAGCTTGGGCCGCATCGCCGCCGCCGTCCAGGCCAGGTAACCGCCGAGGTCGTGCCCGACCAGCGCGGCGTCCGGCTCGCCGAGCGAGCGGATCACGCCGGTGACGTCGAGCGCCAGGTTGGCGGGGTCGTAGCCGCGCGGTGTGCGGTCGCTGCCGCCCACCCCGCGCAGGTCCATCGCGACGGCGCGGAAGCCCGCGTCGGCCAGCGCGGTCAGCTGGTGCCGCCAGGTCCACCAGAACTGCGGGAAGCCGTGCAGCAGCAGCACCAGGGGGCCGTCGCCGAGCTCGGCGATGTGGAAGCGGGCACCGTTCGCGGCGACGTCCCGGTGGGTCCAGGGCCCGTCGATGCGTACCGGGGAACTATCAGCGACCGTCATGCCCCGAGCGTGTCACACCTTGGCCGCCACCGTGGCCTCCGTCCCGCCGGAGGGGGTGCTGCGGGGGTGCGGCTTGACCCCCTGCAGCACCGCTGCGGTCTCCTTCGCCGAGGCGATGCTGCGCTCCGGCTTCTTGATCTTCTTGAACTTCGAGCGCGCCATCAGGCCCAGCAGACCGGCCAGCACCAGGTAGGCCCCACCGACGATGAGGAACGACCAGGCGAGGCCCAGCCCCAGGTTGTGGATGCCGTACGCCGCCGCGAAGCTCAGCACCGGCAGCGAGAAGAGCGCCAGGATGCCGGCGGCGCCCACCGCCCCGCCGCCGATGCCGGCCCGCTTGACGTCCTGCCTCAGCTCCGCCTTGGCGAGGGCGATCTCCTCGTGGACCAGCTCGGACAGGTCCGCCGTCGCCGAGGCGAAGAGCTGACCGAGGCTGCGGCTTCCGTTGGGGCTCACGGTCACCCCCACGTTCACGGGCTCGTCCGCTCGGCTCATCGGGTCCTCCGTCGTCGTCATGGTGCGTCAGTCGTCATCCGGGGCAAACGGGTTACCCCCCGATCATGCCCGACTCATCCTCGTCGCTGCCCCCGGAGCGCGCCACTTCCGCGAGCCTGCGGTGTTCGGCCGCCTTCGCCTCGTGGATCGCGGCCATGCGCAGGTGGAACTCCGGGTTCGCCCACTCGTAGACGTCCGGGACGCCGTCGAGGTCCTCGTCGCGTTCCTCGTCCTCGCACATGCGGCGGTACTTGGCGTTGCGGAGCTTGAGCAGTACCGCTGCGAGCAGCGCGGAGATGAACGAGCCGATCAGGACGGCGGCCTTGACCTCCTCGGTCAGCACCTGGTCGCCCTCGAAGGCCAGCTCGCCGATGAGCAGGGAGACGGTGAAGCCGATCCCCGCGAGCGTGGCGACGGCCAGGACGTCGGCCCAGGCCAGGTCGGGGTTGAGCTCCGCGCGGGTGAAGCGCGCCGCCAACCAGGTGCCGCCGAACACCCCGACCGCCTTGCCGACGACCAGTCCCAGCACCACGCCCAGCGTCTCGGGACGGCCGAACACCTCGCCGACCGCGCTGCCGGCGATCGGCACTCCCGCGGAGAAGAGCGCGAACAGTGGCACCGCGAGTCCGGCCGAGAGCGGCCGTACGAGGTGCTCGATGCGCTCTCCGGGGGACTGCACCTCGCCCTCGCGGCGGTGGCAGCGCAGCATCAGGCCCATCGCGACGCCCGCGATCGTGGCGTGCACCCCGCTGGCGTGCATCAGCGCCCAGTTGACCAGCGCGAGCGGCACGTACACGTACCACCCGCGCACCTCCATGCGGAGCAGCAGGCGGAACAGCACGAGCCCGGCGACGGCCAGGGCCAGCGCCACCAGGTTGATGCCCGAGGTGAAGAAGACCGCGATGATCAGGATCGCGAAGAGGTCGTCCACGACCGCCAGGGTCAGCAGGAACGCGCGCAGCGCGGACGGCAACGACGTACCGAGAACGGCCAGCACCGCGAGGGCGAACGCGATGTCGGTCGCCGTCGGCACCGCCCAGCCCTGCAGGGAACCGCCGCCGGCGGCGTTGACCACCGCGTACACGACCGCGGGCATCACCATGCCGCAGACCGCCGCGATGACGGGGAGCGCCGCGGCCGAGGGACGGCGCAGCTCACCCGCCACCAGTTCCCGCTTGAGCTCGATGCCCGCGACGAAGAAGAAGACCGTCAGCAGCCCGTCCGCGGCCCAGTGGCCCACCGACAGGTCCAGGTGCAGCGATTCGGGCCCGAAAGCGAAGGCGACGGTGGACCGGTACGAGGTGCTCAGGGGGCTGTTCGCCCAGATCAGCGCGATGACCGCGGCCAGCAGCAGCATCACGCCGCCCACCGTCTCCGTCCGCAGCGCGTCGGCGACGTAGTTCCGTTCGGGGAGGGGCATCCGGCCCAGGAAGACGGAACGGCGGCGGTTGGTCGCGGTCACGGGGGGTGGACCTCCGGTCGGGCTCGGCATGGCTGATCACCTTGCCGACCAGACTTCCCGGCACGCCCCGATTCACTGTTGCGTTTCTTACGCGTCCAGCATTTTATCGGGTCGGCGCCGGAGCCTCCGGCGTTCTTCACATTACGGACAATCGCCGGACGTCGCAGGGACCGCCCAGCACCGCCCAGCACCGCCCCGGAACGGCGAAGAGGCCCCCGCGGGGGCCTCTTCGGTGCGGTGACGGGGACCGGTCAGTCCTCGCTCGCGGCGCTCGGAAGCTTGGTCTGGATGAGGTCCATGACCGTGGAGTCCGTCAGCGTGGTGACGTCCCCCAGCTCCCGGTTCTCGGCGACGTCGCGCAGCAGACGCCGCATGATCTTGCCGGAGCGGGTCTTCGGCAGCTCGGCCACCGTCAGGATCCGCTTGGGCTTGGCGATCGGGCCGAGGGTCTTGGCGACGTGGTCGCGCAGTTCGGCGATCAGCTCGTCGCCGTCGTCGGACGCGGCGGTGCCGCGCAGGATCACGAAGGCGACGATGGCCTGGCCGGTGGTGGCATCGGCGGCGCCGACCACGGCCGCCTCGGCGACCTTCGGGTGCGAGACGAGGGCCGACTCGACCTCGGTGGTGGAGATGTTGTGGCCCGAGACGAGCATGACGTCGTCGACCCGGCCGAGCAGCCAGATGTCGCCGTCGTCGTCCTTCTTCGCGCCGTCGCCGGCGAAGTAGCGGCCCTCGAAGCGGGACCAGTACGTGTCCAGGTAGCGCTGGTCGTCGCCCCAGATGGTGCGGAGCATCGACGGCCACGGCTCGGTGAGGACGAGGTAGCCGCCGGAGCCGTTGGGCACCTCGCGGGCCTCGTCGTCCACCACGGTCGCGGAGATGCCGGGCAGCGGACGCTGCGCGGAGCCGGGCTTGGTCTCCGTCACGCCGGGCAGCGGGGAGATCATCATGGCGCCGGTCTCGGTCTGCCACCAGGTGTCCACGATCGGGCAGCGGCCGCCGCCGATGTGCTCGCGGTACCAGATCCACGCCTCGGGGTTGATCGGCTCGCCGACACTGCCCAGGACGCGCAGCGAGGACAGGTCGAACTTGGCGGGGATGTCGTCGCCCCACTTCATGAAGGTGCGGATCGCCGTGGGGGCGGTGTAGAGGATCGTGACCCCGTACTTCTGGACGACCTCCCAGAAGCGGCCCTGGTGCGGGGTGTCGGGGGTGCCCTCGTAGAGCACCTGGGTGGCGCCGTTGGCCAGCGGGCCGTAGACGATGTACGAGTGCCCGGTGACCCAGCCGACGTCGGCGGTGCACCAGTAGACGTCGGTCTCCGGCTTCAGGTCGAAGACTGCGTGGTGGGTGTAGGAGGTCTGCGTCAGGTAGCCGCCCGAGGTGTGCAGGATGCCCTTGGGCTTACCGGTGGTGCCGGAGGTGTAGAGGATGAAGAGCGGGTGCTCGGCCTCGAAGGCCTCCGGGGTGTGCTCCGCGGACTGCCGCTCGACGATCTCGTGCCACCACACGTCACGGCCCTCGGTCCACGCGACCTCCTGGCCGGTGCGCCGGACGACCAGCACCTTCTCCACGCCGGCGGAGCGGCCGACCGCGTCGTCCACGGCGGGCTTGAGGGCGGACGGCTTGCCGCGGCGGTAGCCGCCGTCGGCGGTGATGACCACCTTGGCGTCGGCGTCGTCGATGCGGGCGGCCAGCGCGTCGGCCGAGAAGCCGCCGAAGACCACCGAGTGCGCGGCGCCGACGCGGGCGCAGGCCAGCATCGCCACGACGGTCTCGGGGATCATGGGCATGTAGATCGCGACCCGGTCGCCGGACGTCACGCCCAGCTCGGTGAGGGCGTTCGCGGCACGGCTCACCTCGTCCTTGAGCTCGGCGTAGGTGATGGCCCGGCCGTCGCCGGGCTCGCCCTCGAAGTGGATCGCCACGCGGTCGCCGTTGCCGGCCTCGACATGCCGGTCGACGCAGTTGTAGGCGACGTTCAGGGTGCCGTCGGCGAACCACTTCGCGAACGGCGGGTTGGACCAGTCCAGGGTCTCGGTCGGCTCCTTCGCCCAGGTCAGCCGGCGGGCCTGCGCCGCCCAGAAGCCCAGTCGGTCGTCACCGGCCTGCTGGTAGGCCTCCGCGGTCACATTGGCACCGGCCGCCAGCTCGGCGGGCGGAGCGAACCGGCGCTCCTCCTTCAAAAGGTTGGCCAGGCTCTCGTTGCTCACGCCGTGCTCCTTCGCAGGGTGTCCTCTTGTGTCCCACGGCATAGCTCACCAGCCGGAGGGGCGGAATGACAAGGGTCCGCGGCAAAAATTGGTTTAGACCTGTCGTGGTGAAGCGCCGCCCTTAACGGGTCCGGCCCGCCGGCGGGTGCACGGCGGGCCGGGGCGGGTGGGCCGCCCGCGGCGGGCGGCCCCGGTCAGACCGTGTCGAGGACTTCCGGTCGTACGGCGGCGAACGTGCCGCTCCCGGTGTCGAGGACGTAGGCCTGGGCCTCGGCGACGTGGAAGTACATCCCGTGCAGTTGCAGCGACCCCTCGGCCACCCGGCGGGCGACGCAGGCGTGGGCCATCAGGTGGTCCAGTTGCTGCACCACGTTGACGAGGCAGAGCCGTTCGAGGTCGTCGGCCACCGGCCGGTCGGCGAGGGCGACCTCGCCGCGTCCGGGCCGGCCGGTCCGCTCCAGCCGGGCGAGGCTCGGGCGGCCGTGGCGGAGCCAGCGGGCCAGCGGGGTCTGCGCCCCCGGCTCGTGGCCCGCCCCGCTCAGCAGCGCCTGCATGGCGCCGCACCCGGAGTGCCCGCACACCGTGATGCTGCCGACCTTCAGCACCTCCACCGCGTACTCGATGGCGGCGCCCACCGAGTCGCAGGAGGCGTCGGCGCCGGGCGGCGGCATCAGGTTGCCCACGTTGCGCACGGTGAACAGGTCACCGGGCCCGCTGGAGGTGATCATGCTGGTGACCAGGCGGGAGTCGGCGCACGTCAGGAAGAGCTGGGTGGGCCGCTGCCCGTCGCGGGCGAGCCGCGCGAGCTCGTCCCTGACCAGTGGCGCCGTGTTGCGCTGGAAGGCGCTGAGCCCGCCCACCAGCTGACCGGCGGCCCCCGCCTCCGTGCCCGGCTTGGTGCAGTGGTGGTTGCGCCACGGCGTCCAGGGGCGGCAGGCGTGCGCGCTCGACGGGACCGTGATCGGCGTGCCCGAACGGCCGGTGAGGGTCGCCCAGCCGCCGCGCGCCCGGTGGCCGTCGCGCCAGTGCTGCAGCGACTCGTACGCCGCGTGGTCCATGAAGGAGCCGTCCAGGGTGATCACGGCGCTGGCGCCGTCCGGCACCTCCGCCAGTGCCCGGGTCAGCCGGGGCACCGCGAGGAAGGTCAACTGCCCTCGTACGTGCACCTGGTGGACGCCGGACTCCTCCGCCACCGTGATCCGGGTGTGCGTCAGCCGGCGCAGCGAGAGGAAGACGGCCACCGCGATGCCGGTCAGGACCCCCTCCAGCACGCCGAGCAGCAGCACCGCGCCGAGCGTCGCCGCGTAGACCGGGAACTCCCGGTGCCGCTGCACGTGCCTGATGTGCGCGAAGCTCACCATCTTCACCCCGACCACCATCACCAGGGCGGCGAGGGCGGCGAGCGGGATGTGCTCCAGCAGCCCCGCCAGCAGCCCGGCGCACAGCAGCACCCACAGCCCGTGCAGCGCCGTGGCGCGGCGCGTCCGCGCGCCCGCGGCCACGTTGGCCGAGCCGCGGATCGCGCCGCCGGCCACCGGCAGCCCGCCGAGCAGGCCCGAGAGCACGTTGGACGTGCCCTGGCCGATCAGCTCCTTGTTCAGGCGGGCGGGGACGGCGTCCCCGGGCGCCCCGCGCCCGGAGCGCAGCTTGTCGATCGCCACCGCCGACAGCAGCGACTCCATGCTCGCGACCAGGGTGACGGTCAGGACGGCGGCGGCGATGCCGAGCACCGGCCCGTGCGGCAGCCCGGGGAGCGCCACCGCGTGCCAGGCGGGCAGGTCGACCCGCGGCACCGCGATGGGGGCGCCGACGGCGGTCGCCGCCGCGATGGCGGCGAGCGGTGCCGGGACCGTGCGCAGCGCCTTTCCGGCCCGCCCGGGAAGGCGCGGCCAGCCGATCAGCACGAGCACCGTCACCCCCGCGATCAGCAGGGCGCCCGGGTGCGGGGAGGACAACTGCTGCGGCAGGGCGGCCAGATTGGTGAGGGCCGAGCTGTCGGGAACGGCGCCGAGCACGACATGGAGCTGGGCGAGCGCGATGGCGGCGCCGATACCCGCCAGCATGCCGTGCACGATCGCCGGACTGACGGCAAGCGCGGCCCTGGCCACCCGCAGGGTGCCCAGGGCGAGTTGGGCGAGGCCGGCCAGCACGGTGATGGCGCACGTGGTGCGCCAGCCGTACCGGTGGATGAGCTCGGCGGTGACCACCACCAGGCTGGTGGCGGCGCCGCTGACCTGGAGCGGCGCACCGCCCATCAACCCCGCGACGATGCCGCCGACGGCGGCGGCGATCAGCCCCGACTGCAGCGGGGCGCCGGTGGCCAGGGCGATGCCCAGCGACAGGGGGACGGCGATCAGGAAGACGGTGATCGAGGCCGACAGGTCGTGCCGCCAGGCGGCGGCCGGCCCTTCGTCGGCGCGGGGCGGTGGTGGCAGATCCTGCGGTGGGGTCTGCGACTGCTGCATCTGTGGTTCTGGAGTGGCGTGCATGTTCCCGTCTCCTCCGGGGCGGCGCGGCTGCGTCCGGCTGGTGCGCGTACGCGGTCGTGGTCACGGCTGTTGCGGCGGGTGCTCTCGGCCTTGAAAGTAACCGAATGTGATTGCTTGATTACTTTCAAGAGTCGGTAAATGGAGAGTAATGCAGACAAAGGGCGTGTGGATGAGGATTCGCCCGAACGGGCGAACGATTACCCGGTGAGGGTGAACCGTTCGCCCAGGACGAAGCCGGGGTCGACCTGCGAGGCGAGGTCCGCGCCGGTCCGTGCGTTGCCCCAGCTCTCCGCGTTCTTGAGGTGGAAGTGGACCATCTGGCGGGTGTAGCGCTCCCAGTCCCGGCGCTCGTACGAGGCGTCCGCCGCCTCGCGCATCGACCGCAGCGCGGCGCGGTTGGGCTCCTCCAGGTCCGCGAACCGCGGCGGGCGGCCCTTCTCCATGGCGCGGACCCAGTCCGAGTGCCCGACGGTGACCAGCAGGTCGTCGCCCACGTGCGAGCGCAGGAAGTCCACGTCGTCCGGCCCCTGCACCTTGTTGCCGACGACGTGCAGGGCGACCCCGAAGTCCCGGGCGTACTCCTTGTACTGGCGGTAGACCGCCACCCCCTTGCGGGTCGGCTCGGCGACCAGGAACGTCATGTCGAAGCGGGTGAACATCCCGGAGGCGAAGGAGTCGCTGCCGGCCGTCATGTCGACGACGACGTACTCCCCGCGGCCGTCGACCAGATGGTTGAGGAACAGTTCCACCGCCCCGACCTTCGAGTGGTAGCAGGCCACCCCCAGGTCGGACTCGTCGAAGGGGCCGGTGACCATCAGCCGCGCCTCGCCGCAGTCGAGGGCGACGGGCCGGGCGCAGGCGGCGTAGACCGGGTTGTCCCCGGTGATCCGCAGCAGGCGGGAGCCCTCGCCGGGCGGTGTGGTCTTGATCATCGTCTCCGCGGACGCGATCCGCGGGTTGACGCCGCGCAGGTACTCCTTGATCTCCGGGAGGTGGGCGCCCATCGCCGGCAGGGCGGCGGCCTCCTCCTCGTCGAGGCCGAGCGCCGGGCCGAGGTGCTGGTTGATGTCGGCGTCGACGGCGACGACGGGGACGTGGGCGGCTGCCAGGTGGCGGATGAAGAGGGAGGACAGCGTGGTCTTGCCGCTGCCGCCCTTTCCGACGAAAGCGATCTTCATGTTCGTTAAGCGTAGTGAGGGGGCCGCTCTCCCGCGGCCTCCGCCGCCGGAGTTCACCCGTCGGTGGACATCCGGGCCCCTTCCGGGCCGCCGGCCGGGACGGTGCCGGCCTCCGCGGTGCGCGTGAGGATGCCCACTCGCCCACCGGCGTGCCGCCGGGGGTGCGTAGGGTCGTGGGTATGGGTACGACAGCAGATCCGCTCGCCGTCCTCGGTTCGCTCCCCGGTGTCGCCGAGTCGGTGGACTCCGTACGGAAGGCCGTGGACCAGGTCTACGGGCACCGGGTGATGCGCCGCCGCTCCAACGAGGTGTCCTCGGAGGCGGCGCTGCGCGGCGCCCGCGGCTCCGCGGCGCTTGCCGGCGCCGACTGGGCGCTCGAAGAGGTGCGCAGGCGCAGCGACTTCTCCTCCGACGAGGAGTCGCGCGCGGTGGGCGCCGCGCTGCGGCTCACCGCCGAGTCCGGCCAGTTGCTCTCCGTCTGGCGGCAGTCTCCGCTGCAGGCGCTGGCCCGGCTGCACCTGGTCGCGGCCGGCGGCACCTCGCCGGACGAGACGGTCGGCCGCCCGCGGCAGGCGGGCGAGAAGGTCGAGGAGCCGCTCCTGGACGTCGCCGAGTTCCCGCTGCCCGAACCCCCCGAGGTCGTCGCGCGGCTCGACGGGCTCGCCGACCTGCTGCTGTCGGGCAGCGAGGCGCCGGCGCTGGTCGTCGCCGCGGTCGTGCACGGCGAGCTGCTGTGCCTGCGGCCGTTCGGCTCGTACAACGGACTCGTGGCGCGGGCCGCGCAGCGGGTCGTCCTCGTCGGGAGCGGTCTGGATCCCAAGTCCATCTGCCCGGCGGAGGTCGGCCACGCCGAACTCGGGCGTGCGGACCATCTGAAGGCGCTGCGGGGCTACGCCTCCGGCACGCCCGACGGCATGGCGGCCTGGATCTCGCACTGCGGGCAGGCCGTGGGCCTGGGCGTGCGGGAGAGCGTGGCGGTCTGCGAGGCCCTGCAGCGCGGCGCCGCGTAGGCACCGCCCCGGACGCGGAACTTCCGGACACAAGGCTGCGGCGGCACCGCGCGGGTGCCGCCGCTGGCATGGCCGTCGGGTTACCAAGCGTGCACGATATCTGCCCATCAGGTCGGGAGCTTTGCCCGTCACCTGGTGCGGCCGGCCCGGTCAGCGGGTCTGCGTCGCGTGGGTTCCCAGCTGTCATGCTCCGGTCCGTGGGGCCTGATTCGACGGGGTTCCTCGCGGAAGTCCGTGGTCTCGCGGGCCGTAAAACCTTTGTACTGCACCTTCGGGAGAACCGGAACCCCTCGCCGCGGTTCTTTGCATACGGGGTCTGATCAGTGCGATCCGCCCGAAAGGTGTGCTCGGGTGCTTATCAGGACAGCGCGGGCCTGCGCCGCCGGGCCGCGTACCAGACGAGTCCCGCCGTGGCGGCGGCCGCGCCGACCGCGGCCAGCGCCAGCACCGGCCCCGAGGGCATCGTCAGCGCGGGCACCCGCTGGTGCAGCCTGACCGGGCGGCTGAAGGTGAGCATCGGCCATTCGCGTGACGCCGCCTCCCTGCGCAGCCCGCGGTCGGGGTTGACCGCGTACGGGTGGCCGACGGACTCGAGCATCGGGACGTCGGTCACCGAGTCGCTGTAGGCGAAGGAGCGCTTGAGGTCGTATCCCTCGACCGCGGCGAGCTCCGTGATGGCCCGGGCCTTGGCCGGTCCGTAGACGTAGTGCTCGATCCGGCCGGTGTAGCAGCCGTCCTCGACGGCCATCCGGGTGGCGATGACGTGGTCCGCGCCGAGCATCTCGCCGATGGGCTCCACGACCTCGGCGCCCGACGCGCTGACGATGACGACGTCGCGGCCGGCCAGGTGGTGTTCCTCGATGAGGGAGGCGGCCTCGTCGTAGATGATCGGGTCGATGAGGTCGTGGAGGGTCTCGGCCACGATCTCCCGCACCTGTTGCACGTTCCAGCCACGGCACATGTCGGAGAGGTACTTTCGCATCCCCTCCATCTGGTCGTGGTCCGCGCCGCCGAGCAGATAGACGAACTGGGCGTACGCGGTCCGCAGCACGGCGCGGCGGCTGAGGAGGCCGCCCTGGTAGAAGGGCCTGCTGAACGCCAAAGTGCTCGACTTGGCGATCACCGTCTTGTCGAGATCGAAGAACGCGGCGGTGCGCGGCGACAGGTGGTTTTCCACGAGGACGAGCATAGGGACCCACCATTCGGCGTAAGCTCCTGCGCGTGGGTTTGCCTGAGAAGGCCTTCGGGTACACCATGGAAGTCACGGATCGTTCGCGACCGTGCTAACCCGGTCTGGCTCCTCCCCCCCCGAGTCGGACCGTGGGGACGACCCCCGCTCTCCCCCCCGGCGGGGGTCGTCGCATGTCCGGGGGCATATTCAGACCTTGAGTCCGTACGCGCCCGGCATGTGACCGGCCCCCCGCGGCTTCCGCGGGGGGCCGGTCTTTTTCCGTGTACGGCTACGGTGAGTCACGGATCACATTCGTTGCGCTGCCCGGTGGAAGCCACTCGGGCGGGTGGCGGAGATATCCACAACGGCCTGGTTATCCACGGATTACGACCAAGATCATCAGGTTTCGGCGACTCGCGAGACTCTGGCGGCAAATGCCGCGCCGGAGATGTGTCCGGTGCATGTGCCCGATACCGACGGCACGGGCCGGAACGAGCGAGGGGGACGTCGTGGTCGCCGAATCATTCAACGGTGAAACAAAAGGAACGCGTGAAGGGCGGGTCTCCGGGCGGACATCGGGACGGCCGCGAGGAAAGGACGATCCGGGCGGTGGCCCGCTCATCGTCACCGAGGACGGGGCCCTCCTGGACGACCTGCTGCGTCTGTGCGCCGCGGCGGGCGCGGAGCCGGAGGTCGCCTTCGGGGTCCCGCCGGCGCCCGGCAGCTGGGATGCCGCGCCACTGGTGCTGGTCGGCGCCGCGGACACCCGCCGTGTGCCGGGTACGGCACGCCGCCGCCGGGGCGTGCTCCTCGTCGGCCGCGACCTGGACGATCCGGAGGTGTGGCGCCGCGCCGTGGACGTCGGCGCCGAGCACGTCGCCTTCCTGCCCGACGCCGAGACCTGGCTGGTCGACCGGATCGCCGACGTGGCGGAGGGCGCCGGCGAGCCGGCCCTGACGATCGGGGTCGTCGGCGGCCGCGGCGGAGCCGGGGCCAGCACCCTGGCCTGCGCGATGGCCGTCACGGCCGCCCGCTCCGGACGCCGCACGATGCTCGTCGACGCCGATCCGCTCGGCGGCGGACTGGACGTGCTGCTCGGGGCCGAACGGGTGGGCGGGCTGCGCTGGCCCGACCTCGCGGAGTCCCGGGGCCGGGTCAACAGCGGGGCGCTGGAGGAATCGCTGCCCCGCACCCACGCCCTGAGCGTCCTCAGCTGGGACCGCGGCGACACCGTCGTCATCCCGCCGCAGGCCATGAGGTCGGTGATGGGTGCCGCCCGGCGGCGCGGCGGGGTGGTGGTCGTCGACCTGCCGCGCCGGATGGACGAGGCCGTGGCCGAGGCGCTCGCCCAGATCGACGTCGGTCTGCTGGTCGTCCCCGCGGAGCTGCGCGCGGTCGCGGCCGCCGGCCGGGTCGCCTCCCGGATGGCCATGGTGCTGCGGGACCTGCGGGTCGTCGCCCGGGGCCCCTTCGGCTCGGGGCTCACCGACGAGACGCTCGCCGAGCTGGTCGGACTCCCGCTCGCCGGTGAACTACCACCGGAGCCCGGCCTGCCCGCCGCCCTGGACGGCGGCGAGGCGCCGGGTGGCAGTGGCCGGGGCCCGCTGTCCGGGTTCTGCTCGGCCTTCCTGACGGCGGCGCTGCACGGCGGCGGGAGCGTGGCCGCATGAGCGCCGACGTCATGACGCCCGCCCTGCTCGACGCGGTACGGCTGCGGCTGGCCGCCTCCGGTGACGAGCCCACCCCGGCGGGTGTGGCCGCCGCACTGCGGGCACAGGGCCGGCTGCTCGGCGACACCGAAGTGCTCGACGTGGTGGCCGCCCTGCGTTCGGAGATGGTCGGTGCCGGGCCCCTGGAGGGGCTGCTCGGCGAGCCGGACGTCACCGATGTGCTGGTGAACGGGCCGGACGAGGTGTGGGCCGACAGGGGCGCCGGACTGGAGCGCACCGAGGTGCGGTTCGCGGACGCGGCGGCCGTGCGCAGGCTCGCCCAGCGGCTCGCCTCCGCGGCCGGCCGGCGGCTGGACGACGCCCGGCCCTGGGTGGACGCCCGGCTGCCGGACGGCACCCGGCTGCACGCCGTGCTGCCACCGGTGGTGGTCGGCGCCCCGTGCCTGTCGCTGCGGGTCGTCCGTACCCGCGCGTTCACCCTGGACGAACTGGTGGCCGCGGGCAGCATGGACGGTGGCACGGCCGCCCTCCTGCGGGCCGTGCTGGACGCCCGCCTGTCGTACCTGGTCTCCGGCGGCACGGGATCGGGCAAGACCACGCTGCTGAGCTGCCTGCTCGGCCTCGTCCCGCCGGGTGAGCGCATCGTCCTCGCCGAGGACTCCGCGGAGCTGCGGCCGCGCCATCCGCACGTCGTACGGCTGGAGACCCGGCCCGCCAACCAGGAGGGCGCGGGGCTCGTCACCCTGCGGGACCTCGTACGGCAGGCGCTGCGCATGCGGCCGGACCGGTTGGTGGTCGGCGAGGTGCGCGGCCACGAGGTCCTGGACCTCCTGGGAGCGCTCAACACCGGCCACGAGGGTGGCTGCGGGACGGTCCACGCCAACGCCGCGGGTGATGTGCCCGCCCGGCTGGAAGCGCTGGGCGCCGTGGCGGGTCTGGACCGGGCCGCGCTGCACAGTCAGTTGGCGGCCGCCCTGTCGGTGGTGGTGCATCTGGTGCGGGACCGATCGGGCCGGCGCCGGGTCGCCGAGATCCACGTTCTCGAGCGCGGCCCGGATGGGATCGTCGGCACGGTCCCCGCCCTGAGCGGCGGCGAACGCGGCCCCGGCTGGGGCAGGTTGGCCGCGCTCTGCGAGAGGGGGCGGGCATGAACGCCGTGGTGCTCCTCGCCGCCCTGTGCGCGGGAGCCGCCGCATGGGTGGTGTGCGCGCGGGACGAAGTCCTGCGCAGGGCACGGACGTTGCTCAACGGCGCCTCTGAGGCCCGTGGGGCGTCCGGTGGACTCCCGGGGCCAGGGGGCCTCGAAAGTCGCCTCAGTGGGCTGCTGGAGCCGTTCCGGGTGCGGTTCGGCTGGCGCCTCGGCCGCGAAGTGCTGTTTCTGCCGGGCGGGTTGGTCGTGGGAGCGGCCGCCGGATCGGTGCTGCCGGTTCTGTTGGGGGCGGTCGCGGTGCCGCTCGGCGGGCGGTGGCTGCGCGGGCGGGAGCGGCGCGCCGATGTGGAACGGCGGGCCGTGGCGGTGGGCGCGCTGTGCGCGGCGGTCGCCGGCGACCTGCGGGCCGGACTGGCCCCGTCCGCCGCGCTGGCCGGTGCGCTGGGCCGCGAGGGCTGGCCGCAACACCCCGGCCTGTCGGACGCCGCGCTGCCGTTGCTGGCCGCCGCCCGTTTCGGCGGCGACGTGCCGGCGGCGCTGCGGGCGGCCGCCCGGCTGGAGGGCGCCGAAGGGCTCTCCGGAGTCGCCGCGTGCTGGCAGGTGGCGGTGGACGGTGGCGCGGGGCTCGCGGACGGCCTGGACCGGATCGCGGCCGCCCTGCGTGCCGAACGCGATCAGCGCGAGGACCTGAGGGCCCAGCTGGCGGCACCCCGCTCGACCGTGGCGCTGCTGGCCCTGCTGCCCGTCTTCGGACTGGTCCTGGGCACCGGGCTGGGAGCCGATCCGCTGGGCACTTTGCTGCGCACTCCTGCCGGTCTCGGCTGCCTGGTGGCCGGCGGGCTCCTGGAGTGGGCCGGGCTCGCCTGGACGGCGCGCATCGTCCGGACCGCGGAGGGCGGGTCATGAGCGGCGACGCCGTCCACAGGCTGGGGATCGTCCTGGCTTCCATGGCCGCTGTCCTGTGTGCCGCGGGTGCCCTTGCCGCCGCCCGGAGGGAGCGCGCCACGCGGCGCAGGCTCCGGCTGCTCATGGGGACGGTGCCCCCTGCCCGGTGGTTACGCGGGTGGCCTGGCGCGGCTTCGGTCCGGGAGTGGACGCCGGTCGCCGGGGTCGCCCTGGGTGCGTTAGCCCTGGTCGGCGGTGTCCCCGGTGCGGCGGCCGGACTCGGCGCCGCGTGGGCGATACGCCGCCGGCAGCGGCGGCCCCGGCCCGCGGGGTCCGCGGAGCAGTCCCGGTCCGCGCGTCAACTGCCCCTGGCGGCCGATCTGATGGCCGCCTGCGTCGCGGCCGGGGCGGGGCCCCGCGAGGCCGCGGAAGCCGTCGGGCCGTCCCTCGGAGGCCCGCTCGGGGAGGCGCTGACCCGTGCGGCCGCCGAACTCCGCCTGGGTGGCGATCCCGCGCAGTGCTGGGGCCGGCTGGACCGGCTCGGCTGCCGCGAACTCGCCCGCTGCATGGAGCGCGCCACCACGACGGGGGTGCCGCCGGTCGAGGAGATCGCACGCCTCGCCGCCGGGTGCCGCGCCGAGCACGCCCGTTTCGGGGCGGCACGCGCCCGCCGCGCCGGAGTGCTGATCACCGCCCCGCTGGGGCTGTGCTTCCTGCCGGCCTTCCTCCTCGTGGGGGTCGCGCCGGTGGTGATGGGGCTGGCGGGGGCGATCCTCGCCGGCACGACGAACTGAAGGGGGATCCCATGCGAGTCATGCGTTGTCTGAGGAAACTGAGCCGCCGGTGCCGTACCGGCGAGCGCGGGATGACCACGGCCGAGTACGCCGTGGGCACGCTGGCGGCCTGCGGTTTCGCGGCCGTGCTCTACAAGGTCGTCACCTCGGGTGCGGTCAGCGCCGCACTCGGCGGGCTCATCAAGCGGGCCCTCGATGTCGCGTTCTGAACGCCGGCGCGACGCCGGCTACGTCACGGCGGAGGCCGCGGTGGTCATCCCGTCGCTGGTGTTCCTCACGGCGCTGCTGCTGTGGGGACTGGCCGCGGCGGCCGCCCAGATCCGCTGCATCGACGCCGCGCGGGCCGGAGCCCGCGCGGCGGCCCGCGAGGAACCCGACGGCGCGGTGCTGCAGGCGGCCCGCGCCGCGGCTCCCGCCGGGGCCGCCGTCTCGGTCCGCCGGGGCGGCGACCTGGTCCGGGTCACGGTCGAGGCCCGCTCCCTGTCCCTCACGCTCCGCGGCGAGGCGGTCGCCGCCGCGGAGGGAACGGGGGAGGGGCCGTGAGCCGGCGAGGGGGCGACCAGGGCTCCGCGACGGTCTGGACGGCCCTGCTGGGGGCGCTGCTGGCGCTGGCCGCCTGCGCCGTCCTGACGTTCGGCGCCGCCGTCGCCGCACGGCACCGCGCGGGGGCCGCCGCGGACCTCGCCGCGCTCGCCGCCGCCGACCATGCCCTCCGGGGCCGCACGGAGGCCTGCGCCGTGGCGGGACGGGTGGCCGCCGCCCAGCACGCCCGGCTGGTGCGCTGCGCGGTCAGCGGTGAGGTCGCCGACGTCACGGCCGCCGTCGGGCCCGCCCGGGTCCGTTCCCGGGCCGGGCCTCAGGACTCCGGATCCGGGGCGGGCGCGGGCACCGCGGGGCCTGGCACCGCGGGGCCGGGCTCCGAAGGGCCCTCCGTCGCGAGGAGCACGTCGAGCAGACGTACCGCGGCCTGCTTGTCCAGCGGGTCGTTGCCGTTGCCGCACTTGGGCGACTGCACGCACGAGGGGCACCCGAACTCGCACTCGCAGGAGGCGATCGCCTCGCGGGTGGCGGTGAGCCAGCTGCGGGCGGTGCGGAACGCCCGCTCCGCGAAGCCCGCACCGCCGGGATGGCCGTCATACACGAAGACGGTCGGCAGCCCGGTGTCCTGGTGGAGCGGCACGGAGACACCGCCGATGTCCCAGCGGTCGCAGGTGGCGAAGAGCGGGAGGAGGCCGATGGAGGCGTGCTCGGCGGCGTGGAGGGCGCCGGGCAGCTCCTCGGGGTGGATGTGCGCCGCGTCGAGCTGATCGTCGGTGACCGTCCACCACACGGCGCGGGTGCGCAGGGTGCGGGGCGGCAGGTCCAGCTTGGTCTCGCCCATCACCTCGTTGGTGATCAGCCGGCGACGGAGGAAGGAGACGACCTGGTGGGTGACCTCGACGGAGCCGAAGTGGAGGCGGGCCTCGCCCCACTCCTCCACCAGGTCCTCGTCGAGCACGGAGATCGCCGTGGTGTCGCGGGCCATCGTCGAGTACGGCGGGTCGGCCTGTTCCACCAGCGCGACGGAGTCCTCCAGGTCCAGGTGCCGGACGAGGTAGGTGCGGCCCTGGTGCAGGTGGACCGCGCCCTCGTGGACGGTGGTGTGCGAGGCGCCCGCGTCGACGGTGCCGAGCAGGCGCCCGGTCCCGGCCTCGACCACCTGGACGGGCTTGCCGCCCTCGCCGCGGATGTCGGTGAGGTCGGCCGCCCGCTCCCGCCGCGTCCAGTACCAGCCGCCCGCGCGGCGCCGCAGCAGGCCGCGGCGCTCCAGCTGGGGCAGCAGCCCGGCGGTCGCCGGCCCGAAGAGGTCCAGGTCGTCGTCGCCCAGCGGCAGCTCGGCCGCGGCGGCGCACAGGTGCGGGGCGAGGACGTACGGGTTGTCGGGGTCCAGCACGGTGGACTCGACCGGACGGCGGAAGAGGGCGTCCGGGTGGTGCACCAGATAGGTGTCCAGCGGGTCGTCGCGGGCGATCAGCACCGCCAGCGCCCCCTGAGCCGACCGCCCCGCGCGGCCCGCCTGCTGCCACAGGGAGGCCCTCGTGCCCGGGTACCCGGCCAGGAGCACGGCGTCGAGCCCGGAGACGTCCACACCCAGCTCCAGGGCCGTTGTGGAGGCCAGCCCGAGGAGCCGCCCGGTGTGCAGGTCACGTTCGATGGCCCGGCGCTCCTGGGGCAGGTAGCCACCCCGGTAGGCGGCGACCCGGCGGGTGAGCCGGCGGTCGACCTCGGCGAGGCGTTCCTGGGCGATGACGGAGATCAGCTCCGCCGCCCGCCGGGAGCGTACGAACGCCACCGTGCGGGTGCCGTCGAGCACCAGGTCCGTCAGCAGGTCGGCGGCCTCGGCGGTGGCGGTGCGGCGCACCGGTGCGCCGTGCTCCCCGCTGAGCTCGGTGAGCGGGGGCTCCCACAGAGCGAAGGCGACCTCGCCGCGCGGGGAGGCGTCCTCGGTGACCTCGGCGACGGGCACGCCCGTCAGCCGGGTCGCGGTGGCGCCGGGGTCGGCGGCGGTCGCGGAGGCGAGCAGGAAGACGGGATCGGCACCGTAGCGGGCGCAGACCCGCCGCAGCCTGCGTATGACCTGGGCGACGTGCGAGCCGAAGACGCCCCGGTAGCTGTGGCACTCGTCGATCACGACGTAGCGGAGCCGCCGGAGGAAGGAGGACCACCGGGAATGACCCGGCAGGACACCCAGATGGAGCATGTCGGGGTTGGTGAGCACGTAGTTCGCGTACTGACGGACCCACTCGCGTTCCTCGAACGGGGTGTCGCCGTCGTAGACGGCCGCGCGCACCGCCTTGCCCAGCGGGGCGGCGAGCTCGGCCACGGCACGCCGCTGGTCGGCCGCCAGGGCCTTCGTGGGCGCGAGGTAGAGCGCGGTGGCGCCCCGGCCGTTCGGCGCCTCGGAGCCCTCCAGGAGGGCGCTGAGGACCGGCACGAGGTACGCCAGGGACTTGCCCGAGGCCGTCCCGGTGGCGACCACCGCGGAGGTGCCGGCGAGGGCGTGGGCGGCCACCTGTGCCTGGTGTTCCCACGGCCGTTCGATGCCGCCGGCGCGAACCGCGTCGATCACCTCCGGGCGGATCTGATCAGGCCAATCGGCATGGCGACCCGCCCGTGGGGGCAAGTGCTCCGTATGGGTGATGCGCGCGGCCCTGCCCGCCCCCGTGGCAAGCCGCTCCAGGAGGGCGACGGGGGAGGTACGGCCGTGCGCCGACTGCGGAAGATGATCCTGAGCCATCGGCACTCAGTGTGTCACTGGCATGACGGACAATCGCCGTAAGGCGTCGTGCATGCCCGCTGGTAAGTGATTGAATGCCATCGCGGCTGCCGATCCATGGGGGGCGACCGCTCGATGCAAGGTGCTGGAGGATCCGTGGACCTGTCCCTGTCGACTCGAACCGTCGGCGACCGTACGGTCGTCGAGGTCGGCGGCGAGATTGATGTGTACACCGCACCCAAGCTGCGCGAGCAGCTGGTGGAACTCGTGAACGACGGTAGCTACCACCTGGTCGTGGACATGGAAGGCGTGGACTTCCTGGACTCGACCGGACTGGGCGTGCTGGTCGGCGGGCTCAAGCGGGTTCGCGCGCATGAAGGCTCGCTGCGCCTGGTGTGCAACCAGGAGCGCATTCTCAAGATTTTCCGTATCACCGGCCTGACCAAGGTGTTCCCCATCCACACCTCGGTCGACGAGGCCGTCGCGGCGACCGATTGACGTTCGGCGCCGGACCGCGGGGCTCCGGGCGACGCCGACGCCCGGGCCCCTGTGTTGCCCGCCCACAGGCACGAGGGGGAGGCCATGCCCACCGTAGAACTGCTCTTCAGCGCACTGCCGGAGCACGTCCGCACCGCACGACTGGTGGCGGCTGCGGTAGCCCGCAGGGCAGGGGTGGACGAGGCCGTCCTCGACGAGGTCCGGCTCGCCGTCGGTGAGGCGTGCAGCCGGGCCGTCGGGCTGTACCGCAGCAGTGGTACGGACCGGCCGGTCCGGGTGGTGCTGACCGAGGAGGAGAAGAAGTTCTCCATCGAGGTCGGCGACAAGTCCCCCGAGGCGGACGACCGCCCCGCGGACGCCGCCAGTGTGCCCTCGGCACGCGGTGACAGCCCCGCCGAGCACCCCGAGCCGCTTCCCGACGGCTCGTCCTCCTCGCCCGACGCCTCCGAGGCGGAGGACGAGGGCCAGATGGGCCTGGCGGTCATCAGTGGCCTCGTCGACGACGTCGAGGTCTTCTCGGGAGAGTACGGCGATGTCATCCGGATGAGCTGGCCGCTGAACCCGGCCGCGCTCTCCTAGCCGCTCCGCCCCCCTCACGCGCTCCTGCCGAGCTGCCTGCGAGCTTCCGCCGCAGGTCAGCTCGGCGTTCGCGTATTCACCCGGTGGTTGATCCACTTACACGGTGACTGTTCACCTTTTCCGGTGATATCTGTGGGCGATCTCCTTTGCTATATCCCCGGCCTCGGCGAATTTCGTTTCCTGCGCCCTGTTTTGATCTAGTTCGGCTCCCTACAATCCGTCCATCTTTGCTCAGCCCACAAGCCTGAGCGTCGCGGCTGCTAAGTCGCCGGAGCCGCGCGCCCACGTGCCAAACGTCAAGGAGGACGAATGGCGGGGCCACTCACCCCTCACCTGCAGGACATCGCTCAACCCCTGGCCGCATCACCCGTACTGACCGACGGCAACCGCAATCTCGTGTTCGTCATCGTGGCGGTGGCACTCGCCGCACTGGTGCTCGCCGTGGTGCTGGTACGTCAAGTGCTCAGTGCCGACGAGGGCACCGACAGCATGAAGAAGATCGCGGCTGCCGTGCAGGAAGGCGCAAACGCCTACCTCGCACGGCAGTTCCGCACTCTGGGAGTTTTCGCGGTCGTCGCGTTCTTCCTGCTCATGCTGCTGCCCGCGGACACCACGTCGCAGCGCATCGGCCGAAGCGTGTTCTTCCTGGTGGGCGCCGGATTCTCGGCGGTCACCGGCTACATCGGCATGTGGCTGGCGGTGCGCAGCAACGTCCGCGTGGCCGCGGCCGCACGAGCCGCGACCCCGGCGCAGGGTGAGCCCTCGGCGGACCTGACGACCGTCTCGCACCGTGCGATGAAGATCGCCTTCCGCACCGGCGGTGTGGTCGGCATGTGCACGGTGGGCCTGGGTCTGCTGGGTGCCTCCGTGGTCGTGCTGGTCTACAAGGCCGACGCGCCCAAGGTGCTGGAGGGCTTCGGCTTCGGTGCCGCGCTGCTCGCGATGTTCATGCGTGTCGGCGGCGGCATCTTCACCAAGGCCGCGGACGTCGGCGCCGACCTGGTCGGCAAGGTCGAGAAGGGCATCCCCGAGGACGACCCGCGCAACGCCGCCACCATCGCGGACAACGTCGGCGACAACGTCGGCGACTGCGCCGGCATGGCGGCCGACCTGTTCGAGTCGTACGCCGTCACCCTGGTGGCCGCGCTCATCCTCGGCAAGGTCGCCTTCGGCGACTCCGGCCTGGCCTTCCCGCTGCTGATCCCGGCGATCGGTGTGCTCACCGCCATGGTCGGCATCTTCGCGGTGGCCCCCCGCCGCAAGGACCGCAGCGGCATGACCGCCATCAACCGCGGCTTCTTCATCTCCGCGGTGATCTCGCTGGCGATGGTGGCCGTCGCGGCGTTCGCGTACCTGCCCTCGACGTACGCGGAGCTGGCCAACGTGCCCGGCGACATCGCCTCGCACGGCGGTGACCCGCGCATCCTCGCGCTGGTCGCGGTCGCCATCGGCATCGTGCTGGCGGCGCTCATCCAGCAGCTCACCGGCTACTTCACCGAGACCAGCCGGCGCCCGGTGCGCGACATCGGCAAGACCTCGCTGACCGGGCCCGCCACGGTCGTCCTGTCCGGCATCTCCGTCGGCCTGGAGTCCGCCGTGTACTCGGCCGTCCTCATCGGCCTCTCGGTGTACGGCGCCTTCCTGCTGGGCGGCGCCTCGATCTGGCTCGCCCTCTTCGCGGTGGCCCTGGCCGGCACCGGTCTGCTCACCACCGTCGGTGTGATCGTGGCCATGGACACCTTCGGCCCGGTGTCCGACAACGCCCAGGGCATCGCGGAGATGTCCGGTGACGTCCACGGCGAGGGCGCCCAGGTGCTCACCGACCTGGACGCGGTGGGCAACACCACCAAGGCGATCACCAAGGGCATCGCCATCGCGACCGCCGTGCTCGCGGCGACCGCGCTGTTCGGTTCCTTCAAGGAGGCCGTCGACACCGCGGTGCGGGAGGCGAACATCTCCGCCGGCGACCTGCGATGGCTGGACCTGGACATCTCCCAGCCGAACAACCTGGTCGGCCTGCTGCTCGGTGCGGCTGTCGTCTTCCTCTTCTCCGGGCTGGCCATCAACGCCGTCTCGCGGTCCGCCGGTTCGGTGGTCTTCGAGGTGCGCCGGCAGTTCCGCGAGCGGCCCGGGATCATGGACTACACCGAGAAGCCCGAGTACGGGCGCGTCGTCGACATCTGCACCAAGGACGCGCTGCGCGAGCTGGCCACGCCCGGTCTGCTCGCCGTGCTCGCCCCGATCGCCGTGGGCTTCGCGCTCGGCATCGGCTCGCTGGGCTCGTACCTCGCCGGGGCCATCGGAGCGGGCACGCTCATGGCGGTCTTCCTGGCGAACTCCGGCGGTGCCTGGGACAACGCGAAGAAGCTCGTCGAGGACGGCCACCACGGGGGCAAGGGCAGCGAGGCCCACGCCGCCACCGTCATCGGCGACACCGTCGGCGACCCGTTCAAGGACACCGCCGGCCCGGCCATCAACCCGCTGCTCAAGGTCATGAACCTGGTGGCGCTGCTGGTCGCTCCCGCGGTGGTCCAGTTCTCCTACGGCGACGACGCCAACCTCGGCGTGCGGATCGGCGCCGCGGCCGTGGCGCTCCTGGTCATCGTGATCGCCGTCTACATGTCCAAGCGCCGCGGTATCGCGGTCGGGGACGACGAGGGCGTCGGCACCGGCCAGGACGACAGCGAGAGCACGAAGCGGTCGGCCGACCCGAACGCGACGGCGACGGTCTGACGTAGCGTGAGCTCATCCTGATGCGGCGGCGGGCGTCATCCTCCGGGGTGGCGCCCGCCGCCCGCGCGCACGTCAGATGCATCACCGAGTTCTTGGTTCATAAGGGGCAATAGTGGACACATCGAGTGGAAGCGATGTGGCCCGCGGACAGGAGCCGTGTAGGTTCCGGGGCCGTGAAGAACAAACTCGCGACTGCGCTGTCCGTCACGGCTGTGATCCTCGCGACGGGGTCGCTGTCGGGATGCGGCGACGGCAACAAGGAGCTCGACGCCTGGGCGAAGACGGTCTGTGACCAGGCCGCCGCCCAGGTCAAGAAGATCAACGACGCGAACACCCACATCAGCAACACCCCCAGCAACGCCGAGCCGAAGGACGTCAGGAGCGCCGACTCCACGGCGTTCGGGCAGATCTCGGACGCCTACAAGGCGCTCGCCGGGATCGTCGGCAAGGCCGGCGACCCACCGGTCGACGACAACGGCACCAAGCTCAAGCAGGACGCGGTCAGCGACCTCAACTCGCTGTCCACCGCGTACGCGAACCTGCGCAAGCAGGTGGACGCGCTGCCCGTCTCCAACCAGGCGAAGTTCGCCGACGGGCTGAAGAGCGTCTCCGACAACCTGGCCAAGGTGAGCAAGAGCGGCGAACAGGCGCTCGACACGCTGCGCCGGGGCGAGGTCGGCCAGGCCATGGCGAAGCAGCCCGGCTGCCAGGACTCCGGCGCCAAGCCCTCGAAGTCCTGACCGCCCGAGGGCGGGTGGGGCCCGCCGGGCACCCCTTCGGGGGTGACAATGGCAGCGTGAGTACGCAGCCGCCCCCGCATCCCCTGCCCGCCCCCGACCGCGCCGACCGCCTCCGCGACGCGCTGCGCGCCGCCGCCTTCACGGCCGACGGCTGCCTCGACCTGCTCGGGGCGACCGCCTACGCCGCGCTCTCGCGGGCGGAGACCGTGCCCGCGCTGCGCGCCACCCGCGGCGGCAGCCCGCTGGAGAGCCTGGTGCGGCTCTTCCTGCTGCAGCAGCCCGTCCCGTACGCCCGGCTGCGCGACGTGCTGCCCCTCGACGCGGCCCTCGAGGACGGCTGGCTCGTCCGGGACGGCGACGAGGTGCGCGCCACGGTGGACGTCCGCCCGTACGGCGGCGACGGCGGCGAGGACTGGTACATCGTCTCCGACCTCGGCTGCGCCGTGGGCGGCGCCAACGGCATCCGTACGACGCCCGGCGTGGACCGCGCGGACCTGGTGCTGGGCGTCGGCGGCGCGTCGACCACCCTCGCCGGGATCACCGTCCGCACGCCCGTGGCCCGGGCGCTGGACCTCGGCACCGGTTCCGGCATCCAGGCGCTGCACGCCTCCCGGCACGCCACCCGGGTCACCGCGACCGACCTCAACCCGCGCGCCCTGCACTTCACGCGGCTCACCCTCGCCCTGTCGGGCGCTCCCGAGCCGGACGTCCGGCAGGGCAGCCTCTTCGAGCCCGTCGGCGACGAGCGCTACGACCTGATCGTGTCCAACCCGCCCTTCGTCATCTCCCCGGGCAGCCGCTTCACCTACCGCGACGGCGGCATGGCCGGCGACGACCTGTGCCGGACCGTCGTACGGGAGGCGGCCGACCACCTCGCGGAGGGCGGGTACCTCCAGTTGCTGGCCAACTGGGAGCACACCGAGGGCGAGGACTGGCGTGACCGCGTCGCCGGCTGGGTGCCCGCCGGCTGCGACGCGTGGATCGTGCAGCGCGAGGTGCAGGACGTCACGCAGTACGCGGAGCTGTGGCTGCGCGACGGCGGCGACCACCTGGCCGGGCCCGAGGCGTACGCCGCCCGCTACGACGCGTGGCTGGACGCCTTCGAGCAGCGCAAGACCAAGGCGGTCGGCTTCGGGTGGATCACCGTGCGCAGGACCGGTTCCGAACGGCCCGTCGTCACCGCCGAGGAGTGGCCGCACCCGGTCGAGCAGCCGCTCGGCCCGCACATCGCGGCATGGTTCGACCGCCAGGACTTCCTGCGTGCCCACGACGACGCGGCACTGCTCGACGCGCGCTTCCGGCTGGCGGACGAGGTGGTGCAGGAGCAGGTGGGCCTGCCCGGCGCCGAGGACCCGGAGCACGTCGTCCTGCGGGCCAACCGCGGCATGCGGCGCGCGACGCGGGTGGACACCGTCGGAGCGGGCTTCGCGGGCGTCTGCGACGGGACCCTGACGGCGGGTCGGATCCTGGACGCCATCGCCCAGTTGCTCGGCGAGGACCCGGTGGTGCTGCGGGACCGCACGCCGGAGGCGATCCGGCTGCTGGTGGAGCAGGGCTTCATCGAGCCGGTGTGAGCGGGAACGCGGCGGCCCGCCTCCGCAGCGGAGAGCGGAGGCGGGCCGTCGGGGTGCGTCGCGGGGATCAGCCCTGCAGGACGCGGCCCTTGGAGTCCGTGCGGTCCTTGCTGGTGAAGAAGAGGATCGCGTCGATCAGGGACCAGAAGCCGAGGCCGCCGCAGGTCAGGAGCTGCGCGATGGCCATGCCGGTGTGTCCGGTGTAGAAGCGACCGATGCCCAGGCCGCCCAGGAAGAGCTGCAGCAGACCGGCGGTGATCTTCGACTTGTCGGACAGCGGACGGCCGGCCGCGTCGTAGCCGTGCGGGGCGTCAGTGGTGGGCGTGGCCATGGAGGTCGCTCCTTGCGCAAATGGGGACGAGCAGGCAGGAGCGCACGTTTCCTCAGGATCCGGCCCCCCGCCTCGGATGGCCAAATACTTACATCAGAAAACGACATCCGTCCCACTGATAAACAGACGTCACGGAAATGTGATCGCCGCGTTGTCAAACCGCGTTGCGTACGACGGCCCAGGTCACGGCGATCCCCAGGACCGCCATCTGCGCACGTCGTCCCAGCGTGGGGCGGTAGGAACGGCCGCGCAGCCCCTCCGTCACCCACCGCGCGTACAGATAGAGGGGAAAGGGGCTCGCCAGGAGCAGCAGCGCGTTGTCGTGGAGGGCCGCCGGGAGGTCGCCGTGCATCAGGTCGTAGACCATGCGGGTCGCACCGCAGGCCGGACAGAGCAGCCCCGTCACGAAGTTGAAGGGGCATCGGGGCAGCCAGTGCCCCTCCTGGTGCGGGTCGGTGCCCCACAGGTAGGCGGCGCCCGCCGCGCCCGCGACGAGCGACGCCACGGGGGCCGTGACCGGTCGTGCGGCCACGGCCCTGAGGCGGTTTCGGGTCGGGGAGGTCATCGTCCTCAGCTGCGCAGGATCCGGCCCTGGGAGTCGGTGCGGTCGTTGCTCGTCAGGAAGAGGATGCCGTCGATGAGCGCCCAGACGCCGAGGCCGCCGCAGGTGAGGAGCTGCGCGATGCCGATGCCGACGTCGCCCACGTAGAAGCGGCCGATGCCCAGGCCGCCCGCCAGCAGCTGCAGCACGCCCGCCACGACCTTGGACTTGTCCGACAGCGGACGGCCGTACATGTCGTAGCCGTACGGGGCGTTGGGATCGCCGGTGTAGGCGCCCTGGGGATAACCCTGCTGCGGGTAGCCCTGCTGCGGGTAGCCGTAGCCGGGCTGCTGCCCGTAGCCGCCGGGGCCGGCCGGGGGCTGCTGCGGGTAGCCGTAACCGTCCTGCCTGGGCTGGCCGTACGGGTTGTTCGGGTCGGACATCGTGGGACTCCCCCTGAGAGAACGTTCGGTGTGTCCGGACATCTTGTCAGGCGAGTCAAGACGGTCGGGGGCGAGGAACGGGGGAACGGGGAGGGCCGGTGGACCGGGCCGGTGGACGGGCGGGAGCGAAAGGATTCGGCCAGGCCCTTTCGGGCGGAGTTCACCGTGAGTTCTTCCTCGTGTCGCCCCGGCGTGCGAATCTCCGTGGCTGCGGGGGCATCGGTCGTGAGCAGATGAGGGATCCGGGGGCATGTACATGGAAACCGCGCCAGGGATCTTCGCCGGGACGGTCTTCGCGGTTTTCGGGGCAGCCCTCCTGGCCTGGACCGTCACCCGGTCGCTGAGGCACCTGCCGGTGGTCCATGAAGGCGGCCCGGTGTCGGCCGCCGTGGCAGGTTTCTTCGGGGTCGTTTCGCTTCTTGTCGGGGTCTGGCTGTTCCTGATCCTCTGAGCTGGGCAAATCGGACATGGGCGGCAGTCCGTGCGGCAGACAGGACGCTTGTCGGGTTACCGTTCGAGTGGCGTTGCGGACTTTTCCCGTTTGACACGGGACCGGGATGTACGGTCACACTCCGCAGCGAGACCACCTTCGACCCGGAGAGAAGAGCGAAGTTGTCCCCGACCCGCGAGACCGCACAGGGCAGCGGCCGCCGACTCGTGATTGTCGAGTCGCCTGCCAAGGCGAAGACGATCAAGAGCTACCTCGGCCCCGGCTATGTCGTCGAGGCCAGCGTCGGGCACATCCGCGACCTCCCGAACGGGGCCGCCGAAGTGCCGGCGGAGTACAAGGGCCAGCCGTGGGCGCGGCTCGGCGTCAACGTCGACAGCGAGTTCCAGCCGATCTACGTCGTCAACGCGGACAAGAAGGCCCAGGTCAAGAAGCTGAAGGACCTGCTGAAGGAGTCCGACGAGCTCCTGCTCGCCACCGATGAGGACCGCGAGGGCGAGGCCATCGCCTGGCACCTGCAGGAAGTCCTCAAGCCCAAGGTCCCGGTCCGCCGGATGGTCTTCCACGAGATCACCAAGGACGCCATCCAGGAAGCCGTCCGCAATCCGCGCGAGCTGAACCAGACCCTCGTCGACGCCCAGGAGACCCGCCGCATCCTCGACCGCCTCTACGGCTACGAGGTCTCGCCGGTCCTGTGGAAGAAGGTCATGCCGCGCCTGTCGGCCGGCCGCGTGCAGTCCGTCGCCACCCGGCTCGTCGTCCAGCGGGAGCGCGAGCGCATCGCCTTCCGCTCCGCCGAGTACTGGGACCTGTCCGCGACCTTCGCCACCGGCCGGGCCGGTGACGCCACCGACCCGGGCACCTTCGGCGCCAAGCTCAACGCCGTCGACGGCAAGCGCGTCGCCCAGGGCCGTGATTTCGGGTCGACCGGGCAGCTCAGGGAGGGTGCCGGCGTCCTCCACCTGGACGAGGCCGCCGCCCGTGCGCTCGCCGCCGCCCTGGAGGGCGCCGCCTTCTCCGTCCGGTCGGTCGAGTCCAAGCCGTACCGCCGCTCGCCGTACGCGCCCTTCCGCACCACGACCCTGCAGCAGGAGGCCAGCCGCAAGCTCGGCTTCGGCGCCAAGGCCACCATGCAGGTCGCCCAGAAGCTGTACGAGAACGGCTTCATCACCTACATGCGTACGGACTCCACGACCCTGTCGGAGACCGCCATCGCCGCCGCCCGGGCGCAGGTCACCCAGCTCTACGGCGCCGACTACCTGCCGGACAAGCCCCGCGTCTACGCCGGCAAGGTCAAGAACGCCCAGGAGGCGCACGAGGCGATCCGCCCCTCGGGTGATCGTTTCCGCACCCCGGCCGAGACGGGCCTGACCGGCGACCAGTACCGCCTGTACGAGCTGATCTGGATGCGGACCGTCGCGTCCCAGATGAAGGACGCGGTCGGCCAGTCCGTCACCGTCAAGGTCGGCGGCCGCGCCACCGACGGCCGGGACGTCGAGTTCTCCGCCTCCGGCAAGATCATCACCTTCCACGGCTTCATGAAGGCCTACGTCGAGGGTGCCGACGACCCCAACGCCGAGCTCGACAGCAGCGAGCGCCGGCTGCCCGCCGTCGCCGAGGGCGACGCCCTCAGCGCGCGGGACATCACCGCCGACGGCCACTCGACCAAGCCGCCCGCCCGCTACACCGAGGCCTCGCTGGTCAAGGAGCTGGAAGAGCGCGAGATCGGACGTCCGTCGACCTACGCGTCGATCATCGGCACCATCCTCGACCGCGGCTACGTCTTCAAGAAGGGCACGGCCCTGGTGCCGTCCTTCCTCTCCTTCGCCGTCGTCGGCCTGCTGGAGAAGCACTTCGGCCGGCTCGTCGACTACGACTTCACCGCCAGGATGGAGGACGACCTCGACCGCATCGCGCGCGGCGAGGCCCAGGCCGTGCCGTGGCTGCGCCGCTTCTACTTCGGCGAGGGCGAGAGCCCGGTCGGCGGTGCCGCCGACGCGGGCAACGGCGACGGCGACCACCTCGGCGGCCTGAAGGAGCTGGTCGAGGACCTCGGCGCCATCGACGCCCGCGAGGTCTCCTCGTTCCCCGTCGGCAACGGCATCGTGCTGCGCGTCGGCCGCTACGGCCCGTACGTGGAGCAGGCCGCCGAGACCGAGGGCGAGCCCGGCCGGCGCGTCGACGTCCCCGACGACCTGCCGCCGGACGAGCTGACCGTCGAGCTCGCCGAGGAGCTGCTCAACAAGCCGAGCGGCGACTTCGAGCTGGGCACCGACCCCGAGTCCGGCCACGCGATCGTCGCCAAGGCCGGCCGCTACGGCCCGTACGTCACCGAGGTCCTGCCCGAGGGCACCCCGAAGACCGGCAAGAACGCGGTCAAGCCGCGCACCGCCTCCCTCTTCAAGACGATGTCCCTCGACACGGTGACCCTGCAGGACGCGCTCAAGCTGATGTCGCTGCCGCGCGTCGTCGGCACCGACGCCGAGGGCGTCGAGATCACCGCGCAGAACGGCCGCTACGGCCCGTACCTGAAGAAGGGCACCGACTCGCGCTCCCTGGAGACCGAGGACCAGCTCTTCACGATCACCCTTGACCAGGCCCTGGCGATCTACGCCCAGCCGAAGGTGCGCGGCCGCGCCGCCGCCAAGCCCCCGCTGAAGGAGCTGGGCACCGACCCGGTCAGCGAGCGCCCCGTCGTCGTCAAGGACGGCCGCTTCGGCCCGTACGTCACCGACGGCGAGACCAACGCCACGCTGCGCCGCGACGACGACGTCGAGACGATCACGCCCGAGCGCGGCTACGAGCTGCTCGCCGAGAAGCGGGCCAAGGGCCCCGCCAAGAAGACGGCGAAGAAGGCCGTCGCCAAGAAGGCCCCGGCGAAGAAGACGGCCGCGACCAAGACGGCGGCGAAGAAGACGGCCGCCAAGACCACCGCGGCGAAGAAGACCGCGGCGGCCGCGACGACCGCCAAGAAGACCGCCGCCAAGGCCGCGACCACGGCGAAGAAGGCCGCTTCCTCGGCCGCGAAGCCCGCCGAGTAGCGCCGAGTGCCACCGTCGGGGGCCGCACGCGCGGTGCGGTCCCGGCAGGCGCCCTCCGGGACGGCACCGGGTCCCGATAGGCTGGCGGAATGACGCGATCCGAGCAGCCAACGGACACGTTCGCCGACGAACTCGAGGCCGACTCGCGGCGGCGCGCCGTGGGCGCGCTGCTGAAGATCCCACCCCTGCGCAAGCTGTGGGGCGCTCAGCTGACCGGCACCGTCGGCGACCGCCTCGCCCTGCTGGTCCTGGCCGTCCTGACGGCGCAGGCCGCCGCGGGCGCCCAGTCCTTCGGCGGCGGGTACCGCGGCGCGGCCTTCGCCGTCGCGGCCGTCTTCGGGGCGCGCCTCCTCGCCGCCCTGCTCTTCGGCGCGGTGCTCCTCGGCCCGCTGGGCTCGCTCACCGGTCCCGGCGGCGTTCTCGACCGCCGGTGGACGATGATCGGCTCCGACGTCGTACGCCTCGCGCTGCTGATCGTCGCCCCGCTGTGGATCGACTGGGTGCCGGCCGACGCCGTCGCATGGCTGCTGGTCACCGTCTTCGTCACCGGGGTGGCCGAGCGGCTGTGGACGGTCGCCAAGGACGGTGCGGCTCCCGGCCTGCTGCCGCCGGCCGCGCCGGGCGCAGGAACGGTACGCCCCCTGCCCGACCGCCTCGACGCGCTGCGCCGCCTCGACCAGCGCACCGGCTTCGTCGCCTTCCCGATCGCCGCCGCGAGCCTCGTCGTCGTCACCCTCGTCGGCAACCTGATCGGGCTCGGCGTCGACTGGTTCGGCCTCCACCAGGCCGCGCTCGCCTCCTACGTCGCCGCCGGGCTGTTCGCGGCCTCCGGCGCCGTCCTCTACCTGCTGGAGCTGCCGGGCGACCAGGCCACGCCGCTCCACTCCCCGCTGCAGGGCCTGCGCAGCAACGACCGCGGGCGCACCGGCGCCGTGCCGCTGCTCGTGCTCGGCACCGCCACCGTGGCCGGCGCCATCGCCGCCGCCGTGGCGCTCGCCGTGCTGCACGCCGCCGACCTCGGCGGCGGCCCGGTCGGCTACGGCCTCCTCGTGCTGGCGCTCACCGCCGGCCCTGTGCTCGGCATCCGGATCGCCCCGCGCACCCTCCCGGGCCTGTCGCGGCGGCGCCTGCTCGCCATCTCCATCGCCGTCACCGGTCTGGCCCTGCTGCTGACCGGCATCGTGCCCGACCCGACGACCGTGCTGCTGCTGGCGCTGCTCGCCGGCGTCGCGGCCGGGATCACCGCCAACACCGGGCACGTCCTCGTCGACCAGGAGACCGAGGAGTCCCGCCGGGCCCGCGCCACGGACCACCTGCACGCGGTCGCGCACCTGCTCATGGCGGTCGGTGCCGTCGGTGCCCCCCTGCTGGCCGGCGGTATCGGCCCGCACCGCGTCGTCAACGGGCACTTCACCTTCGACCACGGCGGCGCCGCGTACGCCCTCATGCTGATCGGGGCCCTGCTGCTGCCCGTCGCCGCGGTCGTCCTCGGCAAGACCGACGACCGCCAGGGCGTGCCGATGCGCCGCGACCTGCGCGAGGCGCTGCGCGGCGGCGACCCCGAGCAGGCGCCCGCCCCCGCCGGTTTCTTCATCGCCGTCGAGGGCGGCGACGGGGCCGGCAAGTCCACCCAGGTCGAGGCCCTCGCCGACTGGATCCGCGCCAAGGGCCACGAGGTCGTCGTCACCCGCGAGCCGGGCGCCACGGCCGTCGGCAAGCGGCTGCGTTCGATCCTGCTCGACGTCTCCAGTGGCGGGCTGTCCCACCGCGCCGAGGCCCTGCTCTACGCCGCCGACCGCGCCGAGCACGTCGACACCGTCGTACGCCCCGCGCTGGAGCGCGGCGCGGTCGTCATCTCCGACCGCTACATCGACTCCTCCGTCGCCTACCAGGGTGCCGGGCGCGACCTCGCGCCGACCGAGATCGCCCGCATCTCCCGCTGGGCGACGGACGGACTCGTCCCGCACCTGACCGTCCTGCTCGACGTCACCCCCGAGGCGGCCCGCGAGCGCTTCACCGAGGCGCCCGACCGGCTCGAGTCCGAGCCCGCGGAGTTCCACGAGCGGGTGCGCACCGGCTTCCTCACGCTCGCCGCGGCCGACCCCGCGCGCTACCTGGTCGTCGACGCGGCCCAGGAGCCGGAGGCCGTCACGACGGTGATACGGCACCGTCTCGACGAGATCCTCCCCCTGTCGGAGAAGGAGATCGCGGCCCGCGAGGAGGCCCGCCGTCAGGCCGAGGAGGAGGCCCGTCTCCGCGCGGAGGAGGAGGCCGCCCGCCGGGCCGAGGAGGAGCGGCTCGAACGCGAGCGCCAGGCCCAGCTGGAGAAGCTCCGCGCGGAGGAGGAGGAACGCCGCCGCGCCGAGGAGGAGACCGCGCGCCGTGAGGCCGAGGAGGCCGCGGCGGAGGAGGCCCGGCGACAGGCCGAGGAGGCCCGCCGCCAGGCGGAGGAGGAGCGCGCCCGCCGCGAGGCCGAGGAGCGCGTCCGCCGCGAGGAGCAGGAACGGCTGCGCCGCCAGGCCGAGGAGGAGTCCCGCCTCCGCGCCGAGGCCGAGGAACGCCGCCTGGAGCGCCAGCGCAAGGCCGAGGAGGCCCTGATGCGGGCCGAGCAGGCCCGCATCGAGGCGGAGGACGCGACGAGGACCGTCGAGACGCCCCGTCCGCAGGCCGCGTCGACCTCGTCGACCGGAGACGCGGAGACCGCCGTGTTGCGCGCCGTGCCCGTCGACGACGACACCGCGGTGCTGCCGCCGGTCAAGCCGTCCTTCCCGGACTTCACGAAGCCCGCCCAGGCGCCGCGGTCGGTCGCGCCCGCCGAGCCCGCCGACGCGGAGGAGACGGCCGTACTGCCCTCGGTCACCCCCGGCGCGGCGGACGAGACCGCGGTCCTTCCGGCCGTGCCCTCCGCTGACCGGGTGCCGCCCGGCATCTTCCGGCCCGAGACGCCCCACGCGGCGCCGCGGGACGCGGACAACGAGCGCACGCGCGAGATGCCGGCCGTCCCCGAGGAGGGGCGCAGCCCCCGCCCCCGCCCCCGGCCCTCGTGGGCCGAGGAGACCCCCCTCGACGACCTCCCCTCCCTCGCGGACGAGCTGCTCGGCCCGCGTGACGAGGACGACGACCGCGACGGCAGGGCGGACGGCTAGGCGCTGCGCTGTGCGGGCCGCTTGTCTGTGTGCGGGTAGTTTGCGCCTGCGGCGGGCGTTTTTCCCGCCCGCCCGCCCGGTGCCCCGGTTCGGTTGGTGCGGGTCGGCGCCCGGTTCGGTGGGTGGGCCGGGGGCGGGGCCTCCGGGGTGGGCATTCTGTACCGCATATTTATGTGCATGGCGGGCGGTCCGAACAGGCGCCGCTCTGCCGCACAACAAATACACGTCAGCGTCCAGAACGCCCACCCTCCCCCAGCCTTCGGCCGGGGGTGCCCCCAACTCCCCCACCCCCTCCGTATCGCCAGCGACCAACGGCCGGTGGGGGGGTGATGAAGCAGTCCGGGGTGACCCCGGATTGCTTCATCACCCCCTCCGGCCGTCATGCGCCTACTCAACGGGAGGGGGTGTGGCGGGGTGCGCCCGTGGGGGTCCCCCCGGCCGAAGGCTGGGGGAGGGCGGGCGGCGGGAAAAGAACCCCAACCGCAACCAAAAACGCACCCGCACACGACGTTCGGCCCGCAACTACGACGGCGCCGCACACAGGGAAACCGCTTCGCCCCGCAGGCGCGCACCGTGAGAATGGGCCCGTGCGGTATCTGATCCTCGGCGCCACGGAGGCGCGCGGCCCCGGCGGCGCCCCCGTGCCCCTGGGCAGCGGCAAGCGGCTCCGGGCACTGCTGGCCGCACTCGCGCTGCACGCCCCGCACGCGGTGTCCCCGGACGCCCTGATCGCCGAGGTGTGGGGCGGCGAGGGCGACGAGCCGCCCCAGGACGCCTCCGGCGCGCTGCAGGCGCTCGTGTCGAGGCTGCGCCGCGTCCTCGGGCCCCGGGACACGGACGGCGGCAGGGACACCATCGCCTCGGGCCCCGCCGGCTACCGCCTGCTCACGGCGACCCCGGACGATGTCGACCTCCACCTCTTCGAGCGCCTCGTGCGCGAAGGCAGTGCCGCCCTCGACGCCGGCGACCCCGCAAGCGCCGCGGAGACCCTGGAGGCCGCACTCGCGCTGTGGCGCGGCCCCGCGCTGGCGGACCTTCCGGACCGGGGTTCGGCCGCGGCCCGGGCGGAGGACCTGCGGCTGACCGCGACGTACCGCCGCATCGAGGCGGGCCTCGCCCTGGACCGCGCCGCCGAACTGCTCCCGCAGCTGCGTGGTCTGGTCGCCGAGCACCCGCTGCACGAGCCGTTCCGTGCGCAGTTGATACGGGCGCTGCGTGCGACGGGCCGTCCGGCCGACGCCCTGGCCGCGTACGAGGACACCCGCCTGGCCCTCGCCGACCGCCTCGGCACCGACCCGGGCCCCGAACTCAAGGTCCTGCACGCGCAGCTGCTCTCCACCGGACCGCAAACGCAGGCAGCCGCCCCCGCCGTCCCGCCCCGCACCGGAAACCTGCGGGCCCGCCTCACCAGCTTCGTCGGCCGCGAGGCCGAACTCCGCACGCTGCGCGCGAGCCTGACCGACGGCACGCACCGCCTGCTGACGCTGACCGGCCCCGGCGGCTCCGGCAAGACCCGGTTGTCGCAGGAGGCCGCGGCCGCGGTGACGGGCTCCGCGGCGTACCCGGACGGCGTGTGGCTGGCGGAGTTCGCCCCGCTGGACCGCCCCGCCGCGGTGCCGGACGCCGTGCTGAGCGCGATCGGCCGCCGTGACACGGCCGTGCTGGCCGCCGCCCGTGAGGTGCGCAGCGCGGGCCAGGAGGCCGACCCGGCCGCGCGGCTCCTGGAGCACTGCGCGCAGCGCCGCATGCTGCTGGTGCTCGACAACTGCGAGCACGTCATCGACGCCGCGGCGGCGCTCACCGACCAACTGCTCGCCGCCTGCCCCGGGGTGACCGTGCTCGCCACGAGCCGCGAGCCGCTGGGCCTGCCGGGCGAGACGGTGCGCCCGGTGGAGCCGCTGCCGCTGCCGACCGCGCACCGGCTGTTCGTGGAGCGGGCGGCGGCCGTGCGTCCCGGCTTCGACGCGGACCGCGACCACACGGAGGCGGTGGACGAGATCTGCCGCCGTCTCGACGGGCTCCCGCTGGCCATCGAACTGGCCGCCGCGCGGCTGCGGGTGCTCACCCCGCGGCAGATCGCCGACCGCCTCGACGACCGCTTCCGGCTGCTGACCGGCGGCAGCCGCACCGCGCTGCCCCGCCAGCAGACGCTGCGCGCGGTCGTCGACTGGAGCTGGGACCTGCTCGGCGAGGCGGAACGCACGGCACTGCGCCGGCTGAGCGTCTTCGCCGGCGGCTGCACGCTGCAGGCGGCGGAGGCCGTGTGCGGGGAGGAGGCGCTGGAGCTGGTCGGTCAGCTCGTGGACAAGTCCCTGGTCGTCGTCGACCACGGCGCGCAGGAGGCGCGCTACCGGCTGCTGGAGACGATCCACGAGTACGCCGCCGAGCGCGCCGCGGGCGATCCCGCCGACCTGGCGGAGGCGGCCCGCCGGCACACCGCGTACTTCGCGGACTTCGCCCGCACCGCCGACGCCGCCTTGCGCGGCCCGGACCAGTTGGTCTGGGCGGCCCGCGTGGAGGCGGACCTGGACAACGTACGGGCCGTGCTGCGCCGGACGATCGACGCCGGGGACGAGGCCGAGGGGATCGAACTGGCCCTGGCCATGGGCTGGTTCTGGTGGCTGCGCAACTTCCGCGACGAGGCGCGGGAGTGGCTGGTCCGGCTCATCGGGCTCGCAGGACTCCCCGACGATCCCGGCGCCCCGGGCTTCTGGTCGCGCATGAACCTTCTGCTGCTCCACCTCTTCGTGGTCAGCGACACCATGCCCCGCGAGGAGATGCAGAGCCCTGAGATGCTGGCGCTGGCCTCGCGGATCGTCGAGGTGTACAGCGTGCCGGGCCCGCACTCGGCGCGTTTCCCCGGCATGCTGTGGCCGTTCTGCGACTACGTCGTGGGCCGCCACGAGGCGATCCGGGAGCACGCGGACACGATGGTGGCCACCTGCCGTGCGCACGGCGGCGCGTGGGAACTGGCGGCGGCGCTGATGTTCCGTACGCACATCACGATCGACCTCCCCGGCGGTCTCCCCCGGGCCGACGCGGACTGGCCGGAGCTGCTGGAACTCAGCGAACGGCTCGGGGACCGCTGGATGCGCGCCCAGGTCTGCGAGGCCGGTGCCGAGATGGCGCTGGCGTACGGCGACTACGCGGCGGCGTGGGCGGACCTGGAGGAGGCGCTGCGGCTCGGCGGTGAACTGGGCGCGCACGTGGAGGGCATCTTCGTCCGGTCCCGCATGGGGGAGGTGGCCCACCGCGAGGGCGACGACGCCCGCGCCGAGAAGCTGCTGCGCCAGGCCGCCGAGGAGGCCGAGCAGTACGGGGTGTGGGACGCCCGCGCCTACATCCGGACGCTGCTGGCGACGATCGTGCTGCGCCGGGGCGAGCTGCGGGAGGCCCGGGAGCTGGTCGACCTCGCGCACGGCGAGGGCCGTCTGGGCACGCCCCCACCGGACTTCGAGCTGCTCGTGGCGAGCCTTTCGGCCCGGGTGTCCGCCGCCGAGGGCGACACGGCCGGCGCCCTGGCCGGGCTCGCGGAGGCGCTGCGCGCGGGACTCGACGGCTTCTGCGCCGAACCGCGTCTGGCGGCGGTGGCCGAGTACGCCGCCGAGGTGCTGGTGGCCCTCGGCGATCCCGTGCGGGCCGCCCGGCTGCACGGTGCGGCCGACGGCCTGCGCGCGGGCCTGCCGCGCCCGGTCCCGGAGGCGGAGGGGGTGCGCGCCGCTGCGGCGGCGGCCCGCGCGGCCCTAGGGGACGAGCCGTACGAGCGGGCCCGCGCCGCGGGCCACGAGCTGGGCGGCGAGGGCGCCCACGCGCTGATCGCCGAAGCGATCGCCTAGGGGAATGGCCGCGGACGGGCTCCTCGTTGCATCCTTGAGGATTCAACGGACGTTTTCGGTGACGGAGAGAGCATGAAGGTCGAGATCTACAGCGACATCGCCTGCCCGTGGTGCTACGTCGGCAAGCGCCGTTTCGAGCGGGCCCTGGCCGCCTTCCCGCAGGCCGACCAGGTCGAGGTGGTCTACCGCCCCTTCCAGCTCGCCCCCGACAAGTCCGAGACCCCCGAGCAGCACCGGGCCTACCTCAACGAGCGCTACGGCCCGCAGTCCGCGGCGATGGACGCCCGGCTGGAGGAGCTCGGCCGCGCCGAGGGCCTGGCCTTCGACTTCGACCGCGCCATCGAGAACAACACCCTGCTCGCCCACCGCCTGCTGTGGCACGCCCTGAACGCCTACGGCGCCAAGGAGCAGGCCGCGCTCAAGGACCGGCTGCTCGTGGCGCACTTCGCCGAGGGCGCCGACGTCGGCGACCGCGACACCCTGGCCGCGCTCGCCGCCGAAGCCGGGCTGGACCGCGACCGCGCGGCCGCCTTCCTCGCCTCCGACGAGGGCCGCGCGGAGGTGCTGGCCGAGATCGACGACGCCCGCGGCATCGGCGTGAACGCCGTCCCGACCTTCGTCTTCGAGGGCAAGTGGGCCGTCCAGGGCGGCCAGGAGTCCTCGACCTTCCTGCGCGTGCTGGAGCAGGTCGCCCAGGAGACCGGCGCCGTGGCGGCCGCCCCCGCGGCGGCCGCCTGCGCCGACGACGCGTGCGAGGTCCCCGCCGGCTGAACCGGCGGGGACGGCGGCACGGCTCAGTCGCAGGTGATCCGCGACGCGGCCCAGTCCGCCACGTTCACGACGTGGAACCTGCGGGTCGGTTCGACCTTCAGCCGGATGGTGCGGTTGCCGGCGATCGGCACGTGGACCGGAACCCCGGGGTCACCGCCGCGCAGCACCTCGGAGCGCCACAGCCGCCCGTGGTCGCCGTGGACCGAGAAGCGCGCCGCGCCGAAGCCCAGCGCGACGTCGTCGATGCCGACGACGGCGTCGAAGGCGGTGCAGGAGCGGTTGAGGTCGATCGTGACGGTGGACGGGGCGCCGACCGTGACCCCGTCGGAGTAGCGCGTGCCGTCGATGCCGAGGCCCCAGCGCTGCCAGACCCAGTCGCCGAGCCGGATCGTGGGCCGGTCGGAGCGGCCGGCGAGGCCGTACCCGAGCCCGCTCAGCCGGTGGACGACCGGCTCGGGCACCGGGGTCGGCGTCGGGGTGGGCGTGGGCGTGGGCGGCTCCGCGGTACGGCTGGGGGTCGGCGTCGGCGTCGGTGTGGGCGCGGGCGCGGGCTCCTCGACGGGACGCGCCGGAGGCGTCGGGGTCGGAGCGGCGACCCGTACCGGTGCCCGGACGGACGGCGTCGGGCTCGGCGCGGGGGAGGGCCGCGACGGCGAGGGGGTGGGCGAATGCGGCGGCGCCGGTACAACGGGCGCGGCCGAGGGCCTGCTCTCCGCCTGGGGCCGGGGTGTGCTGTCGTCCCCGGTCAGGGCGATCGCGACGACGGCACCGGCGGCCGCGAGCGCCAGCCCCGCGGCGACGGCGATCTTCACCGGCGCGGCGGCCCCCTCGGCGGCCGCCGCACCACCGGCACCCGCCGCCGCGCCACCGCCCGATCCGCCGGAAGCGGCGGCCGCCGCGGCTCCCGCACCGGCCCCGGCCGCCGCACCGCCCGCGGCGACGCCCGCCGCCTTCGCCGCGTACGCGGCGCCGAACCAGCCGACGACCGCGACCGGCAGCAGCCCCTTGAGCGCCGCGTTCACGTCCGCCAGCTCCGCCGCCGCCAGGCGGCACTTGGCGCACTCCTCCAGGTGCTTGCGCAGCTCCCGGTCGGCCCGCATCCGCAGCCCGCCGCGGGCGTGCGCGCCCAGCCGGTCCGCGTAGCGGGCGCAGGCCCCCTCGGCGGTCAGCGAGGACGACACGTGCGCCTGCAGATAGGCCTGGCGCAGTCCCTCACGGGCCCGGTGCGCCAGGACGGCCGTCGCGTTGGCCGTCAGCCCGAGCAGCGGGGCGATCTTGCTCGGCGACTCCTCCTCGACCGCGGTGTGCCACAGCACCGCCTGCCAGCGCTCGGGGAGGGTACGGAAGGCCTGGATGGCCAGCGAGCGTTCGGCCTCCTGCATGGCGCGCACGTCCGCGGCCGGCTCCTGGGTGCCCTCGGCCGCCGCGGCGCCGGCCGACGTGACCGCGAACACCGCGAAGTCGTCGACCAGTTGCTCCCGCTTGGCGCTGCTGCCCCAGGACGCGGCCACCCGCCGCACCGTGGTGAGCAGGTAGGCGCGCACCGCGGCGTCCGGACCGCTGCCGCCGCGGATCGCCTGCAGCGTGCGGGCGAAGACCTCGCCGGTCAGGTCCTCCGCGGTGTGCCGGTCACGGCAGCAGCCGCGGGCGTAGCGCCGCACGGCCGCGGCGTGGCGCCGGTACAGCTCCTCGTACGCGCTGTCGTCGCCGCCGCGCACGCGGGCGACCAGGTCGGCGTCGGACAATTGCGCCCCGGGGGCGTCCGCGGCCTCGGGGAGGCGCTCCACGACCGGCTCCCGCTGCCCGGGTACGCGGCCGGACGGCGGGCCCCCACCGGAGTCCGCCCCCGCCTCCGCGGGCGGACCGGACTCCCCGTTTCCTTCATCCACGGGCGTAAGAGTGGCACACCCGTACCGCCGGACGACCTGTCAAGCACCAGAACCACCCGTCCGGGGAGTTTCACCCCCCGGACACGGCTCATCACCTGAACGGGTCAGCCTCACGCCCCCGGGCGGGACCGCAGTCCCTCCAGCAGGATGTCCAGCAACCGGGCCGAGGCGGCGGCCTGTTGGGCCGGATCCGGCAGCGACGGCGCCGCGGTGGCGATCACCAGCAGCACGTCGGCCACCGACACGTCCGCGCGCAGCTCACCGGCCGCCCTCGCCCGCTCCACCAGTTGCCCGACGACGTCCAGCAGCGTGGTGACCCCGGCGCCCGAGGCGATGTCGTCCGCCCCGCCGCGCTGCTGCGGCACCCGTGTCCCGTCGGCCGCGCCGGACGGCTGCACCTGCAGCACCTGCGGCGGCAGCAGCCGCCCGGCGCCGGAGGCCACCGAGGTGCGAAGGAAGCGGGACAGCGCCGACCACGCCTCCTCCTCCTGGCCCAGGGCCGAGCGCGCCTGCTCCGTCAGCCGTGCCGTCTCCTCCTCGGCTATGCGCCGCACCAGCACGTCCTTGCTGGGGAAGCGCCGGTAGACGGTGCCGACGCCCACCCGGGCCCGGCGTGCCACGTCCTCCATCGGCGCGCCGTACCCCAGCTCGCCGAAGACCTCGCGGGCGGCCCGCAGGACGTGCTCGAGGTTGCGCTGCGCGTCCACGCGCAGCGGGGACGTACGGGCCCCGCCGCCACCGCGCACGACGGGATCGGGATGGCCGCTGACGGTCGCGGTCATCGCCCACTGAGAGTCCTGGATATGCATATGTGTATCCCCCGGTTGATCGCGTCTCCCCCCGGAGACTCCCCACCCCATGATCGCCGGGAGGCGGCGGACGACGCCGCGCGAGCACCCCGGCGGGATACGAACATAGTTGAGCCCCGGTCAAGAATGAAGGGGGCACCCGGCCACGATCGGAGTACCCCGGCCGCCGAATCTCCTTCCCGGCACTTCACACCGGTCAGCAACCCGCCCGTGACCTGCCGGAGAACAGGATTCGGCCATTCATTGCCGTACGCCCTGTGGACAAACCCCGATGGCCCATTGCCTCATGGAACGATGGCAGCACTCAAGGGGCCGTCCGGCGCGGCAGATGAATCCGGGATCCCGCGCATCCTCGTCGTCGGCGGCGGTTATGTGGGCATGTACACCGCTTTGCGGCTGCAGCGCAGGCTGAAACACGACGAAGCGGAAATCGTCGTGGTCGAACCGCAGCCCTACATGACCTACCAGCCCTTCCTGCCCGAAGCGGCGGCCGGTTCCATCTCGCCCCGCCACGTCGTGGTGCCGCTGCGCCGGGTCCTGGACCGCTGCACGCTGGTCATCGGCGAGGCCCGGCGCATCGACCACGGCAAGCGGGTCGCCACGCTCACCACCCTCGCCACCGAGGAGGAGGGCTCCGCCGCGCTGGAGCTGCCGTACGACCACCTGGTGCTGGCACCCGGCTCGGTCTCCCGCACCCTGCCCATCCCGGGCCTCGCCGAGCACGGCATCGGCTTCAAGACCGTCGAGGAGGCCATCGGGCTGCGCAACCACGTCCTGGAACAGCTCGACATCGCCTCCTCCACCCGGGACGTCGAGGTCCGCGACGCGGCCCTGACCTTCGTCTTCGTCGGCGGCGGCTACGCGGGCGTGGAGGCCCTCGGCGAGCTGGAGGACATGGCCCGCTACGCCGTGCGCTACTACCACAACGTCGAGGCCGACGACCTGAGGTGGATCCTGGTCGAGGCCACCGACCGCATCCTCCCCGAGGTCGGCGAGGAGATGGGCCGGTACGCCGTCCGCGAGCTGCGCGGCCGCAACGTCGACATCCGCCTCAGCACCCGGCTGGAGTCCTGCGAGAACCGCGTCGCCGTCCTGGACGACGGCTCCCGCGTGCCCACCCGCACCCTGGTGTGGACGGCCGGCGTCAAACCGCACCCCGTGCTCTCCCGCACCGACCTGCCGCTCAACGGACGTGGCCGGATCAGGTGCACGGCGGACCTGCGGATCGCCGGCACCGAGGGCGCCTGGGCCGCCGGTGACGCCGCCGCCGTCCCGGACGTCACCTCCGACGACCCCGAGGCGCTCTGCGCGCCCAACGCCCAGCACGCCCTGCGGCAGGCCCGCATCCTCGCCGACAACATCGTCGCGAGCCTGCGCGGCGAGGCGCTGACCGACTACCGTCACGAGTACGCGGGCTCGGTCGCCTCGCTCGGCCTCCACAAGGGCGTGGCGCAGGTCTACGGGCGCAAACTCAAGGGCTATCCCGCCTGGTTCATGCACCGCGCGTACCACCTCAGCCGGATGCCCACCTTCAACCGCAAGGCGCGCATCCTGGCCGAATGGGTCCTGTCCGGGCTCTTCAAACGGGAGATCGTCTCGCTCGGCTCGCTGGAGAACCCCCGCGCCGAGTTCGAGCTCGCCGCGGAGACCGGACGCAAGCCCGACGCGCCCTGACCGCCAGTGCGGATGCGGTGGCCGATTCCCCCGGAGCGGCGGGTCGGCCACACTGGACCCGTGACCAAGCGTGCGCCAGCACCTGCAAAGAGTGACAAATACGAGGAATCGGACGTTTGAACCTCACGCGTTGGAGCGCCCGGCTCCCCGGAACACAACGACGCAATGCCCAGGCGGCGGCCGCCGGTGCCGAACCCCCGTCCGGCGGAGCGGTCCCCGCGGCGCGCGGCGAGGCCGCCGAGCACCCGGACGCGCCGGCGCACACCCTCGACGCCCTCCCCGTACGCGAGGTGCTGGGCCGGCTGCCCGCCCTCATCGCGGTCACGCACGGGCCCACCCACCACCTCGGCTACGTCAACGAGGCCTGGACCGAGGTCTTCGGCACCCGCACGCCCGGGGAGCCCGCCCGCGAGTCCCTCCCGGAGCTCGCCGAACTCGGCCTGCTCCCCCTCATGGACCAGGTCTTCCGCAGCGGCAAACCCCGCACCGTCAAGGCCCGCAAGGTCGCCACCGCCACTCGTCAGGGCTACTTCACCCTCACCTGCAGCCCCGTTCCGGTGAAGGACGGCGGCGACACCGGCGGCGTCCTGGTCTTCGCCACCGACGTCACCGACCAGGTCCAGTCCGCCGAACGCCTCCGCGAGAGCGAGCGCCGCCTCCACGCGACCGCCGTCACCCTCCAGCGCAGCCTGCTCCCCCAGGAGCTCGAACAGCCCGACGACCTGCGCGTCGCCGCCACCTACCAGCCCGGCGGCACCGACGCCGCCGTCGGCGGCGACTGGTACGACGTCATCACCCTGGGCGCCGGCCGCACCGCCCTCGTCATCGGCGACGTCATGGGCCGCGGCGTGCGCGCCGCCGCCGTCATGGGCCAGCTCCGCACCGCGGTCCGCGCCTACGCGCGCCTGGACCTGCCCCCGCACGAGGTCATCCAGCTCCTCGACGGCCTGGCCGCCGAGATCGACGCCACCCAGATCGCCACCTGCGTCTACGCCGTCCACGACCCCAGCGAGGGACGGCTGTCCTACGCCTCCGCCGGCCACCTGCCGATCGTCGTCCGCGACGCCGACGGCACCGTCCGCCGCGCCGACGAACCCACCGGCCCGCCGCTCGGCACCGGCGGCTGGGTCCACACCTCCGGCTCCGTCCCCCTCGGGCCGGGCGCCACCGCCGTGCTCTACACCGACGGCCTCATCGAGCGCCGGGGCGAGGACATCGACGAGGGCGTCTCCGCCCTGATGAACGCCGTCGCGGGCGCCACCGGCAGTCCCCAGGTCATCTGCGACCGCCTGCTGCGCGCCCTCGGCGTCACCTCCGAGCACGCCGACGACGTCGCCGTGCTCGTCATGCAGTACCCGCAGCGCGAGGGCAACGACTCCGAGCTGTTCCGCAACGCCTCCCTGGAACTCCTCGGCGGCATCGAGGCGGCCCCCCGCGCCCGCGCCTTCGCGCAGGGCGTGCTGACCTCCTGGCGCTTCCCGGTCGAACTCGTCGACCTCGGCGTCCTCGCCGCCAGCGAACTGGTCGCCAACTCGCTCCAGCACGGCGTCCCGCCCATGCGGCTGCGCCTGCGGCGCACCGACCGGCGCCTGATCATCGAGGTCACCGACGGCGACGACCACCTGCCGCGGCGGCGCCGCGCCGAACCGGCCGACGAGGCCGGCCGGGGCATCTCCATCATCGCCACCATCGCCTCCGCCTGGGGATCCCGGCGGACCCCCGGCGGCGGCAAGGCGGTGTGGTGCGAGTTCGCGCTCCCCACCTGACGGAGGATCACGCCGCCAGCACGGGCTCCCGCATCGGCGCGTCCTGTCCGACCGTGAGCCGCCGGCCCAGCCGCACCGACAGCACGCTGACCGCCAGCGAGCACGCGACCAGCATCACGATGTACTCGCCGTACATCCCGCTGCCCGCCATGAGACCGCCGACCGCCGGCCCCACGGCCAGCGCCAGCTGCTTCACCAGCGCGAACGCCGAGTTGTACTGGCCGACCATGCGCTCCGGCGCCATGTCCGCCACCAGCGGCGCGACCGTGGGCGACAGCATCGCCTCGCCGAGCCCGAACAGCGCGTACGTGCCGATCAGCATCGCCGTCGCGACCCCGTGCGCCGAGCCCATCAGCCCGGACAGCCCGGCGACCACCCACGCCAGGGCCCACAGCAGACCGACCGCCGCGATCACCCGGCTGCGCCGCCGCCGCTCCACCGGCCGCAGGACGAGGAACTGCGCCACCACGATCGCCGCGGTGTTCGCCGCGAGGGCGATGCCCAGCGTCGCCGGCGACACCTTGGTCACCTCGACCGCGTACGCCGACAGTCCCGACTCGAACTGCCCGTAGCAGGCGAAGAACAGCACCCCGCCCAGCACGCACAGCTGCACCATCGCCCGGTCGGCGAACAGCGCTCGCCAGCCCCCGGCCGCCTTCTCGGTCGGTGCCGCCTCCATGTGCGCCGCCTTGGGCAGCCGTACGGAAGCCACGACGAGACCGAGCACGACGAACATCGCGGCCTCGATCGAGAACAGCAACGTGAAGGAGCCCGGACGCGAGGTGTCGACCAGCAGCCCGCCCAGCAGTCCGCCGACCCCCAGACCGAGATTGCTCAGGAAGAACTGCGTCGCGAAGGCCCGCGAGCGCGTCCTCGGCGTGGAGCACCACACGATGAGCGTGGCCAGCGCCGGCTGCATCACGGCGATGCCGGCGCCCATCACCGCGGACGCGGCGATCACCAGGGGCGCGCTCGACACGAGCCCGAAGCCCATGGCGCCCACCGCCGCCGCGAACGCACCGACCAGCAGCACGGGCAGTGGGCCGCTCCGGTCGATCGTCCGACCGGTGAACGGCAGCACGGCGAGCGCGGCGACGGCGAAGGCGGACAGCACGACACCCGCCGTGCCCGCCCCCAGGTCCCGGACCTGTGCCACGTAGACGAACAGGAACGGAACGGTGAAGCCGTTGCCGAACGCGCTCAGCGCGTTCCCCAGCTGGATCCGGCGCAGCGCGGCGCCCATCGCGGTGGTCACACTCACCCCTTAGGTCAGTAGTCCTTGAACTTGAAGACTTCAACTTTAAACTTCGAAGCTAAACAGTACATGCCGGAAGTCTTTAGGGCCAATGAGTTTCGTGGGACACTCCTGCCATGACGAGCGCAGCCGACGGCCCTGCCGGCACCCCGCAGGAGCTGGACCTCGACGAACAGATCGCGATCTACCAGCGCGAGTACCCCGAGGTGGACCCCCAGGTCGAGAAGATCGTCACGGCCCTGGGCAGGCTCAACCGCCGCATGAACGTGGGCTACAGCCGGCACCTGTCGGCCGTGGGCATCACCAGTGCCGAATGGGAGGTCCTCAAGGCCCTTGTGGTCGTGGGCCGTCCGTACCGCCTCGGCCCCGGCGACCTGGCCAAGCGGCTCGGCCTCACCCCCGCCGCCATGACCCACCGGATCGACCGCATGGTCTCGGAAGGTCTGGTCACCCGGGAGCGCGACGAGAGCAACCGCGTCCGTGTCATCGTCGAGCTCACCGACCTCGGCCGCAGCAAGTGGCTGGAGACGATGCGCATGGCGTCCGTCTTCGAGGCGGACCTCCTCCAGGACCTCGCCACCGACGAACGCAACGGCCTCGGCGACCTGCTGACCCGTCTCCTCCGCCGCGTCGAGGCCGACCAGCCCGACGCCGGTGGCCGCTTGAAGGACCTCGACTGACCCCGCTGCCCTGGTTTGACAGACGTACGGGGGATCCGTAATGTTCTCCGAGTTGCCCGCCGGTGAACACCGACTTCGGTCGGCCCCGGGCAGCCATCCCGCAGGACCCACTTCGATGAACGGCCATGTGCCGTCTCGTTCGTGTGTGCGTTTTTCGGAATGAGGATCGAAGGAATTGCTCGATTGGCATCGGGCGCCGCCGATCCGCTAACGTTTCACCAGTCGGAACGGCCCAACAGCCGGGATGACAAGCCCCGCTGACTGGGGATCAGCCCGGAAACGGTCTGATAGAGTCGGAAAAGCCGGAAAGCGAAAGCCGAACGGCAAACCCCCTCCAGAGGGTGGCAGAGAAGGAAATCGGATCTGCTAAGCTGGAGACAACGAAGGGAAAGCCCGGAGGGGCCGGTGAAACGGTCTCGA